>CAZJKK010000009.1:0-27631 GCA_964546605.1 uncultured Clostridia bacterium
AATAAAAAACAAAATGTAATAGAAGAAAAATTAGAGCCGTTAGTAGATAAGGTTGAGTCTAAGGTACCTGAAGTCATGAAGGATTCTCTTAATACAGCTTTTTATAAAGCATTTCAAATTATATTTGAGAAAGGTACTAAGTATATTGAAAAACTGTACAATAAAAATAAAATTCAATTCGATCATGATGTTAATAATTTTAAAATAAATAAAAGCTTAAGCAATAAAACATTAAAAAATATAGATAAGCATGCTGAAAGAAGTAAGTTTATTAACACATCCATATCTACCTTAGAGGGAGCTGGTTTGGGATTTCTGGGAATGGGTCTTCCGGATATACCTTTATTTACAGCAATGATACTTAAAACAATATATGAAATATCCCTAAGCTATGGATTTTTATATGAGCTGGAAGAAGAAAAGGTATATGTATTAAATTTAATAAATGCAGCCCTTACCAAGGATGAAACACAGCGCAAGTATAATCATAAGGTTGAATTGTTGGGAGATAAAATTGATAATCATATTGCGTTTAAATATGATATTAATAAAGAAATTACCAACACTTCAAGGATCTTGTCTAATTCAATGCTCACATCAAAATTTGTTCAAGGTATCCCTGTTGTGGGAGTTGTGGGAAGCATAGCTAATTATAAAATCATAAATAAAATAAGCAGGTACAGCTCTATAAAATATAAGAAAAGATATTTAAAAAATAAGCAGTAACATAAATGGAATCAAGTCATTGGTTCCTTTTTATTTGAAAATTCTAATGATTCTTTAAATGCAATATGGTATAATAAATACGAAATAAAAAAAGACTAACGTCTTTTCCTGATAATGTATTTATTGTATCAGTGTAGGGCATCGCATTAACGGCTTGCATTTATGATAAAATTATTACAATAACAAGAAAAGTTGGGGGTAAAATGTTAAGGATAGCTATTTGTGATGACGAGAAAATAATTTGTACTGGATTAGAAGATGTGTTGTATGAAATAGGAAAAGATATAAATCAAGAAATTGAAACAGAGGTTTATTATTCAGGTGAAAATCTTTGTGATTATTTATGTGAGGGTAATCGTTTTGATTTGATATTCTTAGACATTGAACTATCTAATATAAACGGAGTAGAAGTGGGTAAAATTATAAGAGAAAAATTGAAGGACGAGCTTACTCAAATAGTGTATATTTCCGGAAATGAAAGTTATGCCATGGAGCTTTTTGAAATAAGGCCTCTTAATTTTTTAATTAAACCTTTTAGTAAAGAGAAACTAGAAGAAGTATTATTAAAAGCTATAAAGCTGTTACATAAGGAAAATAATTTTTTTGAATATAAAAACAACAATATAACCTTCAGTATACTGCTTAAAGATATTTTATATTTTGAAAGTCATGGGCGAAAGGTCAATATAGTTTTAAGTAATGAAACGAAAAGCTTTTACGGCAAACTTTCAACAGTTGAAGAACAAATTCACAACCAGGATTTCATAATGATACATAAATCATATTTAATTAACTTGAATCATTGCATTGAATATACATATGAATATGTGAAAATGTCTAATGATGAAGTGCTTACTATAAGTCAAAATAACAGAAAATCTGTTCGTGAAAAGCTTATGCACAGAAAGCAGGCAATAAGATGACTAACAGCGTTACGATAGTTTATTTAATTACATCATTTTTTGGAACCTACATAATTTATAGGTTTATGAAAATCTTTTTTGATTGTAATAAAACAGACAAAAAAATTGAGGTAGTTTCTTATCTTCTATACTACTTTACCATAGCATATTTGTTCATTGAGTTTAATAATCCGTTAGTAAATGTTATTGCAAACATTATAATGTTTTTTTTATTAACCTATAATTATGAATCCACAATTAGGGGAAGACTTATTGCTGTAGTATCCATTTATATGATACTTATGACTATAGAAACAATAGTTGTTATTGCACTTCAATATTTTAACATAAGTGTTGTATCTCAAAGTTCAGATTTTGCTATAATTGCAGCATTCATATCAATTAAAATCATAACATACAATGTAATGCTGTTTTTATCAAATTTTAAATTAATTAAAAGTGATGTTAAGGTTTCTTCTCTTCATTGGCTTTCAATATTTGTAATACCGCTGGGCACATTGATTTTAGCGCTTATGATGATATTTAAAATTAATCATGATAATTTAACGGTAATTATGATAAGTGTAGTAATTTTGTTTGTTGTAAATATATTTGTATTTTATTTATATGATGCATTAATGAAGTCTTATGAAGGTAAAATGGAAAAGGCGCTTTTACAGCAGCAAAACAGCGCATATTTAAAGCAGCTTGAAATAATCAGCCAATCTCAAGATAATTTAAGAGAATTTAGGCACAACATTAAAAATCACTTACTAACATTTCAAACACTTATTGGAAATAACGACAACGAATCAGCAACTGAATACCTTAACAGTGTTTATAGCAGCATTAATTTTTCCGAAGAATACTCAAGAACAGGTAATTTTGAAATTGACAGCATAATAAATTACAAACTAAACAAGGCCAATTTACTGGGAATAAAAATAAACATAAATATTAGTGTTCCTGATAAGCTGAATATTAAGCCCTTTGATTTAAGTGTAATATTGGGAAATTTACTTGATAATGCCATTGAAGCTGCACAAAAATGCAATGAAAAGTTTATAGAATTATCAGTCGAGCTAGATAAGAATGTATTGTATGTGAGTGTTTCCAATTCATTTGACGGTATATTGAATTACCATAAAGGGAAAATGACTACTACAAAGGATGATAAAGAAAACCATGGATTAGGTCTTAGCAGCGTGCAAAAATCATTGGAAAAATACAATGGAGCATTGGAGCTACACCACACTAAAAACAAGTTCTTTGCACATGTGCTCATTTATAATCAGATTAATGAAGTGAAGACTCATTAATTTTTACTTGAAAACATATTAATTATTGCATTTTATAAATTAATATAAAATTTTGTGATAATATAATTATGGAGGTGCTGCATTGAATATTTACAAATATTTAAAGAGTATTATTTTTAAACTGATATTAGTTTGTACTATAATTGTATTAACATCATGTTCAAATAACAGTAATTCAAATGAACAGGAAAATAATAATACTGCTGAGGAAAACAATGAACAAGCGGAAGAAGCTTCGGAAGAGGTAACAAATAATAATGAAGTTCCAACACCTTGGAATGCAAATAATCTTACATATGATATATTGCCTTACAATCCTCCTCATATTACTCCAAACGTAGGTACGTATGAGGTTAGAGAGGATTTATCAAATCTTTATAATGCAGGGCAATATGCAGGATTTACTAAAGAACAAGCACAAGCAATTTATGAGGATGGCTTTGTTGTAATTGAACCAAGCTTCTTGGCGCTTAAGCTGCATCAACTATATGAATTGCCCATGTACAAACGTTCTCCTGTATTTATTACAGTTGATTCAGCATTGCACATATACCATTTATATTACGGCAAATCATTGCAATATGTTGAGTCAGCTATTATGCTTGACAATCTTGATAGATTATCTTTTAATTTGCTATGGGAAAGCATAAAGCTTTTTAAAGATTCCAACTATTCAGATGTACATGAAGAATTAAAATTTGTTTCTGCCTATTTTTTAACCGCCTGCAAATTACTTGATTCAAATATTAGCAATATTGAAATACCAGAGGAAATTTCATCGATTGCAGAAAAGGAAATAAATTTAATTGAAAAAGCTTCTGATTTTTCAGAATCTCCTTTACTGAGAACAGACCTTGATTATTCTCAATTTACTGTAAGAGGACACTATACAGGCAGTGAAAAGCTTGATAAATATTTTAAAACAATGATGTGGTATGGATTGTGTGGATTTCCTATATTTGATGAATCAAAGGAAGAGCCTGCCTTAAACATTGACAGTCTTACTAAGGGTATGATTATTACTTGCATAAGTCTTAAGGATGAAAAAAACTTTGAAGCATGGGAAAGTATTTATAATATAACATCCCTGTATACAGGAGCGTCAGATGACTTAGGTTTATTTGAAATTAGGGATTTAATTGCTAATGTTTATGGAAAAAATCCTGATATAAATATATTTAAGAACAGCTCATATCATAAAAAGCTGTTAGATGAAGCAGTAAAATTACCTGAACCTAAAATTAAGCCAAAGACTACAGAAGTAAATCTTCCCGCCGGCAGGCAATTTAGGTTTATGGGTCAGAGATATTCCTTTGATGCTGAAATATTGCAATACTTAATGGAGCCCATAAAGAGACCGGTTCCTTCTGGTCTTGATGTGGTTGCTGCTTTTGGAAGCACAAGAGCTGAGGGGTTGTTAGACACTTATTACAAGCCAAAGGATAATTGGGACAAATACGAAGAAAATTTAAATATAATGCGAGAAAAAAATCAGTTATTATCTGATGATGAATGGAAGAAAGACTTATACAAGGGATGGCTTTGGAGCATAAAATCATCATCCGCCTCCTTTGAAAATGTGGAAGGTATGCCTCAGTTTATGAGGAGCAAAAAATGGACGGATAAAAATATTCACACAGCTCTTGGCAGCTATGCTGAATTAAAGCATGACAGCATTTTATATGTAAAGCAACCGGTTGCAGAAATGGGCGGAGGACCTGATTTTTCCATACCATTAAATTATGTGGAACCAAATGTTGAGGTTTATGCAAAGCTTAAATGGCTTGCAGAAAACACAAAAAAACAGCTGGAATCAAGAGATATGTTTGATAATGCCGGCGGCGAGGTGCTTGACAGCATGATAAAAATTTATGATACCTTGCTTAATGTTTCCATTAAGGAGCTTACCAATGAAGATATTACAGAAGAAGAAAATGCTGTGTTATACAGGTATGGAGGTCATATAGATTATATTATTCAAGCCCTAAATATGAAACTTATGAAGGAAAGCATAGGGACAGAATATGATGTAACTTCTGCTCTTATTGCTGATATAGCGACAATTGCTCCAAACAGCAACCTACCAAAGGGAAGGTATTTGGAAATTGGAAATGGACTTCCTTTAGAAATATATGCAGTTTGCAGGACTAACGGGAAGACATATTTGGCTAAGGGAGCTTTGTTTAACTATTATGAATTTTTATCAGATAAGAGATTAACCGATCGGGAATGGCAGGAAATGATAGGAATTAAAAGACATAAGTGGGTTTATAATGATGGTCAACAAATGTATATAGAAGATAATAGCGGTAAAGATACAGATGAAAATACCGATTACTTTGAAGAAGTTGTAATTGAAAGACCAAATGAAAGTTATGTCGCTAAGCCTACTTGGACCAATTCATTTATAACCCCTGGAGAAAATTATGTAACAGTAGATGATAATTTGGAGTTTGAATGGTGGAAATGAAAAAAGGATTAATAGCAATAATGATTGCTTTTATGGCTGTCTGTATACTATACAGACAGCCTGAGTTATGTAATCTTAAGATCGATGATCAAATTTATGAGGTATTTTTAAAAGATAGCCATTTGTATTTAAAAGGGATAATGCCAGTAAAAATTTCTCGAGAACAAGTTGTGGACTTTAAGATTTATGATATTGACAGGGATAATAAAGATGAACTTTTGGTTATTACTAAAATGCAGAATGCTGGATACGGTAAAGATGTAGTCATTTATGAAGCAAAATCCGGCAATAAGCTAAAACTAACAGAAATTTACAGAAATAATATTTCAGAGTTAAAGCCTTGGAAAATTGATGCTTGTAATTTGGACAATGATGGTGAAGCAGATATATTCATAGGAGTATTTAAAGATACCATATTTTATAAGGATATTAGAAAAAGACCGTTTTTTTATACTTGGGACGGAGAGAAATTACATAAAAAATGGTTGGGCTCATTTTTTACAGATTGGGAATTAGTTGACATATCATTTGGTGATTATTTAAATACAGGCTATGATGTGGCTGCAGTGCTTGAAAATAGCGATTCAGGAGAATACAGGGTTGGCATTTACAAGTTTATAGGCTTTGGATTTGAGCATATGAAGACTTTAATTGTTGATGAAAGTATTGCAGGTAAAAATATTGAAGAAATTCTAATGAAAAATTAATCTTACCATAATGTAAGGTTACGATAAAAAGTGTAAGGTAAATCTATGGAAGTGAAATTCCTTGATATGGTATATTAATGTAACGTATATTAAAATTGGGAGAGTATTATGAAAGGTATTTTTAAGAAGAAAAGATTTTGGGTTATTAGTATAATTATTGTTGCAGCAGTTATTGTTATTGGTAGTTTAAATAAAAATAAGGGAGCTGCGGAGGTTTCTGTTAACGTGGTACCATTAGAAACAAAGACGCTTGAGCAAATAATATCAGTAAAGGCCCCTTTGGAGGGCATTGAAAAAGCTGATGTTGTATCTCCTTTAAATTATGAAATTATAGACATACGAGTAAAGGAAGGAGATTTAGTTAAGAAAGATCAAATTTTAGCTGTTTTAGATAGTGATGAATTAGAAGAGTTTATTTCAAAAGAAGAAAATCAAATTGAATTATCGCAGTTAGAATTAAAGGATAAGCAAAAGGCACTTCAAATTGAATATGATAAAGCAGTATTAAATATAAAGGAATTAGAAACAAGCTATATACAAAACAAGGAATTATTGCAAAATGAAATTATTACACAGGAAGCATTTAATAAAATAGAAAACAGTCTAAATGATGCCAAAAAAAGTTTGGAAAGCTTTAATGTAAGTGAGGGGAAAATTGTATTGTCCTCATCTGAATCAAAGCGCATAGAGATTCAAAAGCAAGAATTGGAAAAAAAGAAAGAAGATTTGGAAAAAGTGTTTATTAAAAGTCCCATAGACGGAACGGTAACAAGGGTAAATGTTAATCTGGGCAGATACGCAAAGGATACGGATGACGGAAAACCTATGTTTGTGGTTGAAAATCTTAATAAACTTCAAATGAAAATATTTGTAAGCGAGTATGACATAAGTAAAATAAAAATAGGACAGACAGCTTTTATTACTTCAGATGTTATAAAAAATGAAACTGCCAAAGGGGTGGTTTCAAGGATTTCACCAACTGCTGAGCAAAAGGATAACAATACAATGGAACGAGTTATACCTGTGGTAATAGATATAGCTGAAAAGCCTGAAAGTTTAATTGCAGGTGTAATTGCAACGGCTAAAATAGAAGTGGATAGAGCAGATAATGTATATGCTGTTCCTTCCGGAGCAATTGTTGTGGATGAAAACAATGAAAATAAAGTATTTGTATTAAATGAAGACAATACAATTAAATCAATAAAAGTGGAATTAGGGCTTGAAACAGATTTGGAAACAGAAATTATAAGTAATGAGCTTATTAACAGTATGAAAATAGTGATTAATCCTGATTTAAGCTTGACAGACGGAATGATTGTCATGCCAAACGATAGTACAAAAAAGGTGAATCAATGAGTAATATGATAACTATTAAAAATTTAAATAAGGTGTATAAAACAGGCACGGTGGAAGTTCATGCTCTTAAGGATGTGAATTTAGAAATTCATCATGGAGAATTTATTGCAATTATGGGTCATTCCGGTTCTGGAAAATCAACATTAATGAATATTATTGGGTGTCTGGATAGACCATCCTCGGGAGAATATTTGCTTGATGGTATAAATATTAAAAATCAAAGCCAGGATGAGCTGTCGCTTATTAGAAATAAGAAAATAGGATTTGTTTTTCAAGCATTCAACCTTATTCCAAGAACAAATGTATTAAGGAATGTAGAGCTTCCAATGATTTATGCAAAGGTAAAATCATCTCAAAGAAAAAACAGGGCAATAGAGCTGTTAGATAAGGTTAATCTTTCAGATAGAATAAACCATCTTCCCAATGAATTGTCCGGAGGTCAAAAGCAAAGAGTTGCCATAGCTAGGGCTCTTGCTAATAATCCTCCCATAATATTGGCTGATGAACCTACAGGAAACTTGGACACTCAATCATCAGAAGAAATTATGGATTTATTTAGAAGCTTAAACAAGGAAGGTAACAGCATAATACTTGTAACCCATGAGCCTGATATTGCAAAATATGCAGATAGGGTAATAGTTTTTAGGGATGGAATGATAATAGAAGACAGACAAAATGAAAAGATTGAAAATGAGTATGATTACAATAAGGAAGATAAGATGGAGAAAGAAGGTGCTTTAAAATAATTTGGCTGGAAAATATTAAAATAGCATTTCAATCCATATTGTCCAACAAAATGCGATCCCTTCTTACCATGCTTGGAATAATTATAGGTATAAGCTCTGTTATTGCAATTGTGTCCATAGGGGAAAGCATGAAGGGTGTAATGGATGATATATACAAGGATATAGGAAAAAATCGAGCTTACATGTATATTAATAATATTGAAGATTTTCGTTCAACTGATTTTTTTTACATGGATGACATTGAGCTGTTAAAGGAAAGGTTTAATGACAAAATAGCATATATAAGTCCATCGGATTCAGTAAGAAGTGATGTAACTATGAACCGAAATAATATAAAGCTTAACATGGCATGTGTGGATGATGGGTTTGAAAAGGTGCAGCATGTAAAAATGCTTTACGGAAGAATGATAAATAAAAGCGATGTTGACAGAAAATCAAAGGTTATTGTATTAGAGCAAAATGCTGCAATGGAGTTATTCAAAAGAGAAAATGTGACGGGACAGACAATAAGGGTGCGAATTGGAGAAAATTTAGAGGATTTATTAGTAATAGGCATTTATAAAAATGAGGAATCACCTGTATTATCTATGCTTAACGGACAGAAAACATATGAAGAAAGCTATATACCATACACCATGGCATTTCCTTCAAGCTATGGGTTTTATGGACTTGACGTATTTGTATCTGAAAAATATTCTGTGGCAACTGTAGGGAGTGAAATAACATCATATGTTGCAAGATTAAAAAACAGAGAAGCTGAAAACTATAAGTTTTATACTGTTGAAGAAGATCAGCAAACATTAAACGGCATTGTGGGTGGCATGTCTATTGCTGTAGCAGCCATTGCTGCAATATCCTTACTGGTAGGAGGAATAGGCATTATGAATATTATGCTTGTTTCTGTAACAGAAAGAACAAGAGAAATAGGCATAAAAAAAGCATTAGGGGCAAGAACAAAGGATGTATTGTTTCAATTTTTAATAGAATCTGCTACTTTGTCTGCCATAGGAGGCATAGTGGGCACAATGTTAGGTATTGGGTTAGTAATGCTGGGAGGAAGTTTTATATCACTTTCTATTGTAGTAAATCCTGCATCTATAATAGTAGCAGTAACATTTTCCATGATTATAGGAGTGTTTTTCGGGTATTATCCTGCTAAGAAGGCAGCAAAATCAGATCCAATTGATGCCTTAAGATATGAATAATAAATTATTCATCAGCAGGAAAGGAATGTAAAATGAATTTAATAGGCAAAATTGTAAAGAAAAAAGGAAGTTCAGCAACGATTTTAGTAACTAAAATATTGCCATGTGGTAATAACTGTAGGAATTGTTCAGCAGGTTGCAAGCATTTTAGCATACATATACAAACTGAAGTAGACAATGATATAAATGAAGGCGACATAGTAGACGTATTACAAAAAGATGAAGAATTGCTAAATAGTCGTGTGATGCAATATGCTATACCTGCTGGCTTAATCCTTAGTACTATAATCGCGGTACAGCTAATTCCTCAAATTCAAAATAAAGGTGGAGCTTCAGCACTTGCATTGGTTGCTTCTATAATTGTTTCACATTTAATTTCAACTATTTATGATAAAATGAAAATGAAAAAGAATTCAAATCATTTTATTATAAAAAAACATAATTCTTGAATAGCGTACATTGATAAAAAATTGTTCAAAGAAGAAGAATGCAGTAAAAGAATATATATAATTATACAAAAATATGAAAAAATATTTGACATTGCTTTCAAAAAGTGCTAATATACTTTTATGTTAAAAATGACTTAAAAAATTTGGAGGCAAAAATGAAAAAAATATTATCAGTATTATTTATTATGATTATGGTGTTTGCATTGCTTACAGGATGCAGCTCTAATACAAATGACAAACAATCGGTTGATAATAATCAAGCACAAGCTCCTGAACAAAAGCAGGAAGACAATACAATAGTAATGTATACTAATGCAGAGTTTGCTCCTTTCGAATATTTTGAAGGAGAAAAAGTTGTAGGTGTTGATGCCGATATAGCTGCAGAAATAGCTAAGGATTTAGGAAAAGAACTAAAAATTGAACATCTTGATTTTGACAGTTTGATTCCATCTCTAGTAACAGGAAAGGCAGATTTGGTTGCAGCGGGTATGACAATTACTCCGGACAGAGAAGAAGAGGTAGACTTTTCAATTCCATATGTTGAATCAATTCAAAATCTTATTTCTACAAAAGATGCAACTTATGAAACTATGGATGATTTAAAAGGCAAAAAAATTGGTGTTCAATTAGGAACAACAGGTGACCTTGCAATTTCAGATGCAATTAATTTGGAAGAGGGTGCTTTAAAAGGGTCAGGCGCAGAATCAAAGCCATATGCAAATGCACTAGAAGCTGCTCAGGACCTAATGGCAGGCAGAATTGATGCAGTAGTTATAGATAAGCTCACTGCTGAAAATATAGTAAAAAATAACAGCGACAAGCTTGTAACAGCTAAATTTGGAGAAATAAGCGAAGCTTATGGAATTGCGGTAGAACAAGGAAATACAGAATTGCTTGATTCTATAAACAAAACTCTTCAAAGACTTCTTGATGAAGGAAAAATTGATGAATTTATAGCAAATCATTCGAAATAAATAAAGGTAATGTTAGAGTAAAGCGATATGCTATGGCATTATCGCTTTTTCATTGATAGTGGAGGCAGAATGAATTTTAATAATTTTTATGAGGAGTTTCTTATAAGCTTTAATAAAACATTCATAGAACAAGCAAGATATGAAATGTTTTTAACCGGCTTAAAAAATACAATACTAATTGCTTTTTTTGCAACATTAATGGGAATAATAATCGGACTTTTAGTTGCTGTAATAAGATACAGCGCTAAGCATAACAAGAAGCTTTTTTTGCTTGATTTAATATGCAAGATTTATGTTTCCGTAATAAGGGGTACACCTGTTGTCGTCCAGCTTTTAATAATGTATTACACGGTATTTGTAAACATAGATAATGCAGTTTTTATTGCCATAATGACATTTGGTATTAATTCCGGTGCTTATGTGGCAGAAATTGCACGGGCAGGTATTGAGTCTGTTGACAAAGGTCAAATGGAGGCTGGTCTTTCCTTAGGTCTTAACGGCAGCAGGACAATGTTTTTTATTATTTTGCCTCAGGCCATAAAAAATATATTGCCTGCACTTGGTAATGAATTTATTGCATTGTTAAAGGAAACATCTGTAGCGGGATTTATTCCAGTAATTGATTTGACTAATGCCGGTAATATTGTAAGAAGCAGAACATATGAACCGTTTTTCTCATTATACACTGTGGCTCTTGGTTATCTGGTAATGGTATTAGGCTTGGGAGCATTGCAAAAAAGACTGGAAAGGAGACTTTCTCAAAGTGATAGAAATTAATAATATAGACAAAAAATTTGGAAATAATCGTGTTTTAAAAAATGTTAGCACAAATATTAAAAAAGGTGAGAAGGTTGTAATTATAGGTCCTTCTGGTTCTGGAAAAAGTACCTTGTTAAGGTGTATGAATCTTTTAGAGGTTCCTAGTTCAGGAGATATAATTTTCGAAGGACAAAACATTACTGATGTAAAATGTGATATTAACAAGGTAAGACAAAAAATGGGAATGGTGTTTCAGCATTTTAATTTGTTTCCGCATCTGACTGTTATGGAAAATATCACTCTTGCTCCTGTAAAGTTAGGTTTACAGTCTCAAAAAAAAGCAGAGGAAAATGCAATAGGGCTCCTTGAAAGGATAGGGCTTTCTGATAAAAAAGATGAATATCCTAATAAGCTTTCAGGAGGGCAAAAGCAGAGAATTGCCATAGTTCGTTCTTTGGCTATGAAACCTGACATAATGCTTTTTGATGAACCTACTTCAGCCCTAGACCCGGAAATGATTGGAGAGGTTTTAAAATTAATGAAAGATTTGGCGGAAGAAGGTATGACAATGGTGGTAGTTACTCATGAGATGGGTTTCGCTAAAAGTGTGGCTAACAGAATTTTGTTTATGGACGAAGGCCAAATACTAGAAGAAAATAATCCTCATGATTTTTTCTCGAATCCAACCCATCCAAGAGCTAAAGAGTTTCTTTCGAAAATTTTATATAACATTTAAATCAGTCCCGCATAACTATTTTGCGGGATTTTTAATTAAAAATAAATAAAAGCATGTTATAATAAATGAAACTTGTCTTTTTCCATTAGTTATTAATTGTTATGCATGAAAATAATTAACAGCTTGTATATGATTTAATAACTTTTATTTGAAAATGACATAATGTAATACAACTATAAATATTATGATAAGGTGATAAGTAATGGCAAAAATTTCTATAAACAATCCTGAATTTTTTGAAATAATAGATGAAACAACTAATAAGAAATATTATGGCTGCAATCAGGAATGGTATAAAAAAACTTGGCAGAGAATGGCAGGCTGCGGACCTACAGTTGCAACAAATGTTTTGTTATACATGAGTAAAAACCCACATACAACCAAAAGTGAAAGCCTTGAAATGATGGAAAAAGTGTGGAAGCATGTTACTCCAACCCTAAAGGGTGTGAACACCACTAATATTTTTTATAAGGGCTTAGTTTCTTATGCCAAATTAAATAATAAATTTTTAAATTATGATGCCATTGATGTGCAACAGAAAAAAGAAATCAGACCAACATTTGAAAATGTGGTGGAATTTATAATTGCATCTTTGGAAAAAGATGTTCCGGTGGCATTTTTAAACCTTTGCAACGGAGATGAGAAATGCCTGGATAAATGGCATTGGGTAACATTAATATCCATTGAATATGACAAAAGTTTAAATTCAGCTGTAGTTGAAATACTTGATGAAGGAATAAAGAAAACTATTGACTTATATTTATGGTATAATACAACAACTCTTGGAGGGGGATTTGTATCCTTTTATCTCGGTGATAATGTTTAAAAAGCTCATATATTGGTAAATTGTAACTGTCATGTACAGTAGTTAAAAATCATAAAATATTCAGTTCATTAATTTTACAAAAAAACATTGACAATAAATTTTATATAACATATAATTAAAACATATTAAACATATAAAATAAGTATGGAATGAGGTAATTAAATGGCGAGTATTCATAAAAGTTTAACTGAATTAATAGGCAAGACACCTTTGTTGGAGCTAACAAATTATGAAAATAAATATAATTTAAAAGCAAAAATAGTCGCAAAATTAGAATATTTAAATCCTGCAGGCAGCGTTAAGGACAGAATAGCATATGCCATGATTAAGGATGCAGAAGAAAAAGGATTATTAAAGGGAGGTTCTACCATAATTGAGCCTACCAGCGGAAACACAGGTATTGGCATAGCAAGTGTTGCAACCGCAAAAGGGTACAAAGCTATTTTAACAATGCCTGAAACAATGAGCGTAGAAAGAAGAAATTTATTAAAAGCGTACGGAGCAGAGGTTGTATTAACTGATGGTGCAAAGGGTATGAAGGGAGCAATTGCTAAGGCCGAAGAATTAGCAAAGGAAATTCCAAACTCATTTATTCCTGCACAATTTGAAAACCCAGCTAATCCTGCAGTTCATTATGAAACGACCGGTCCTGAAATTTGGGAAGATACAGACGGTAAGGTAGACATATTTGTTTCAGGTATAGGCACCGGGGGAACTATCACGGGAGTTGGTAAATTCTTAAAGGAAAAGAACTCAAACGTTAAAATAATTGCAGTTGAACCTACGGATTCTCCTGTTTTATCTAAAGGTACAGCGGGTGCCCACAAAATACAAGGAATTGGCGCAGGCTTTGTTCCAAACACTTTAGATACATCAATTTATGATGAAATCATAACAGTGGAAAATGAAGATGCATTTAAAAAAGGAAGAGAAATTGCATTAACAGAAGGAGTACTGGTTGGCATATCATCAGGCGCAGCATTATGGGCTGCTGATCAATTAGCTCAAAGACCTGAAAATGAAGGTAAAACAATAGTTGTACTTCTTCCTGATACAGGAGACAGATACTTGTCAACAGCTTTATTTGTTGACTAATTATTGTGACATGCAACGCAACTAGTTCATAAATTGAGAACTAGTTGCGATCTTTAAATAGAGATGGTAATATAATGCATAATGAAACAGCAATGTATTATTTTTCTGATCTCTGGAATGTGAATAAAAAAAGTGGTGATTACATGATTCTATCTAAAGAACAAATTAACAGATATTTAAGACATATTATAATGCCGGAGATAAGCGGGCAGGGACAAAGAAAACTCCTTGAATCTACAATCTCTGTTTATTCTGAAAACGTTACAGAAATAATATCTTTAGTATTATATCTTTCAGCGATGGGCATAGGGAAAATTCATTGTTATATTGATGATAGTAATGGATGTGATGTGTTGTTTTCACAAGCAAAGGATTTAAATGTTGATTTAAGTATTGAGCTTAAAGTCGAAGAATCAAGTTCTGATTTTAGGATAATTCTTGGAAATGCCCATTTTATAAGCAAGATGGCTCAATATTTAAATAATAACAAATTTATACATACAATATTTTCAGTAATTAATGAATTTAAATTTATTGTAAAGAATATAGAAAATTCTCAGGAATTAAATGATTTTGAGGAGTTATTGATTAAAGAAGTTACTCAGTGTACATATCCATTTGCTTCTGCAGTTTCAGGAACAATTTGTACAATAGAGGCTGTTAAGCAAATATTGGGTATTGGAAACAAACTTAAAGATATTTTATATTTTGATTTATTTAATTTAGTAATAAATGAATATAAATTATGTAATGCAGAAATTGCTATAGAATGCTTTTATAAAAATGAAGAATATCATTTTACAGATATAAAAGAAAAACTTAATAATGCCAAAATATTAATTGTAGGAGCAGGTGGACTTGGTTCACCTTCATCCCTTGCATTAACTTTAGCAGATGCTGGTACTATTGGGTTGGTGGATTCGGATGCCATTGAAGCAAGCAACTTAAACAGACAAGTTCTTCATGGACAATCAAGAATAGGAATGGCGAAGGCAGAGTCCGCAAAATACTTATTAAAAAAAATCAACCCACAAATTAAAATTAATACATATGTAACAAGCTTTACTAAGGAAAATGCCAAAAAGATAATGGAAAAATATGATTTGGTAATTTCAGCCGTAGATAATATTGATACTAGGTATCTAATAAACGACATGTGCTATTTTTTGAAAAAACCAATGATTGAATCAGGTGTTTTAAGATTTGACGGAACAAGCACAACTATAATTCCCGATGAAGGGCATTGCTATCGCTGTTTATATCCAAATTTAAACACAAGCAACACGAGTTGTTCTGAAATTGGTGTTTTAGGAGCTTTGCCTGGGGTAATGGGTTTTATTCAAGCAGCTGAAGCTTTTAAGGTAATTACACATATAGGTACAACATTAAAAAATAAAATATTGCTTTTTGATGGATTGGAAATGGAATTTAATATAATAAACTTAGAAAAAAATCCGGAGTGCCCTATTTGCGGAATACATACGGGAATTAATGAATTATAATAATAACAAGGTAGATTAGCTCTACCTTGTTTGTTTATCTTATCATATTCATGTAGGTTTTTCTTTCGGGTTGTGGCTTTTCTATTTTACCTTCTCCAAGCTCTACCAGCTTCATGAGCCAAGCCATGTTTTTTCCAAGGATTCTCATGATTTGTACTCCTTCTTCATCCTTGAGAGTATCACCTGGCTTTGTTCCAAAAACAACATTCCAATAATTTGATGTAGGCATAAGCATTTCTGAGTATCCTATATAATTATTCAACTGATTGTATGCAGGAATACCACCTGCACGCCTTACTGCAATGACACCTGCTCCTACCTTGTGTCTATATAATCCGTTATTCGCGCTTCCCACATATGTAGCTCTGTCTAAAAATGCTTTCATGGTTGCTCCTATGTCTGAAAAGTGAACAGGTGAACCGAAGATTATCCCATCAGCTGATTTCATTTTTTGAATCCATTCATTCACTTCATCATCAATAATGCATTTTTCATCTTTTGTTTTAAAGCAAGAGCCACAAGCTGTGCATCCTTGTATTTTTTTATTACCAACATGTATTATTTCAACATCAATGCTTTCATTTTGTAATTGCTCAGCTGCTATTTTAATAGCCTCATATGTATTTCCTTCTTTTCTTGGACTTCCGTTAAATGCTACTACCTTCATAATTTTCCTCCTGTTCTTATGAGGTATTATACTAAAATATATAGGTCATTACAATAAAAACAAAATAAAAGATTTCTATTTAAATGACATGTGGTATAATATGGCTAATAATTGTAGTGGAGAATAATATGAATTATATTAAAACTAATAATTTAAAATATATGAATCTAAAATATTCATTAAGTGTTATTGCAATTTGCATTATTTCAACTATATTTTCAATAGTTATGAATGAATTAGGAATAGGAAAAGAAAACACGTTAATGGTATTTATAGTTGGCGTTTTGACTGTTACCATAGTAACAAAAGGTTATATTTTCAGTGCAGCGGCTGCTATAATCAGTGTTATGTTATTCAATTATTTTTTTACAGAGCCAATTCACACTCTTCGAATAAGCAACACTCAAGATATCATTCTTATAGTGTTTTTTCTGACTGCCTCATTAATTTCAAGCACAATGACATCTAAGCTTCAGTATCAAACAGAGGTATCAAAAAGAAATGAAAGAACTGCAAAAATTTTGTATGAAATAACAAAAGATTTTTTTAATGTAACAGGGAACGAAAATATTATTTTAAAGGGTATAAAATATATAAAGGATTATGTAGGCTATGATTGCTATGTTAAATTAAATAATACAGATAAGATTTACAGCACAGAGGGTATTCCTGAATATGCTGAAATAATAAAGGAACATATAATGTTAATACCAATAAAAGGTGTTGCAAAACAAAGAGGAGAAGTTTATATAATAAACGTAAATGATAATTTGACTTATGAAAGTGACATTATTATTAAAACAATAGTACATCAAATGGCCATTGTTTTAGACAGAGAATTTATATATGAGGAAAGACAAAAGATAAAGGTGGATATGGAAAGTGAACGACTAAAAAGTACTTTGCTAAGAAGTATTTCTCATGATATCAGGACTCCTCTAACAAGCATTAAAGGGGCAAGTGAACTTATACGTGACAACTATGACAAATTGGAAGTTGATAATATTAAAAAACTTGCATCGGATATATATGATGAATCCACGTGGCTTATGAATACAGTTAAAAACATTCTTGATATGACGCGCATAAATGAAGGAAAGCTCACTGTAAGCAAAAGCTATGAATCTGTTGATGATATAGTAAATCAGACAATGACGCTAGTTCCAAAGTTCCATGATTCAGGGAGGCTTCATGTGTCTGTACCAGATGAAATAATCCTTGTTCCTGTTGATGGAAGATTAATCGTTCAAGTATTGGTGAATTTATTAGATAATGCATATAAACATTCCGGAGAAAGTTCTGAAATTTTTTTAAAGGTTTCTGCAGATGATAAGAAAGCTGTATTTGAGGTGAGAGACAACGGATGTGGTATTGATAAAGATATAATAAAAAATATATTTGATGGTTTTGTAACACATCATAAGTTCAATATTGCAGACGGCAGTCTGGGAGTGGGTCTTGGCCTTACCATATGCAAGGAAATTGTTAAAGCCCATAATGGTACAATAACTGCGGAAAATTTAAAAACAGGCGGAGCATCATTTAAGATTGAACTTCCATTGGAGGTTGACTAAGATGAATAAGAAAATATTAATAGTAGAAGATGACAATAAAATTATTAACTTTATGACCATGGCACTAAAAGCTAAAGGGTATTCAGTAGTTAATGCAAGAAGCGGCAATGATGGCATATTGTATTTTTGTACTGAAAATCCGGATATTATTTTGTTGGATTTAGGTTTACCTGATATGGATGGATTAGAGATAATTAACCAAGTCAGAAATGTATCGGATATACCCATTATAATTGTATCTGCAAGAGAACAGGAAAGTGATAAAATTTCTGCCCTTGATGCAGGTGCAAACGACTATTTAACAAAACCTTTCTCTATGGGGGAATTATTGGCAAGAATACGAGTTATGGAAAGACTGATTGAAAGAAATATCTCTCAAACAATTGAAAGTGTTTTTAAATTTGACTATTTAACAGTTGACATTGAAAAACACAGAGTTTTTGCTGATGACAGCGAAGTTCATTTGACGCCTATTGAATTTAAGCTATTGGTGCTATTAATAACCAATAGAGGCAAAGTTATAACCCACAGCCAGATTTCAAAAGAAGTTTGGGGATATGGGGAAACGGGAGATTCTAAAAGCATCAGAGTTTTTATGGCAAGTTTAAGGAGAAAAATTGAAAAAGACAGTTCAAATCCAAGATTCATATTGACTGAAATAGGGGTTGGCTATCGTTTTGCTGATGATTATAAAAATGACACAATGAGATAATTTGTGTCATTTAGTCTTTTAAATATTACCGGCAAATTTTAAGACTTCGTCAGTTCTGCCTATTACAATCATCTGGTCATCTTCCTTGAAAATATAATCGGCCTTAGGCATGGTCATGATGCTGTTGCCGTTTTTTATAAGAAGTATGTTGATATGATATTTCTTTCTTACATTTATTTCCTCAATGCTGTATCCTGTCCAACTTGACATTATTGGTACTTCGAATATGGAGTAGTCATTGGTTATGGAAAAGTAATCTAAAACATTGTTTGCGCTGCAACGTACTGCCAGTTTTTCAGCCATATCTTTATCAGGATACACAACCTCATCTGCACCGTTTCTTAAGAGGAATTTTGCTTGTATATCTCTGCTTGCTTTTGAGATTACATATTTGGCACCTAAGTCTTTTAATAGTGAGGTTATTTCTAATGAGGCTTGAAAAGTATCACCTATGGTTACAAAACATATATCAAAGTTGCTTACGCCAAGTGCTTTTAAAACATCTTCCTTTGTGCAGTCTCCAATTTGAGCGTCAGTAACAAACGACGACATTTCATCTATTATTGCAGTTTCTTTATCAACTATCATAACATCATTGTTCAGTTCGGACATTTTTATTGCTAAATGTCTTCCAAATGCACCCATTCCTATTATTAATATAGATTTCATAATATCACCTATCCTATTATTATTTTTTCATATGGCCTGCTTAACGGGGATACCTCTTTTATTTCTGCCAAAACAGCAACTATAGATAATACACCTACCTTGCCGCCATACATTAGCAAGGTTATGATTACTTTAGAAAATGAATTAAGTGAAGGAGTTATTCCTAATGTTAATCCAACAGTTCCAATAGCTGAAAAAACTTCAAACATAATCTCTTTTAAAGAAAAATATTGAACAGCACTAATTAACATAATTGCAATAAAAGAAATCGACATATATATGACTGAAATAGAGCTTGCTTTTTTCAAACAATCCGATTCAAGTCTTCTTTTAAAAATGGTTATATCAGAACTTTGCTTTGCTGAAGACACGGCAGCAATGACCAATGTAATAAAAGTAGTTGTTTTTATACCTCCAGCAGTAGAACCTGGACTTCCGCCAATAATCATTAATAACATTGTCAATAAACTTCCGCCTTCTGATAATTGAGATAATTCGATTGTATTAAAACCTGCAGTTCTTGGAGTAACAGCTTGAAATAAAGATGCTAGAATTTTCTCTTCTAAATTCATGTTTAACATACTATGCGTTGCTTCAATAACAAAGAAAATGAGCGCTCCTCCAAATATTAAAAATGCAGTTGTTGTCAGTACTATTTTTGTATGAAGCTGATATTTATTAAATCGAAAATGATTTTGAACGATATCATCCCATACCACAAAGCCTAGACCTCCTATGATTATTAGAAGCATTATGGTCGTGTTAACAACTATATCACCTGCATATGTCGTGAGTGAAGAAAATTGTCCATATTTACCCATTATATCAAATCCTGCATTGCAGAATGCCGATACTGAATGGAATATGCCGTTGTACAATCCATCTCTTAAACCCATTTTTGGATAAAATCTCAAGGTTAATAATAATACTCCAATACTTTCAAATACTAATGTCCTTATTAAAATCTTTTTAACAAGAAGCACAATCCCTCCAATTTTTAACGTATTGGCTGATTCCATCAATAATCTTCTTTCCTTTAATCCTATTCTTCTTTTCAGAAACATAGAAAACAATGTAATTACAGTCATAAAGCCAAGTCCACCAATTTGTATAAGAATTAAAATAACAATTTGTCCAAATAAAGACCAATGATTATAAGTGTCATATATGACCAAGCCTGTTACACAAAAGGCAGAGGCTGAAGTAAATATTGCATCAATAAGTGGTGTTGATGTTCCGCTTCTAGACGAAATAGGAAGACTTAGAATTAGGCCTCCTATTATAATTATCAATAAGGTTCCTAGTACAATAATTTCTGTATAATTCAATTTTATATTTTTAATTTTATACATCTCATGTCTCCCTTTTGCTGAAATTTAAAAGCAATGATATAATTTCAAAAGTGGAAGCATTGCTTTTAAATGTAATTATGTGGTTTTCATCATATATTTTTTGATTGTATAGTTTGTTGCATATAGCTAATGCATTATTAATTCCCATTATATTAATAGCGATTGTACATATAGTAAGATTTTTTAAATCATCATCAAAAACAGCAAGCACATACTTATAGGGATATGATTTGTCAATAGCATCAATATCATTTAATATATCCGTTGTGATATTATGTTTGTATAATAAATTACTTATCTTTTGACATGTTTCATCATCTCCCATAATAAGAGCATCCTTTAAAGAACCAATAAAATTTTCATTAGAGGTATTAGTTGGTATTGCAACAGAACCATCAACAATCTTATAAATACTATCTATAAAATATAAATTAATAAAGAAAACTACAATAACTGATATTATTATAATTGCTTCCATCTTTATCATCCTTTCTTTATGGGATGATTCTAACACAGAACATATAAATATTTTGTTAAAGTCTTTAAAAGAGCGTTAAGATTGTGTAAATATCAGAAAAAAATCTTAACAAAATCTTTATAACAAATACAATCCAAGAATATTATAATGAAAACATAATGAGGAGGTTGATTAAACACTTACAGCAATAAATGATATTCTTTCAATAAAATAATAAAATTTAGAAAGCATATTTGCCTTCTAAATTTTTATTATTTATAATTATATATTTCATTTTGGTTATACTATTTGTGAAATTTAAATAAACAAATGGAGGCTATTATGAAAAAAATATTAGCATTAATGGTATGTATACTTATGCTTATAAGTGTAGGTGCATGCGCAACCAACAAAGGTAATGTTCCAAACAATAACAATGGAAATGTTGTAGATAAAGCTGAAGACAAAGTTGAAGAAAATGTTAAGGAAAACACCAACAACACTAACAACACCGGAAATAATGCTACAACAACAAACGGGGAGGAACAAACCCTTAAAGGTACAGCCAAGGGTTATGGAGGAGATGTTAATGTAACAGTAAAAATTAAAGGAAATGATATAACATCTGTTGAGGCTGTAGGAGAAAAGGAAACTAAAGGAGTTGGGTCAAATGCTATAGACCAGCTACCGAAAAAAATTGAAGATGCTGATTCCACAAACGTTGATGCAGTATCGGGAGCAACAGTAACAAGCAATGCTATAAAAGAAGCTGTTAATAAAGCTTTAGAAACAAAAAAATAAAATAAAAACCAGCAATGCTGGTTTTTTATTGGGATTGGTTCCAATTTATTAATCATAAAGTGATGATAAAACTAGTGATGTGGATGATTCCTTTATAGATTCTATTTTGTGAAGCTCATCTTGTAATGCTTTTAAGCCTAGAGGATTTTTGCATCTTACTTTCATTAATATGCACCATGTTCCTGTAACTATATGGCATTCCTCAATTACAAGGTCTAATATTTCAAGCGTTTTTAGTTGTTCAAGAAGCTTATCGTAATTAGTAGTTCTTACTCTTAAGGAAATCATGGCACTTGTTGTATATCCTAGTTTAAACCAGTTTATTGTTGCTTTATAACCAGAAATAATTCCTTGTTCTTCAAGCTTTGTTACTCTGTTGTGAATGGCAGGCCTTGATAAATTTAAACGTTTTGAAAGTTCTTCGTGAGAAATTCTTCCTTCTTTTTCTATATTCTTAATAATTTGCATATCTAAAGAATCCATTTTATACCTCTTACATTCCTTTGGTAATTGTTGTAAACAGTATTAATATAGCATAAGCCATATTGTTTTGTAAAGGATTTTCTTATTTTAACAAATTAATTTTGTTGCAATAAAGCATTTATTAATATACAATAGAAGTATAAAAATTGCCTATAGAAAATAGATAATAGGGGGCGAAATTTAGTGTATTTAATATACGCTAAATTCGCTCCCTAAATAATTTTAGGAGGATGCAATGAACAAGATTATTATAACAGGTGAAACATTAACATTGGAAGAAATAGTATTGGTATGTAGAAATTATTGTCAAGTTGAACTTTCTCAAATCGCAATAGAAAAAATCAATAAATCCAGAAAAGTTGTAGATGACTTTGTGGAAAACGGGGATGTTATTTATGGAATAACAACTGGCTTTGGAAAGTTTAGCGATGTTACAATTTCTAAGGATGAATCAAGGTTATTACAAAAGAATCTCATAATTACACATGCAGTTGGAGCGGGAAATCCCTTTAGCACTGAAATAGTTAGAGGAATAATATTGTTAAGAATAAATAATCTTGCAAAGGGATATTCTGGTGCAAGATTAGAAACTGTAATGACCATGATTGAAATGCTTAATAAAAAAGTGCATCCTGTAATTCCGGAAAAGGGTTCGCTGGGAGCCAGTGGAGATTTAGCACCTCTATCACACATGGTTCTGCCTATGATTGGATTAGGTAATGCAGAATACATGGGCGAAATATTAACAGGGGAAGAAGCAATGAAAAGAGCAGGAATTGATGTTTTGGAGTTAACATCAAAGGAAGGTCTGGCTCTTATTAACGGAACACAGGTTATGACTGCAGTAGGTGCTTTAACCGTTTATGATGCATTAAATATAATAAAAATTTCAGATATTGCCGCTGCACTAAGCTTTGAGGCTCATAATGGAGTAGTGGATGCCCTAGATGAAAGAATTCACCAGGTGCGTCCTCATAGGGGTCAAACGGATACTGCTAAAATATTGTTAAAGCTTTTAAATAATAGCAAAATGACTACAAGACAAGGTGAAATAAGAGTTCAAGATGCATATTCATTAAGATGCACTCCTCAGGTTCATGGAGCCAGCAAGGATGCCATAAATTATGTAAAAGAAAAGGTTGAAATAGAAATTAATTCTGTTACTGATAACCCCATAATATTTCCTGAAACCAAGGAGGGGATATCAGGAGGAAACTTCCATGGACAGCCCATGGCATTAAGCTTTGACTTTTTAGGAATTGCACTAGCAGAGCTAGCAAATATTTCAGAAAGAAGATTAGAAAGGCTTGTTAATCCGGCCTTAAGCGGACTTCCTGCATTTTTAGTAAAGCATGGGGGACTTAATTCAGGCTTCATGATTGTACAATATTCAGCTGCTGCTTTAGTTTCAGAAAATAAGGTTTTATGCCACCCTGCATCTGTGGACAGCATACCTTCTTCTGCTAACCAAGAGGACCATGTATCCATGGGTACAATTGCTGCTCGCAAGGCAAAAGAAATAATGGGAAATACGAGAAGAGTATTGGCAATGGAAATTATGTGCGCATGTCAAGGAATAGATTTAAGAGGTAATAAAGGTCTTGGTGATGGAACTGAACCGGCATATAAAGCAGTAAGAAAATGCGTTCCTATGTTAGAAGATGACAGACCACTATATGAAGATATTAATAAATGTGAAAATTTGATTATTGATAATACTCTAATTCAAGAAGTAGAGAAAAGTTTATAGGTATGGGGACACACCTTAATGTAGGAAAGTCTCCGGGTAAATAAAAGCGTTTTATAAAAACGCTTTTTTGTTGCCATTAAATATTGCAAATGGTATAATGAATACGTTAAATTGAACAAAGTAACGTCTTTGTCTAATTAACGGCTAGCATGCATGATAAAATAATCGGGTATTACATAATTGAAATTGGAAGGTTTAAAATGAATGATACATATTTTTCAAATTTAATCATATACAGAAATATTATTGAAGATGAAGTAATAATAAAATATAAGTTATTATTAAAGAGCTACTATAATCAGTCTAGCAAGGAAGAATTGCAGGAAAATTATTATAGTTTGTGCAACATGCTTTTATTAAAAAACTTTGATTCCATAAGCGATTACATAGCTTATAAAATTTTGGAGGATGAAAATATTTTCAGTATTAAAAGAGAAAAAGGAATTGATGTTGGTGAAAAAATAAAAAAGGCTGTCTTGCATGATTTGATTATATTTAAAAAGATATTCGAACTACCCTTGAGGGGAATGTCCACAGCAGCCGGGGATGTAAATAATTTTATAAATTATTCATCCAAGGAAAATTTGGCAGAATTATTTAAAACAAGCAGAGTAGATGATATTTACAGCTATATTAATGATGAATACGAAAGAAACGGTTGCGGCAAATTTAGAAACAATTTTGCATTTAGCCTTGATAAAAACGGTAATTTAGTGCCTGTGGATAATTTTAATCCTGTAAGTATGGAAGATATTTACGGATATGAAAGACAAAAAAATCAAATCATAGAAAATACTAATAAGTTTGTGTCAAGACAATTTGCTTTAAACACACTTTTGGTTGGGGACAGCGGCACAGGCAAGTCAACAGCAGTGAAGTCACTCATACCTATGTTTAAATATAAGAAACTTAGGCTTATTGAAGTAGACAAGGAAAATATTCAATATATTTCGAAAATATTAAGCGTTCTTAAGAATAGAGGAATGCATTTCATAATATTTATTGATGATTTATCTTTTGAAAGCAATGATTCCAGCTATAAGTTCTTGAAATCAGCAGTTGAAGGAAGCATTTATGAACAGCCTTCAAACATTTTGTTTTATGTTACTTCTAACAGAAAGCATCTTATTAAGGAAAATATGATAGAAAGACAAAATGAAGTTCATTTAAGAGATGCCATAAATGAACAAACATCACTATCAGAAAGATTCGGACTTACCATATTGTATTCTGAACCAAATCAAAATGAATATTTCGAAATAGTAATGGGCTTGGCTGAAAAATATAACATAAAATATGATTCTAAAGATCAACTTTTAGCTGATGCCAAGAAGTTTGCTATGCAAAATGGGGGAAGAACAGGCAGATCTGCAGTGCAATTTGTTAAAACTTATAAATAATAAAAATATTTTGGAACTTATTTTTAATAATTAACGTCTTATATTATAACCGAACGGGGTGAAAGAATGAAAAGCAACGAACTATGGCTTATTGAACAAAGCCGTATGGGTAATATTGACGCATTTGAAGAGCTTATAAAGGACTATAAAAAAATAGCCTACAACATAGCTCTAAGAGTACTCAGGAATGTGGAGGATGCAGAGGATGCATCTCAAGAAGCTTTACTTAAGGTTTTTAAGAATATTGGGAGCTTTAATATGCAATCAACCTTTAAGGTTTGGATGTACAGAATAGTGGTAAATACATGTATTGACTTTAAAAGAAAGAAATATATCAATGCTGTTTCTATTGATGAAGACATTGATTTGGGCAGCGGTAATGAGCTTAATAGGGAAATAGCCGATGACACTGCAAATCCGGATGCCCTTGTTGAAAAAAAATATAATCAAAAGCTAATTAATGACGCTTTAAACAAACTGGACGATGATTATAAAACAATTATAATTTTAAGAGATATTCAAGGATTTTCTTACAGTGAAATTGCAGATATTACTACTTGCAATTTAGGTACTGTAAAGTCCAGATTAAACAGAGCGAGAAAGAACCTGAAGGAAATACTGGAAAATGAAATGAAAAGTCAGTGTTAAGGTGGTGAAAAATATGGATTGTAATATGATTAGAGATAATTTATCCTTATATATGGATAATGAATTAGATGAAGAAGAAAAAGCTCTGATGGAAGAGCATTTGGAAAGTTGTACTGAATGTAAGAAGGAGCTTGAAGACTATAAAAAAATTCAAGATATATTAATACAACTTCCTGATGAGGAATTGCCTGAAGGATATTGCAAGAGACTTCATAATCTTTTGAAGTCAGAAGCAAATGAAACTGCTAAGATTAAAGACAAAGAACAATCAAATGTAGTGAATATTCCTAAAAAGAATTATAAATTTAAGTGGGTTAAATACGGAAGTCTTGCAGCAGCTCTTGCGCTCATTGTCATAGTAGCAAATCTCAATGGAGGTTTGATGATGAAATCTTCCAATGAATCTGCATATGACAGCAGTTATGGCGTGGCACCATCATCTCCTGCTCCTGCACCAGCGGAAGCACCTGCAGAGCCAGCATATCCTCAAATAGCTACGGAAGAAGCTAAAATGGGAGGTATGGGTGAACAGGATTATTTGATGACGGCAGATATGGATAAGAATAAAACTGAAAACAGAGGCGATGCATTAACGGGTTTAGCTGCAAGCATATTGTCTGAAAGGGAAATGAAAATCATTAAATCCGGCAGACTTTATGTTCAAACCAAGGATTACGATAAGTTTTTAGGAGATATAAACTTAAAGCTTGAAGAAATTGGCGGATTTATTGAAAACAACACCACAGAAGTATATCAGGTATATGAAGATAAAAAACTTATGCATGGCAGCCTTAAAATACGTGTGCCTCAAGAGAGTTTCAATGAAACAGTTACTTTCTTGGAACAAACATCAGATGTAAGAAACAAAAACATTGCCGAACAGGATGTTACAAAAGAATACTATGAAAAGGACAACAAGGTAAAAAACCTTGAAGTACAAGAACAACATTTAAGAGATTTATTCCAAAAAGCAACTACAGTTGAAGAAATGCTTCTTATTGAAAATGAGCTTAGAAGAGTAAGAACTGAAATAGATGCATTAAATATTAGCTTATCAGACATAAACGACAGAGCAGCAATGTCTACTATAAACCTTGAGGTGGAAGAGGTTAAAGAAGTTAATTTTACTCTTAAGAGTGAAAAAGGAGTGTTGGAAAGATCAAAGGAAGGCTTCATAGGCACAATTAACTCAATTGTAAGAAGCATAGGTAATTTAGTTGTAAGCTTCGTTTCCTCATCTCCGATTCTGATACCATTAATAGTAGTATTTGCGGTATTATTGCTGAAGGTTAAAAAATATTGGAAAAAGAAATTGTAGCAATAAAAGGCATAAGTGGAATGACCAA
>CAZJKK010000010.1:0-25382 GCA_964546605.1 uncultured Clostridia bacterium
ATTTCGTTTATAATCATCAATGCTTTTGGTTGAACAGAAATATGCACTTGATTTTCATGTTTTATCAAATAATTCTACCTTCCCTTCTTACTAACTACTCTACCACGTTTTCCTAAAAATCAAAAGTATATTTTTAAAATTAATGTATATTTTTTATTTCTAAGTAAAATTTTTGGTGGAATATTTTACATTTCCTTTGTTTACCAATTAACCCAAGGAATTGGTTGAGTTTTTGAAGTGTTTGTGATAAAATAATTAGGATTAATTTTATAATAATATAATTAAAAAGCAATATTTATTAAGAAACTTTTTAATTGTTTTAGCTAGAAAGGAGTATTATGCATTATTTAGGTATAGGTGTTATTTTTATCCTTGCACTTTTTGCCATCCGTTTCTCCAATAAACATGGAGTACCCGCACTGTTATTATTTATTGTGCTTGGAATGGTTTTTGGTGTATTAGGTCTTGAATTTGAGGATTTTGAATTTGCTGATAATTTTGCTACAATTGCACTCATGGTTATCATGTTTTACGGTGGGTTTGGTACTAGTTGGAAGATGGCAAAACCGGTTGCAAAAGAAGCTATTATTCTTAGTTCCTTTGGCGTTGTTGCTACAGCGTTAGTCACAGGTTTGTTTTGTTATTATGTTCTTGGTTTTGAGTTGTTAGAAGGTATGCTCATTGGTTCAATTGTGGGCTCCACCGACTTTGCCAGTGTTTCGAATATTTTACGTTCAAAAAACTTGAACTTGAAATACAACACAGCGCCTCTCTTAGAACTTGAGAGTGGTTCAAACGACCCCACGGCATATACAATGACCATGGTTTTCTTATCCGTTATTATCGGATCAGAAGTATCTGTCCCAATTTTGATTTTATCACAGGTAGCCCTTGGTATTATTATGGGTTTTGTGTTTGCTTATGCAATTGGTAAATTACTGAAAAGTCTTCGAATTGAAGCAGATGGACTTTATGCTGTTTTTATGGCTGCTGCCATGCTTATTGCTTATGATGCCACAAGAATTATAGGCGGAAATGGTTTCTTGGCTCTATATATTTTAGGAATTTATCTTGGCAATATGGAATTTCGAGGTAAAAGGGACGTTGTCTTTTTCTTTGATGGATTTACTGAAATTATGCAAATTGGTCTGTTTTTCATATTGGGTTTATTGTCCAACTTAACACAATTTATAAAAACATTCCCTATAGCACTTGCTATTATGTTATTTATGACTATTATCGCTCGTCCGGTAACTGTTTATGGTCTCATGGTGCCATTTCGACTAAAGCGTAACCAATTAAACATTATTTCATTGGCAGGCATTCGTGGTGCTGCTGCCATTGCCTTTGCCATAATGGCTGTGAATAGTGATGCCGTAATTTCTGTGGATGTCTACCATATTGTTTTTGGTATATGTGTGCTTTCCTCTTTAGTTCAAGGTACTTTAATGCCACCTGCAGCAAAAATGTGGAATATGTTGGATCCTAGTGATACGGTCTTAAAGACTTTTAATTATTATCAAAACAAAGCTGATATTGGCTTTTTAGAAACCAAAATACATCCTAATAGCAGCTTGATTGGTACTCAGGTGAAAGATTTAAATCTTACATTTGATTTTATCGTTGCAAAAATCGAACGAGAAGGTAAAACAATTGTACCAAGGGGACAAACAACTATTCAAGAAAATGACTTAATTATTTTATGTGGAGAAACACACTTTGATGAAAGCGGCCATAACCTCATTGAATTTACAATTCCAAGTGGTCATCAATGGGAAAACAAATATATTAAAGATTTAGAATTGCCTCAGGACCGCCTTATTATTATGGTACAACGTAAAGGCAGTGACATTATTGTTCCCGTTGGTAATACTTTACTGTTGGAAGATGATAAACTTATCATGATTAATGTAAATCATGACTTGGAATTTAATAAAGCTTAGTTTTAATCCCTTAAACCACCAAGAGTTTAAGGGATTTTTCTTTTTAGTATTAATATTGATAATAGACTAAAAATGTTTTATACTTAAATAAAGGAAAAATAATGAAATATTGAGGTAGAATTTCGTGAAAATTTTAATGAATATTTACAAAGGTTTGCTATCATTGTTTAATTATCCCTATATTTCAGAGGAGCTTTTAAAGGAAATTAAAGGTCCTGTATTATTGCATATAAGCGATACCCCTATAGACATTTACCCATATATTTTTAAAATTATAGATATTTTAAAACCTCAATATATTATACACACTGGTGATATGGCAGATAATATTAAGCTTGAGAACAATAGAAATAAAATTTACGGCTACCATAAAGGCGTTGCCGTGCTCATTGAAGGATTGGAAAAGAGTGAGTTTTCAAAAGTATATTATGTATTGGGTAACCATGATGATTATGAAACAGTTAGCAAATTGACTAAAAGAGGTATGATTATTCAGGATGGTATGCTTAATATAGCTAATTGTAACTTTGCGGTCGGTCATAAACACATGGAATATGCACCTAAGGTAGATTTTAATCTATTTGGTCATTGCTTTGTGCCTAAACATTACATTAAAAATGGAACAATTGGTCTCAATGGGTTATTGAATATTAATATAATTGATTTATCAACTAAAGGTGTATTTCATTTGGAGTATCCTATAGGGACAAATAGATTAAGAGGTATGGAATTAAAAAAAATCGGATTATAAAAGGGGGATACATATGCTTTTGTTTAGGATGGGACCACGGTTTTTGTTTATTAGAAGTGAAAAGATTGATGAGAGTGTAAATTATTTAGTGGAAAACCTTAAAGGGGAAATCATTGAATTCCAGCAGGGATTCGAGAAGGCCACAGAAAATTGTACACTTTGCTTTATAACGGGTATTAACCATAAAAAGACATATGTAGAGGATGCAAAAAAAATTGTATTGGTTAATGATGTTGCTTCAGTTATACTTTCTTCAATAATCAATAGTAATGCTTGTTCTCTTGTACATAAGGTTGACATGGGACCATCGTCAATTGTTATGCGTATAGCCAGTGATGATCACAAATTAATTGAAAAACTTAAGTTGACTTTTTCTGGTAAGGAAGTTGATTGGATTGAAGGTATTGGGGTGGGAGAAAAGGACGATACTTTACTTGCTTTTACTAATAAAGAGCTAAGTGGTCCGGTTGTAGATTTTTTAGATACAAAGCTTTTAATTCCACAGCCATCCAGTGAAGTTCGAGGAAGATTGCGATTAGAGGGTCTAAGGTTTATTACCCAAAGCTTAGACGACAGTCAGTGGTATGAGCTTAGAATTAATATATATGATTCTAAAGGTAAGTATAAGGAAAACTATAACAGATTAATGTATGTGCTATCAAAATTAGAAGTTGGTATGATTTTAGGGGAAAGTTGGACTAAAGATTTTGCTGTGATGCTTTATTCTGTAATGACCTACCAGATTAGAATGTTTACATTTATTGAGCCTCATGAGATTAAAAAGATTTTAATGGCGCTTGAATATACCAATGACGGCGAAAGAATGGTTGACTTTGATCTGTACTATAAAAATAAAAAGATATACTGGCATGAGGTTGCCAAATTAAAGTCAAGAAAAAGAAACAAGTATGATGATGCTAAGGTTTATAGACAAAGATTGTATGAAAAGCTAACACCAGAGGAAATTAACATATTAGAAGAAATGGAAAGGTCCATTCTTCAAAATTAATTTCAAATTCTCTTAAGTAGGGAAAGTCTCTAAGTAAGGAAAGCAAAGGCACTCTTTTGCAGAGTGCCGTACTTTGTTTAATTTGGAGAATGAGAAAGCGTATTTTATAAATCGAAATAATGGGCAAATTCTGCTGGATGAGGGATTTTGTTTATTTCATTAAGCTCTGCTCGCTTTCTGGCAATCCAAGTACGGATTAAGCTTTCAGGGAATACTCCACCACGAGTCAAGTACTCATGATCCTTTTCCAATTCATCAAGAGCCTCATCTAATGATTTAGGTAAAGCTGTTAACTTTTTCTGCTCTTCTGGGGAAAGATTATAAAGATTATAGTCATAAGGACCCCAGCCATTTTCATGTGGATCTATTTTATTTATTATGCCGTCAATACCTGCCATAAGTATGGCTGCATAAGCATAATACGGATTACATGTTCCGTCAGGATTTCTTATTTCAAAGCGTTTTGATTCCGGAGATTTAGCATAAGCAGGTATACGGATAACAGCGCTTCTGTTTGAAGTTGCATAGCCTATGGTAACCGGAGCTTCATAGCCTGGAACAAGGCGCTTGTATGAATTTGTGGATGGATTTGTTATACCGCACAATGACCTTACATGTTTTAACAAACCGCCTATAAACCAGTGAGCTTCTTGACTGAGGCCGGAATATCCATTTTCATCATAAAAAATAGGTTTTCCGTCCTTCATTAACAGCATATGTACATGCATGCCGTTTCCAGCTTCAGCAAAAAATGGCTTAGGCATGAATGTGGCAGTCTTGTTTTCAGCAATGGCAGCATTTTTAACAACATATTTTATAATCATTGTTTTGTCTGCCATTTCAGTCATTTTACCTAGCTCCACTTCAATTTCAAGCTGTCCTGGTCCGCCTACCTCGTGATGGTGGTATTTTACTTCTACGCCCCAATCTTCTAATAAAAGGCACATTCTGCTACGAAGACCGTATGTTATATCTTGTGGTGCAGTTATGTGATAGCCGCTTTTTTTGGGTATGTGGTAACCTAAATTTTGAATGTCATTGTTGCCGCTGTTCCACTCTGCTTGAACAGTATCCATTTCAAAAGCTACTCGATTTGGTTTACATTCATAGCTTACATGGTCTAATACGTGAAATTCAAATTCAGGTCCTATAATCATGGAATCAGCAATTTTATTTTCACGCATATACTCTTCTGCTCTTAGGGCAACGTTTCTTGGATATTGATCAAAAGGTATGTACTCATCAGGATGTATTACATACACATTTCCTATCATAGAAAGAGTTGGTACATCAACAAATGGGTCCATATGAGCACTGGAGAGGTCTGGAATAAATACCATGTCGCTCTTCTCAACGGTGGCATACCCGTAATTTGAGCCGTCAAAACCAATGCCGTACTTCATTGTGTCTTCATTCAGTCTTTCTGCAGGAATCGTTACATGGCGCCAACGGCCATGAATATCGATCATCTTAAAGTCAATCATTTTAATTTTGTTATTAATACAAAACTCTTGCACTTCATTTACTGTTGAAAACATAAAAGTCCTCCACTATTTATTTTTTGGTAGGTTATTGGTAATATTATACAACAAATTTGAAGCTTAACATAGTCTTTTTTATAAATTTCGTTAAGGTTTTAGCACCAATTTTTGTTATTACTAAATAGCAATCAAAAACAGTGTTTATAAAATTAATTTTATATAATTTTGTATGAAAATTTCATACTTCTTAGTATAATATATAAAAGTAAAAAAATAATTCTAGAGTATGTAGTGCTACAATTGGAAATATATAATTTGGATGGGTATTTCATAATATAAATAGTAATAAGTAAAGTTTATTAAAAAAAGCAGGTGAACAATGGAAATTAACGAAAACAAACCAATTAATAAGTTAAGCGAACGAAATATAGCGGTCATAGTCTTTTCATTATTTTTTTCATGGTTGCTTGCATTTCCTTTTGAAGGACAAGTATTGTATTTCTTGCTTGAAAAATATAATATATACTCCGCAAATTTTATTTTTAAATCTATGGCGTCTCACTTACTGGGGCTTCTTTCTTGCTCGTTTTATATAAAAAGCATGATGTCAGCAAAAAAATTAACATTTACTTCCATCGTTGTATGTTTATTATGCACTTCGGTATTTTTGTTTAAGCCTTCATTTTTATGGGATTTTTTGTTGATAATATCTTCTCTTGCTGCCGGTGCATCCGTTGCAGCATGGGCTTTTTATTTTAAAGAATTAACTAAAGTTGATGAAAGATTAAAAATGGCAGCAGACGGATTAATTTTTTCCAATGTATTAATGGTTGTCATAAATATTATTTCTGTAAACTCAACTCCTTATGGCGGTTTGATTTTTTCTATGATTTTATTGTTACTTGCTCTGTTTTTTTCGTTAAAGCTGCCGAATGCTTCTGTTATTCAACATGGAGATGAAAAAGTTATTGACAAGAAAAACATTGTAAAACCGTTGTTGTTGTTGCTGTGTGTCTTTATTTTTATTGCAACAATAAATTCAGGACTGATGTACCAGGTTATAAATCCATGTTTTGCTCATTTAGATGTAATTGTAAGCTGGTATTGGGCATTGCCATATATTGGCGCCATATTTATTATGAGAAATATATCTGCCCCTAAAAGAATTTATATGCTGTATGTAGCCATTGCAATGATAGGACTGGGATTTATTTCGTTCTTGATTATGAATAGCTCTTGGGTGAGCTATATTGTTATTGACACTCTCATATTAGCTGCATTTGGAATTTATGATTTGTTTTGGTGGAGTGTTATAGGCGAAATGCTGGATTATACAGCTAATCCATCTAGGTTACTGGGTATTGGCTTAGCTTTTAATGTGTCAGGTGTTCTTGCTGGAGGCATGATTGGGAGTGCAATATTTACTTCAAGCAACAATAAATTGAATTCTTCTATTATAGCTCTTGCATTGGCGTTTATAATACTAATAATTTTACCCATCCTTCATAATAAGCTTTCTGATTTGCTAAAAATCAAAGCATATAGCGTATCTGTTACAGCTAAAGATCATAAAGAGACATTATATATTTCCCAGCTTACTGAAAGAGAAAATGAAATAGTTGCCTTACTTCTTAAAGGCAGGACGTATAAAATGATTGCTGATGAAATGTATTTAAGCGAAAATACAATTAAAACCCACATTAAAAATATATACTCAAAATTGAATGTAAATAGTAAGACGGAGCTAATAAAGCTGATAAATGGCCCTCTCACCCTAAAAAGGTGAGGGGCTTTTAAATTTTCACCTATAAACAGTGATTACATTTGTTAATGGAGGAAATATAATTTAGTTAAATAATTATTTATAAGGAGGATGAAAAAAGGATGGGATATTCAACAAAAATAAGCGACCCATCATTTAATAAATATTTGGTGAATTCTAACAGATGGTCTGCAATATTTTCATGTGTTTTAGCTGTAATTGCAATTGCAGGATTTTTTATTTACGGAGAAACAAGCAGTGAAATGGATAACCCTCAAGCGTTGTTCATTGGCATGGTAATTGGAGGCATGTTTATATTAATAGCTTTTTATCAAATTATTTCAAGAAAAAAGGATAGAACCTGGGACGGTGTTGTAACAGATAAAATAACTGCAAAAAAGAATAGAAATCAAAACACATCAAACGGTGATTATTATATTCATTACTATACTGAATACATGGTTGTAATAACCGATGAAAGTGGTAAAACACATACATTATTATTTGAAGATGATGATATGGTTTATAATTATTATAAGGTAGGTGACAGAGTGCGTCATCACAAGGGATTAAACTCTTATGAGAAATATGACAAATCTAATGATGCAATAATTTTTTGCAATGCCTGTGGCAGCTTAAACCAGATTGAGGACGAGTATTGCTTTAGGTGCAATTGTCCATTGTTAAAGTAGGAGGATACTATGAAAATCAAATTAATAATTTTAATAGCATTGCTATTATTAGTTGGTTGTTCAAAACCAACTGAAAACAATATAGCAGAGCCACCAGTTCAGCCTGAGCAGGAAACAAATATAGTTGAACAAGAAGTTAAATTTGACAATGAAATTACTTTAAAAGTCAGCAATGATGCTGCTCAAATAACTCTTCCTCAAAACACTTTTGATGAGGATGTTGTATTAACGTTTGAACCAATTACAAAATACAGCAGTGATGGCTATGAATTTATTGGTGAGCCGGTATCTGTTATGGTGAAAGAAAAGGATACAGTGAGACTTAATCAACCAGCAACTGTAGTTTTTAAAATACCTGAGGATAAGTTGAGCTTAGCCCAAGATACAGAAAGTATATTTGCGGCTTATTACAATGGAGCAAACTGGGAATACTTTCAACCGGACAAGGTGGATTTAAATAATAAGACCATTGAGTTTACAACCTATCACTTTAGTTCCTATGCTGTTGGAAAGCTGAGCTTTGATGAACAGCTAAAATATTATGCAGAGAGAATGGCAACAAACACATGGGCTAAAGAAGACCAGGAACAAAATTTTGTTGCCAGATTTGAAGGATATGTAAATGATATTGTTGCAGATGCCCTTGGAACAGAGAGTAAAGAAACAACAAGAAAAATCATGCAAACTTTTGTTAAGGAAATACCCTATATGGGTGGTATGCTTGTATCAGCGGCTAATGGAGATGAGGTAGAATTTGCAGAAAACTTTTCAGCTACTTTGGGTAAAGTTATATTGGATCAAATGGAGCTTGAAGGGGAGGTGTCAGGAGAACTTGTAACTATAGCATCAACATATGGAAAAGTTGGAGGAGATTTGTCAGAGGATGACTATGAAGAAGCATTAAAGGATATTACAAAAGGTTTAGCTACTGCCATAATAAGCAAAAATGCAGTTGGTAAAATGATGGTTGCCGCTACAGAGGTAATTGATGTGGCTGTAACTGAATGGAAAGATAAAAGCATTGAGGATGCATACCAGGCATATAAAAATGGTGCAGATGGCGAGCATGGCTATGATTTAGATGCAGGAGACTACAATGAACTTAGAAAGCAAATGAGAGGAATTAACCATAAAATTTATTCGGATGCAATAAAAGCATATTGCAAAAGAAGTAAAATCAATATAGATGACTTGTCAAAGGCTGAAGAAGAAAAAATTCGGAAAGACACAGATATAAAGTTAAAAAAGGAATTTGACAACAGAATTTCTAAGGAAGTTGAAGTGGACAAACAAAAGGTGCACCATGAAAAGATTTTGAAACTGTTTAATGAAAGAAATCTTCTAACAAAGGGTTCCTTTGGTTACGATGTGGAAATGAGCCTTGAGGATAGAATAGAAAGACTGTATCTTTCCATGGGTAAAATATTAAGCCATACAGACAAGAAATTTACAACCAGCACAACTGCAGGTGAAAATGAAATATCCATTGAGGATGTATGCAAGCTTCTTGGAATTTGGTATTCAGACAGGACCGAAGGCAAGTTAAAGTATTTTGAAGAGCTTAAGAAAATGGGGCACGCAAGAATTTCTAAGGCAGAACAGCCTAAAGCGGAAGAACCTAATGTAGAACAACCAAAGGCTCCAGGTGAAGGACAAAAGCCTGTAGAGGAGGAGCCAATAATTACAGTGCCTAAGGGGGAATATGCTTGGGTACTAATTGAAGTTATTGATGTAACAAATGATGAGGCTTTTGCACAAGCAAACACCTCTGAAGTATACCAGATTAGTCCAAGTTATGGAAGAGGTGCTTATTCTATAACTAGAACATATATAGGTGAATCAGATGATTATTATGATCCGCCATATGTAAATGGAGAGTCTCTTACTGTGCAAGCTAACTGGAGTACTCCCCCTAATGTTATAGGTAAAGATGATGAAATTTCACTTAATTGTTCCATTGGTGTAACTGCTAACACGCAATCCGCTTATCAATTTTCTGGTTCAACGTATGCATTTCTTGATAATTCAAGGCTTGCAACCAAGGATGGAAAAACAAGCTTTAATACAGATTATGGAAATGGTTATGCATCAGAAAGCGGAACTGTTACTGCTACGTTGGGCTCAGGCAGTGAAGGGGCTAAAAAAACCATTTATATTTATTTTTATATGTCCAATCAACTTGAAACCCATTATGTATATGAGTGGAAAATGGTGAACTAAATTGAGTGCCTTTAGAGCATAATGAAATCATTGACATGGGAAAAGTAGCTATGATAATTATAGGAGTTCTTTTAGTGATAGTAGTTAATAAATATTGAAGTATATTTTATAAAAGGTGCCAACCTGCGTCTACTGATTAAGGTTGGTATTTTATTGTGAATAATAGGAAAAATTATGGAATATTTTTATTGACAAATGTTATTAATAATTGATATAATAAATTGTAATCATTACAACTTGATAATGGTTATAGAAAATTGCTGGTATATTTAAGGCACCTGTTCAGATGTCTTTAATATAAATGAAATAAAGGAGGAAGCAGTATGGAGAAATATGTATGTTCCATTTGTGGATATATATATGATGAAGAAAAGGGAATTCCAAAGTCAGGTATAGCTGCAAAAACACCTTGGGAGAGCTTGCCTGAGGATTGGACTTGCCCTCTTTGCGGAGCCACAAAAACAGAGTTTAATAAACAAGGAGAATCTTCTGCCCAAGTAGAAAGAAAAGTACATCTAATGGAAATGCCTGAAGACATGAAGGAATTGTCTGCTCTGGAAATGAGTGCCCTTTGCACTAATTTAGCCAGAGGATGTGAAAAGCAGTATAAAAGTAAAGAAGCAGAGTTATTTACTGAACTTGCAGGATATTTTAAAAAAGCAGCCGCTCCTGAAAAAGACCCAAGTTTTCAAAAGCTGCTGGCACTAGTGGAAAAAGACCTTGAAGAAGTCTTACCCAATGCCAATATTGAAGCATCTGGTGTAAAGGATCGTGGAGCACTTCGTGCTCTTGTTTGGAGCGAAAAAGTTACTCGAATTTTAAAATCTATATTGGATAGGTATGAAAAAGAAGGAGAAGCCATGTTGGAAAACACAGGCGTATATGTTTGTACTATCTGTGGCTTCATTTATGTGGGCGACAAACTTCCGGAATTATGTCCTGTATGCAAGGTGCCAAATTGGAAATTTGAAAAGGTTGAAGGGAGGTAATGGAATGGATAAGAAGTATGCAGTAAGAAATATTCGTCTATGCACTAAAGATTGCTTGTGTCTTTATGTATGTCCAACAGGTGCAACTGATACTGAAAACAGCATTATTGATGTTTCAAAGTGTATTGGTTGTGGGGATTGTGCCGCAGCATGCCCATCTGGTGCCATTTCAATGGTGCCTGTAAAGTATCCGCCACAGCAGCCTAAATCTGAAGAAGTTGTTAATGCAATGAAACTATTCATGCGCAGCAAGACAGTACAAGAAAATATTGCCTCTGTCTTACCTGGAAATCTTGCCTTAGCCATTGAAAAATCAAATCGTATAATGGCTGAGGACATTAATCGTGAGGCAGGATACATGCTTCCTCAAAGCGAAAATTCAAAGAAATTTCTACAATCACTATTAGATAAAGAACAAGAAGAAGACTTTCCGGTGGAGGCTGTAAAGAAATTATTAAACAGTGAAAATTTAAAATATACAATAATAAAGGAGAATACAAAAATGTTAAAATATCGTTGTTCAGTTTGCGGATATATCCATGAAGGAGAATTGACAGAGGATTTTAAGTGTCCAAGATGTAAACAGCCTGCTTCTGTATTTGTATTAATAGAAGAAGAGAAAAAGTCAGAAAATAAGTATGCAGGAACTAAGACAGAAAAAAATTTGGCTGAAGCATTTGCCGGAGAAAGTCAAGCGAGAAATAAATATACATATTTTGCACATGTTGCTCAAAGAGAAGGATATGACCAATTGTCAGAAATATTCTTATCCACTGCAAGAAATGAACAGGAGCACGCTCGCATTTGGTTTGAAGAACTTGGTCATATAGGAAATACAGCAGAAAATCTGCTTAAAGCAGCAGAAGGAGAAAATTACGAATGGACTGACATGTATGACCGTTTTGCAAATGAAGCTGATGAAGAAGGATTTGCAGATTTAGCTGAAAGATTCCGTAGAGTTGCTGCCATAGAAAAATCACATGAAGAAAGATATCGTCAATTGCTTAAAAATGTAGAAATGCAGCAAGTATTTGAAAAGGGTGAAGAAACTATGTGGGAATGCCGTGTTTGCGGTCACCTGGTAATGGGCAAAAAAGCTCCCGAAGTGTGCCCAGTATGTAAATACGCTCAATCCTACTTTGAGGTACGTAAAGAAAATTATTAACACATGTCAAATAAGGTTAACAGGCTTAGATTTCCCTTAAAATGTTTAATGGAAATCTTTTTTATGGTTTAGAAATATATACTAATAAATGATTATTATATAAATTCTTGGGTAAATATGAAATAAACTTGAATATAGATATAAGGAGAGTAGCATTTAATGAAAAAAAGTGAATTAATTAAGGAAATCAATAAATTAAAGGTTATTTTGAATAAAAGATATGATGAAGGCGAAAATAGCATGGATTTACTCTACATAAGTCAGGAATTAGATAAATTGCTAGTGAAATTTATAATTAAATATAACAAAAAATCCTTACCACTGATTTAGCAGGAAATAAGGATTTTTTATATTAAGATACTCTTGGAAAAGGTGAATTTGGGTTAGTGGGAAGAGAAGGAGTATGTTTTTGTAAATATTGAAGAATTAATTCATCTATTTTTATAGATTTATTTATTAATCCCTTAGTTCCAAAAAAGACATTGAATTCAAAAAAATAAAAATTGCCATCAACTTCAGCCACATCAAAACCGGCATGATTAATATCTAATTCCTTAGCTATTTTATCAACAAGGGATAATGCTTCCGACGGAATATTATCATAAGAGATAGTTCCTCCTTGAGCGACGTTATTTTTAAAACTGATTTCTCCCCCAACTCTCCAATAAGAGGCAATAATTTCATCTCCCAAGTAAGTGATGCGCATATCTCTATTAATGGGAAGTTTCTCTTGTATATATAATACGTCGTTTCCATCACAATAGGAACGAAATTGCTTTTTATCTTCTATTAAATAAACACCATATCCCATGGAACTTTTAATTTCCTTCCCTATAAAAGGAAAAGAAAACATGTCCAAAATATATTCTTGATTAACAGGAGAGTTGCTTAATATTTCTGTATAAGGCATATTTTGCGGACATACGGTCATAAGTGCTCTTGTCATTTCTATTTTGTTATGGCCTAAATGGTAAGTGCTAATATTAGGAAAGATATTTTTTTTAAGGCCATATACAAGAGAATTTACTTGCCAATATTCAGGATATAATATCCAATCTGCTTCTTTTATTCTATCTTTTTCTTTGAAAAAATGTTCAGGTTTTATATAATATGCTTCTTTCATATGAAGCGTTTTTAAAGCGTTAAAACTAACCAGTTTCATAAGCTTGAACCTCTATAATGTTGAATTTTTAAACAATTTAGTATATATGGATTTTTAAAAAATGTCAATAAATTTTTATTGGAATCTTGATGTCGTCTGATTTTTATTGGAATCTTGATGTCGTGAATTTTTATTGGGGACTTGATGATGGATACATCTACATCTTTTCGTAAAAAAATATTTTATTGGTATTTGACATATGTCATATATCATGTATAATATAATAAAGTATTAAAATAAAACAATAATAATTGGAGGTATTTATGTCATATAGTCCGGCATTAGGAAGCACCTTGACTCATACTAAGGTTAGAACTCCTGAAAACGTTTCGAAGTTTTCAGGCATGTGCTCAGTTTGTACAGCTAATTGCATTGGTACTTGCGAAATCGGTTTGTCAGCGGCTCGTGGCTCTGAAGCCATTTATCCATATGAAACTGATATAAACCAATTTGCATCTGAAAAGAATTATCCGCTTGATTTTTCCCAAATAAACATTAACGGAAGATGTTTTGGAGCGGAAGGATGTTGTGAAAATGCTGATGATGCAACATATCCTAAGGCAGATATCAGCATGAATTTTGGAATGGAAAACAAGGTTAAAATGAAAGCACCTTTTATACTTCCTGCTATGGCAAAGCTAAACTGGAAGGATTATTATGCTGGAGCAGCTATGGCTGGCGTCTTGGTTGTTATAGGAGAAGATGTTGTAGCAAAAGATAAAAATTTGATTCTTGAAAATGGAAAGGTCGTCTCATCTCCTTTAATTGAAGAAATGGTCAATTCATTCAGACAGTATTATAGAGGATATGGTGACATAATTCTTCAGGCGAATTATGATGATGAATCTTTAGGCGTCTTGGATTATGCTATAACAAAGCTTAAGGTTAAATCCGTAGAACTGAAGTTTGGTCAAGCAGCTAAGGGAATTCAAGGAATGGGAAGAGTTAAAAATATTGAAGATGCTCTTAAGTTTCAAAAAATGGGATACTTAATATACCCCGATCCTTCAAATCCGGAAGTTGTCCAAAACTATAAAGAAGGAAAAGGGCAGGTATTTGAGAAAATAGGTAAGCTTCCTATGTGGAACGAGGAAATATTAATTAATCGTGTCAAAGAACTAAGAAACCTAGGTGCAGAACATATATGCTTTAAAACAGGACCTTTTGATCCAAAAGATTTAATAAGAATTATTAAAATAGCGTCAGAGGCTAAGATAGATTTAATTACATTTGATGGAGCAGGTGGTGGAACCGGAAACAGCCCTGTTAAAATGATGAATGAATGGGGTATTCCAACTGTATATTTAGAAAGCATGCTGTATTTTATTTTGAAAAAAATGAGCGGTAAAAAAAGTTATATGCCACAAGTTGCCATAGCAGGGGGTTTTGCGACAGAAGATCAAATCTACAAGGGATTAGCGCTTGGTAACCCTTATATTTCTTTTGTTGCAACAGGAAGAGCAGCAATGGCTGCAGCAATGGCAGGAAAGCAAATAGGGGATTTAATTGATGCCGGAAATATTCCGAAAGAATTCCAGCGATTTGGAAAAACAAAAGAAGAAATTTTTTCGGAAATAAGAGAACTTAAGCTGTATTATGAAAATGCAGAGGAAATATCAGCAGGTGCCATAGGAGTTTATTCATATATTAACAGAATATCAGCAGGTGTAAAACAATTAATGGCTCTAAACAGGAAATTTGAATTGAAAAACATAGACAGAAGCGACATAGTGCCATTGACAGAACTAGCAGCTCAAATAACAGGACTTGATACATATGACGATATTTTAGTAAGAGAATTGGACTTAATTTAGCAACTCAATGCAAAATGATAGGGTAAAGCAAAGATGAATAAACTTTAATATTAAATAACCAACAATTTATGATAAGTTGTTGGTTATTTTTATTGCCAGGTTATTGACATATGACAGAAATGATAATATAATGATTTTGATGACATATGTCACAAACTGCGTATAAACAGAGGTATTTATGAAAATAATTACTCCTGTGGATAAAAAATCTTCACAAAAATGACTAGGAGAAAAAAATGAGTGAAAATTGTAATTCAAATTGTGGCTCATGCAGCCAAACTTGTAATAGTAGGAAGGAGGAGAATGAATTTTTAGTGCATCTTAATGATAAAAGCAGTGTAAAAAAGGTTATCGGCATTGTAAGCGGAAAAGGAGGAGTAGGAAAATCCTTTGTAACATCCATGATGGCAGTAGCAATGAAACGACGAGAATATAATGTAGGAATATTGGATGCAGACATCACTGGTCCTTCAATTCCAAAAGCCTTTGGAATAGAAGAAAAAGCAATGGGGAGCGCAGATGGCATTATACCATCTAAAAGCAAGACCGGCATTGATATTATTTCAATAAATCTTTTATTAGATAATGATACTGACCCTGTTATATGGAGAGGTCCTATTATTGCGGGTGTTGTTAAACAGTTTTGGTCCGAAGTAGTATGGAAGGATATTGATTACATGTTTGTTGATATGCCGCCGGGAACAGGAGATGTTCCTCTTACGGTATTCCAATCCATACCAATTGATGGGATAATTGTTGTTACATCACCTCAGGAGCTTGTTTCCATGATTGTGGAGAAAGCTGTAAAAATGGCTGAAAGCATGAATATACCTGTAATTGGTGTTGTAGAAAATATGTCGTATTTTAAATGTCCTGACTGCAATAAGGAGCATAAGATTTTTGGTGACAGCAATATTGAAGAAGTTGCTAAAAAGCATAATTTAGACGTGCTTGCCAAGCTTCCAATAGATCCGAATATCTCATCATCAGTTGACAAAGGACAAATTGAGTTGTGTGATGATAGTTTATTTGACAATGTGGTTAATATAATAGAAAAAAATGAGTGGAGGTAAATAATGAAAATAGCAGTTGCAAGCGAAAGAGATATGGTTACCGAGCATTTTGGACATTGCATTAATTTTAATATTTATGATTCAGACAACAATGTGATTATAAAAAGTCAATCCGTTGCAAATCCGGGACACAAACCGGGATTTTTGCCAAATTTTCTAAATGATTTGGGAGTTAATGTAATTATATCTGGTGGCATGGGTGGTGGAGCAATAGAAATATTTAATGAAAAGGGGATTGAGGTAATTACTGGAGCAAGGGGAGAAGCCATAAAAGTCGCAGAACAATATTTACAAGGAAATTTGAAATCCACAGGTTCTGTTTGTCATGAACATCAGCATCATGATGAATGTGGCGAATAGGATTGACTTTGATGCTGAAATTGCTTATAATTGTTCAATGAGTTATGCTTTAAATAAAAAGGAGTGGTAATATGCCAAGACCTAGAAAGTGGAGAAAGGTATGCTGCCTTCCTGGCAGCAATCGATTCGGACCATTGGATTCACCTTTAATTGAAGAAAATATGGTTTTTATGACAGTTGATGAATATGAAACCATTAGACTTATTGACTTAGAGGGATTATCTCAGGAAGAATGTGCATCTCAAATGAATGTTGCACGCACAACTGTTCAGGGAATATACAGCGATGCAAGAAAAAAACTTGCTGAATCGCTTGTAAACGGTAAAATTTTAAGGATCGAGGGCGGAGAATACAAGCTTTGTGATGGAGAAGGTGCTTTTTGTAATGAGAGATGTCACAGGCGCAGACACGGAAGAAATTTAGAAAATAATATAAAATAACTGTTACATTATAGTAGCAGTTTTTTTATACCATATTGCAATTCAAATATTTTTAAAATAGTTATTGACATATGTCAAATACGAAGTATAATATATTCATAAGCGACATATGTCAATAATGAAGGAGGTGCGATAATGCCAAGAAGAGACGGAACAGGTTTAATGGGAATAGGTTCAATGAGAGGACGAGGATTCGGGTTGAGAAATGAAAAATATATGTATGGAAGAGGAAGATGTTTTGGATATGGATTAGGTATTAGAAGAGGATTTGGAATTGAATCAAACAAAGAACTGCTTCAAAAGCAAAAGGAAATTCTTGAACTTCGACTTAAAGCTGTTGAAAAGCAATTAGAAGAGCTATAAAAATTATGTTTTTTATAAGAATTATTTTGGTTAGGAGGGGTTTATGAAAATTGCAATACCGGCAGAGACTAAAAGCATGACTTCAAATGTATACGAATACTATGGTAGAGCTCCATATTTTTTGATTTATAATACTTTAACCGAGGAAAGTGAATTTTTAGACAACAGCGCTGTTATCAACCAAGGAGCGGCAGGAATAAGAGTGTCGCAAGTTATAGCTGATAATGGTGTAAAAGCTTTAATTGCTCCAAGATGTGGTGAAAATGCAAACAATATATTAAAAAGTGCGGAGGTTTTTGTTTATAAGTCTATACAAGGTACTTTACAAGACAATATTAATGAGTTTTTATTGGATAATCTAAATTTATTAAGCGAATTTCATCCAGGACTGCATGAGAAATAGATAAATTAAACCGGACTTTCCGGTTTTTTTTATTGAGACTAAAATAAAAAAATGTTATAATTTCATAAAAAGGACAGAGGTGGACATGAAACCAAAAGTATTAATTAACAGACAAATTCCTACTTATGTTGAAGATTACATAGGGCAGTATTGTGATTATGAAATATGCCAAGATGATGAAAATTGGTTGGAAAAGCTTAATGACAAAGATGGCTTGCTAATTTCAGGCACTAAAATAGATGATAATTTATTAGACCATGCTCCAAAGCTTAAGATTGTAAGCAACATTTCTGTTGGATATAATAATTTCGATACAGCAGCCATGAAAAAGAGAAACGTTATAGGAACAAATACACCGGGAATACTAAATGACACTGTTGCAGATTTAATATTTGCTTTAATTTTATCTTCTGCAAGAAAGATACCGTTGTTAGACAAATACGTCAGAGATGGCAAATGGAACGGGATGGACTCTGAAATTATTTTTGGAAAGGACGTCCACCATGCTACACTGGGGATTGTCGGAATGGGCAGAATTGGTGAAGATGTTGCTAAAAGGGCTATTTATGGATTTGACATGGACGTATTGTATTACAACAGAACGAGAAAATTTGAAGCAGAAGAAAAATTAGGTGTCAAGTATGAAGATATAGACTCACTTTTAAGAAAAAGCGACTTTATACTTGTTATGACAGCACTGACAGATGAAACATACCACATGATTGACGAAGAGCAATTTAACATGATGAAAGAGGATGCCATATTCATTAATGCATCAAGAGGTTCTACTGTTAATGAAAAAGCGCTTATTAATGCATTAAAGGAAAAGAAAATATTTGGAGCTGGACTTGATGTCTTCGAGCATGAGCCTGTAGACAAATATAATGAATTATTGAGTTTAGAAAATGTGGTATTGATGCCTCATGTTGGCTCAGCAACTAAAAAAACCAGAAGTGACATGGCTATGTTGGCAGCAAAAAACTTGATTTTGGCGCTGCAGGGTCAAACTCCTCCAAACATAGTTCCGGAACTAAAATAGGGGATAAATAAAGTAAGGGGTGCAGTATGGAAGCAACATATGAAAAAAAATATACCGTCCAGGTTAATGAAATTGATTTTAGGCAACAGCTTAAGCTAAGCTCATTGTTTGTTTATTTGCAGGACATGGCAACAGAGCATGCCAATACAATTGGTGTGGGAAGAAATGTAATCCAAACAAAGTATGGCATAATATGGGTTTTAAATCGTATGCGGGTTGATGTTATTAGATACCCTAAATTTAAAGAGGAAATAACAGTTGAAACTTGGCCGGAGCAACCTGAGAAAGTGGAGTTTAACAGAAATTTCTTAGTTTATGATAAGGACAGAAACATTGTTGCCAAGGCTTTTTCTCAATGGGTTGTAATAGATTACAATACCAGGAGGTTAAAAAGAAGCAGCATAATAGAGGAAGAATTCCCCAAGGTTGAAAAGGAAAGGGCAATAGAATGTGAACTTGGAAAAATTAAACCAACCGGCAACCTTGTTCTAAGCTATAAAAAGACTGTGGGATATAGCGACATTGACATAAATGAGCATTTAAACAATACTAAGTATATTGATTACATAATGGATTGCTTCAGCTTGGAACAACATAAAAAGTATTCAGTAAAATCTATTGAGGTCAATTATCTTCATGAAGCTTTGCCAGGAGAAACTATACAACTTTTTACAGATGTTACCGGCATTGGAGATAATGTGGTATACGTAGAAGGAATAAAAGAAAATACTGATAAATCATCATTTAGAGCTCAAATTCTTATTGAATAAAAAAATAACAAAAAAGTATGAATAAATAAAATAACAAAAAAGAATAAAAAAAATAACAAAAAAGTTCTTGACAAATTTATTCATATAATTTAATATTAACATAATATAAAAAATTGCGTTGATGCAGAGAAAGATATTTTCATCAAACACAGAGAGTTGGGAAAGGTGAAAGCCAACATTGAAGAAATATGTAATATTCACTGCGGAGCATATCTGTTTAAAGGGTTACCGAGTAGGCAGATGCGTGAACTCACGTTACAGAGTTAGAAGTTGACAGACTTTGAAGAGATGATATTTACATATCATAATTAGGGTGGTACCGCGGAATCTTTCGTCCCTATAAGCACATATGTGCTTATAGGGACTTTATTTATTTTTGATATAAAACTTTGGCCAAAGTTGAATATACAATTTATTAAAAAGGAGCATGAAATGGAAAACATCAATAAAAACAAAATTGAAACAAAACAAAAATCTGCAATACCTCCTTACATAGGAATTGCAGCAGTGTGGTTCGGCACTCATGTGGGTCCGGGTATTGCATCAGGAAAACAGGTAGTATCTTACTATGCAGAATATGGTAAACTTGGTATATTTACACCTTTAATAGCAATGGCACTTTTAGGATTAGCAATTTATTACGCACTGGAATATTCAAGAGTTCACAACTTAAGTAATTTTAAAACTTTTACTAACAAGTTTTTTCATCCTTATGAGAAATTGTTCAGCACATTCTTTGAAATATGTTTCCTTGTAACAAGCTTGTTGGCTCCGGGACTTTGCATAGCAACCTCTGCACAGCTTTTAAACCAATTCTTTGGCCTTAATGTGTGGGCTGGAACAATGTTAATGGTAATGCTTTCTGTAATCTTGGTTATATATGGAGCAGAAATAGTTAAGACAGCATCTACAGGACTTACTGTGGGAATATTGGCCATATTGACAATTATTGTTTCTATGGGAATAAGCAAGAGCACTGGCAATATAGTTTTAAACTGGAGTAGTTCATCATTTTCAGACTACAGCATCATGGCAGCTGTTTGGACTGCAATATCATATGCAGGTTTTCAGTCTACAGGAATAATCGGCAACTGTATTTCAGTTTCTGATGGATTGACTTCAAAGAAGGACAGCGCAAAAACAGCTATATTAGGGACAGTTTTAAATGGATTCATGCTTGCAGTAATAGCACTTGTAAACTATGGATTTCAGCCTGAATCATTTGAAAGTCTTCTTCCAAACTTCTATATTGTTCAACAAATAGGAATTCCTGCTTTAGAAACTGTATATGTATTGTTTGTTGTAATGGCATCATTATCTACAATAATTACATTTGCATTTTCATTGGTAGTAAGATTTAAAAACAAGCCCATATTTGTTCGTAACATCAAGAGCGATAAAATGATAAGTTTAGTTATAGTACTTGTAATGTTAACATTAGATGTAATAGTATCAACATTTGGTATTAATAAAATAATAAATGTAGGATACAAATATCTTGGATATTTCTCTATATTCGTAGTAATGTTCCCATTTATAGTTGTGGGAATCAAAAACAACAAAAAAATTAAAAAGGCAGTATAATCACTGTCCTATGTGAAGAATTTCTATGTGAGATTCTTCGCTTTATACAGTGACTGGAGGTAAAAATGAATATAATTGTACTTGTAAAGCAAGTTCCTGATATGGAAAAAGTAAAATTTGACAGAGAAGCTGGAAGAATTGATAGGTCCTCTGCCGGCACAGAAATAAATCCTTTTGACTTAAATGCCTTAGAGGCAGCTCTTCAAATAAGTGAAAATACAAATGGCAAGGTAACGGCTCTTTCTATGGGACCTGCTCAAGCAGAAGACGCATTAAGAGAATCAATGGCAAGAGGCGCTGATGAAGGGATTCTTCTTTCAGACGTGAAATTTGGAGGTTCTGACGTTAAAGCCACATCTAATATATTGTCTTCGGCAATTAAAAAAATAGGGCAATATGATTTAATAATTGCAGGTATACAGACCGTTGATGGAGATACTGGACAGGTTGGAGCAGAAGTAGCTGGATATTTAAATATACCTCACATAAGCAACGTAGAAGAAATAAACAAATATTCAGAGGAAGAAATTGAGGTTACCAGCAGTGTATGGGAAAGCCAGTATTTAAAAAGAGGCAAGTATCCATTACTAATAACAGTTACGAAGGATGTAAATGTTCCAAGGCTTCCTTCCTTTAAAAACAAAATGAAAGCCCGTAAGGCGGAAATTACAAAATGGGGTTATGAGGATTTAAAAGATGTGCTAGATAGCTCAAATATGGGAATAAAGGGTTCACCTACAAAGGTTAAGAAAATTGAGGTTCCTCATCAGTTAACAAGAGAAGGCAAATTATATAAGGACGACCATAATAAAGCCGTTGAAGATATATTAAATGTTTTAAAATCACACAAGATTCTTAAGGAGGCATAAGATGACAGATAAAAAATATAGCGGAGTATTAGTTTTTGCTGAGCAAAAAACCAATACCATCCATAAGGTATCTTATGAGCTTTTAGGAAAGGGGAGAGAGCTTTCAGAAAAAATCGGCTGCAGTTTAAATGCAGTTATATTAGGTCCTGAGGAAATCAATGTTCAAGAACTTATTTACAGGGGTGCTGATAAGGTATATCACATAGCTCATGACAATGCTTTTAATAAGCCAGATGAGCTAATTTATGCAGAAAACATTGTTGATTTAATAGAAAATATTAATCCGGAAATATGCCTGTTTGGAGCGACAACATTTGGAAGAAGCCTTGCACCTAGAGTAGCGGCTTCATTGAAAACTGGACTTACAGCAGATTGTACCGACCTTAAAGTAGATGATGATATGAAATTAATACAGATTAGACCAGCATTTAGCGAAAATATACTTGCTCACATAAAAACAGACACATATCCTCAAATGGCTACTGTAAGATACAAGGAGTTTGAAGAAGCGAAGAAGGATACGAGCAGGATGGGAGAAATAGTTAAAGTTCAACCTGTTAAAATATGCAATGATTTAATAGAAATATTAGAAGAAATATCAAATGAAAATATTAATATTCAAGATGCTAAAGTAGTGGTTGCGGCAGGCGTTTCTGTTAAAAACTCAGAGGATTTAAAATTGATAAAAGAGCTTGCTGATTTATTAGGGGGAAAAGTAGGAGCCTCAAGAGCATTGGTGGAAAAAGGAATCATATCAAAGGACCATCAGGTAGGATACAGCGGAAACAGAGTAAAACCAAATATATATATTGCATGCGGCATATCGGGAGCACCTCAGCACCTAGCCGGAATGAAAGAATCAGACGTTATTATAGCTATTAACAATGACCCATCAGCACCAATATTTAATGTGGCTGATTATTCCATAGTGGGAGATATGTATAAAATAATCCCGGAAATAATAAGTGCTATTCGAAATAATGAGTTAACGATTTAAATTAAAATATTTATTGACAAAGCTTATTATTGTCATTCCGAACAAAGTGAGGAATCTCCTAATCATTAAAATAGGCCTTTACGCCAGAATGACAAATCACATAGAATACTAAAATTTATACAGGAGGAAACATGAACGAACTAATTATAAAAAGGATGCAAGAAATAGTAGGAGAAGACTGGGTAGTAACTGATACAGAAAAAGTGAAAAGCTATTGCGAGGACCAGACAGAAAAGGCAATGAAGCCAAAGGTGTGTACAGACTGTGTGGTAGTAAAGCCTTCTTCAACAAAAGAAGTTTCAGAAATAATGAAATATGCTAATGAAAATAAATTGACTGTTATAGCAAGAGGAGGAGGTACTTCTCTTTCCGGAGCAGCTGTTGCTATAATGCCAAGCATTATAATTTCAATGGAGAGAATGAATAAAATTATAGAAGTTGATGAAACATCCCTTACAGTGGAATGCGAAGCAGGAGTAACTTTACTTCAAATAGTGGAATTATTCAATAAGCATGACAGTTTGTATTTTCCAACACATCCGGGAGATGAAGGTGCTCAGGTGGGAGGTCTTGTGGTAATGAACGCAGGAGGAGTAAGGGCTGTGAGATACGGCGTTATGAGAGATCAAGTAAAGTCACTTGAAGTAGTTCTTCCTTCAGGAGAAGTAATTAATGTAGGTAAAAATCTTATTAAGGATAATGCAGGACTTGATTTAAAAAATCTTATAATTGGCAGTGAAGGAATACTTGGAATAGTTACAAAAGCTACATTGTCCATAAAGCCAAAAGACAGACATATAGGAAGCCTTGTAGTATCTTTTGACAGCGAAGAAGATGCAGTAAAAGCTGTAACTAAAATATTCAAAGACGGCATAAGGCCTTTGGCTATTGAATATATGGAAAAGGAAGCAATTTTAAAGGCTGCAAAAGACATAGGATTAACATGGCCATCAAATGAAGGAAATGTTGATTTATATTTTATACTTTCAGAAAGAAAAGAAGATGATTTATATGAAATGTATGAAATTATCGTTGGTATTTGCGAAGAAAACAATGCTTTAAACAGCTTTGTGGCAGAAAGCTCCAAGGATCAAAAAACAATACTAGATATTAGAAGTCACGTCTATCCAAGCATGCATGACGAGGTGGTAGATGCCATAGATGCTTCAATACCAATGAAAAATCTGCCTAAGTACATGAAGGGTGTAAAGGCAATATCAGAAAAGTACAATATTGAAATTTCAACTATTGGCCATATAGGTGACGGAAACATGCACAACAGCATATTAAATAGTGGTGCAGTGAAGCCGAATAATTATGAGGAATTGGCAGATGAATTGTTTAAATTAGTGGTTGAACTTGATGGGGCATTAACCGGGGAGCATGGCATAGGAAAAGTTAGAAATAACAAAATAAAGCTTCAATTTTCAGAGGTTGAGCTTCGTCTAATGAGAGAAATAAAAAAAGTTTTCGACCCAAACAATATTTTAAACCCGGGAACAGCATTATAAATTTATATCAAAAAATCCCTTTTGTCTGAAAGGGATTTTTTAATAATAAAAATCATATTCCTTAATCAACAATGATTGTACTGTTATTTTAATATAATTCATAGTATTAATTATGGCATCTTCACAGCTAACTTTGTTTCTTAATACTCTTTTTAGCATTCCTTCAAAAAATAAAAGTGTCATGTCGTTTAATTTATCAGCATTTTTAGAATCAATAAATCCCTCATCAACACAGTCCATAACAGTGGTCATATTTCTATCATTAATATCGGCCTTTAAAAGCATGGTGGATATGGTTTGATGATGAATGCCTAATTCATCCGGGAACAATAAATAATATTCTGAAACATATTCCTGCATATCCTTTGAAAGGTTAGCAAAAAATATTGCATTATATATTTCGGGTTTTTTATAGGCGAATTTACAAAAGCATTCCCAAATTCTTAAAAACCTATCCATGGAATTTTTGGTGTTTACCAGGTACAGATTAAGGGATAGGGAGTAATCTTTTATATTTTTCATAGCTGCAAAAAATACTAAATGATCTAAATTTTCAAAATAGTTATATAAGGTTGCACTGTTATATCCAGCTTTTGCAGCAACCCCTCTTATTGTTAAGTTTTCGATTCCTTTTTCATCCATTAATTCAACTGCTGCATTGATAAAACAGTTCATTGCTTTATTTTTATACATTTCTTTCATATTAGTTCACCTTGTTTTTTTTATAATAACATAAATTATAGAGAAAATCAAAAGAATAATAAATTATTATAATTGTTACATAAAAGTTAATAATGTTTTTATATAAAGTGATTGCATTTTAAATACGTTTATGCTAATGTTTTATTTAACGAACATAATCGTGATTATTAAAGTTAATAACATAACTAAATTAATCTTGATTACAAAAAGGAGGAAAAGAGATGAAATTAGAAATTGGTAATTTCCTTGTTAAGGATGTTATCTTTGGAGAGAAGACCATGTT
>CAZJKK010000011.1:0-25255 GCA_964546605.1 uncultured Clostridia bacterium
TATGCCTACAAGCTACAATATAGCTCAGCATCTCTTGCTGAGCTTTTATTATTATTGTCAGATTGCCTCAATACCATTGAAGAGCTAGGTAGAATGGTTAAACTTCGGATACTGCGGATATTATCTAGATTATACATTCAATAAGATGGGTATATATCAAATACATAATAATCTATCAACTTTTATATTTATTTTTAAAAATAAAAAAGGAAAGACATATTCAAAATAATATGTTTATATGAGGAGTGATAAAGATGAAGTTTAAGACATGGCAAAAAAATGTATTATCAACAGTTTTTATAATATTTGTTGGATTTATATTTTTTAATTTAGCTTTTATGCTTGCGGCATTAATAATAAATGTCATTATGAAAATAATGGGAACCCCCGAGAATTCTGCGCCACATTTTATAAGCTGGGTTATTTATTTTATGCTGATTATTCTAATCTCAGTCTTGGTTTTAAAATCAAAAATAAACACTCTTTTTAAAGCTGCGTTTTTAACAATGCCATTGATGATTATTGTTGTATTAATCGGTATGACTTTTTATCAAACTAAGCTTATTGTGACTATGATAGGAGCAGCGTTTATTGGCTCTGTTGCATTGTTTTTGTATAAGAAAAAGTTGCCTTGGCAATATTATGTTGCAACATTATATGTGACGGTATTGGGAATATTTATTATGGCTTTTAACATACAAATATAGCGAAGTGATTTGGAGACGTTGACCTTATTAATAACAATAGTAATGTTTGTAATTGGAATAATAGGAACTATTTTTCCTAGATAAATATAACAAAAAGCTCCATAAATTATATACTGACCCAAAAAAGTTAGACATATAAAATTAAGGAGCTTTAATTTACTGAACTATATTACTTTTGATATACAATTATTCCAGCTACCATTATACCTATACCAATTAATTTGTGCCATTCAAAGCATAATTTTTCCGTACCAAACATTCCAAAGCTTTCAATTAGACATGAAGTCACAAGCTGTGCCAATAAAATTAACATTGTTGCATATATTGGACCTAAGTTTGATATGCTTTTAATAACAGTGAATGTAATAAATGCACCAATGATACCTCCTAACAAATAAAGCTTGTTATCTACTGTAAAAACAGATAGTAAGTTTTCACGTCCAGAGAAAAACCATATGGAAATACTTGTTACAAATGCTGATATATGTACCCAACTGTTTGTAGCCCACATATTTGAAGAATCCATTACACGAGTATTAAAAACACCTTGAACACTCATTAATAATCCGGCTAACATAGCTATTAAAATTCCAACCATTTAAATCCTCCTATAAATACTTATTATAGTATTCCTCAAAAAGTCAATTTTAACAATCTTAATAAAAATGGTAAAAAAATTTAAAATTAATTTAAAATATTTATAAAAAAATGTTTAAACAAATATTTCAGGGGTATATAAGTAAAACCAAACAAATTTACTACCTTGAAAATTAAATATTATAACCCAAAATATTTAAGATTTAAAATTTGTTGTTACAAAGTTTAAAAAGCTACAAAGGTTTATATTTACAAAGTATCAATCAAAATAAGTTTCAATGATTTTAACGAGTAAAATTTTTAAAATAATTAAGATTTAGTTGATGATTAGAAGTAGTATAGATTTAAATAGTGTTTAAGTACAAATGGGTTAATAATATTAAAGATAAAGGTATAAAAATGTTTGTGAATAATATGAGAGGAGCCCTTAATGGAGGTTCTAATCGAAAATAAGTAGCACCCGATTTTCGTAATACTAAAGAAAATTGGGTGCTATTTATTTTTTGTCTACTAATAAATATAATTTAGAAATCAATAGCAACAGAAAAAAATTTCTGTAGCTATTGATTGATTTATAAGCGTCTCCATTTTACAAAGATATTTTAATTATTGATCTCGTCAAAAGTATCATCAGCGTTTATGTTATCATCATTTTCATCAGCTTCATCAATATTGATGTCTCCAACTGTTTCAGCGCTGCCATCTTGACTATGTGTATTTTGCACATTTATCCATTGGTCATAGTGCCACTGTACATGATTTGTGCAGACTTTGTCCGGCTCCTGAAAATTATAGTCTTGTATCGCTACATCAGTACTCGTTATGTACCTTTTAATAAATACTCTTTTATCAATTTGATTTCCAGGACAGTACTGTGATTTAAGCACGTTAGAATTTATGCATACTTCAACTTCTATATGAATGCTGCATGTTTCTGATGGTACTGTTCCAGGCACAAAATATTCTGTTATAACCTGGCTGCCTCTTTGGTCCTTTGAACAAAGTTCTGTTGGGATTTTTCCGGATTGTTTGCAAACTTTAACTGGAATTAAGTTAGAATTAAATTCAAATTTAGCAGGTGGTAACCCCTCATGAAAAGGAGTCATTATTCCGCTCCACAATCTTGCATTTGCACCGCTGTCGCCGGAAAGCTTAAGTTGTACATTATCATTTCCAACCCATATTCCGCCAATATAATAAGGGGAGTACCCTATGTACCAAAAGTCTCCTGAAGATTGCGTGGTTCCTGTCTTGCCAGCCACTTCAATTCCCATTTCATCAGGTAATTTTCCTCTGTATGAAAGTCCGTTATATACAGTGGACCTTAATATATCTGTCATTAAAGAAGCAGCTTCCTTACTGGTAACAACATGAGTTTCAGGTTTATTTTCTAAAACTGTTTCACCTTTTGTATTGGTTATTTTGGTATATGCAATAGGCTCAATGTAAACTCCATCATTGGCAATGGCACCATAAGCAGCAGTCATAGCAAGAGGTGAAAATCCTTTTGTTAATCCCCCTAAACCCAATGAGGCTAAATTTACATCATTGTGAGATGCATTTTCTTCGGGAGAAATAAATGTATCTTTTTCAGGATTTTCTGGATTAATTAATCCAAGCTGTGTTAAAAAGGCGATAGATTTATCTGTACCGATTATTTCAAGCATATTAACAGCATTTGTATTTATTGATTGCTCAATAGATTTTCTAAGAGTAATTTTGCCCCAATATTTTACAGCTTTGTATTCATACCAATTCTTAGGCCATCTTTCACCGCTTGTATTATACCTAGGTATATCATTTAATACATAGGCAGGGGAGTATCCTAAATCAAGTGCAGGCAGGTATACGGACAAAGGCTTAATTGTAGAGCCTGGTTGTCTTGCTGCATGTGTGGCTCTGTTAAATATTTTGCTACCTTCAACATTTCTTCCCCCAACGATTGCCTTGATTTTTCCGGTTTTATAATCCATTATTACAGCAGCAGATTGAGGCTGTACAATTCCTCTTTCTTGATAGTAGAAGCTTTTATTGGATATTTTAAGCATGTCATTTTCGAGAAAAAACATATTGGGGTTATTACTTAAAAATTCATTGCTAATAACAAATATACCCTTTATTCCTTTTTTCTCCACAACTTCATAATTATTGCCCAAACTCAGCTCACCCAATGTGTGAGAAACGAAGTTATACTTATCATCAATACTATAGCAATCTGTTATATCTATAGAGGACCCATATATATCAAATTTTTTTGAGTTGATTGTCAAATCTCCTTTTTCATTAAAGCTGTATTCGTTAGCATTTAAATAAATATTGTTGTTTGTATCCAATATGTTTACTTTGTCATAATAAATCAGCTGTCCATATTCATTTAAAATATTAAGATTAGAATCTAATGTACCTGTTCCTTTTCCATCCTGCCACTTGAAGTATCTCCAGTCCTGACCAACGGGCTTATCGCCGGTGGGTTCTGCTCCCAAGTAAAGAAGAGAAAAATTATCATAAGAACTTTCTAATTGCTTTTGCATATTAACATCAATGGTTGTAGTAATAATTAAGCCACCCTTATAAACATAATCAGCAGCTTCTTTATAAGTCATGTTTTTTTCATTTATTAAATCTTCAATTACTTTTTCTTTAACATAATCCATTGATGAAACAGAAATATCTTCAAGTTTAGTTTCTCCTGGTTTTAATGCCATCCTCATATCTTCAGATATAGCATTATCATATGCTGTTTGGTCAATAAATCCTAATTCTAGCATTCTGTCTAAAATCACATGTTGTCTTTCTATGGCTTTAGGATTATAAACGCAGGCATATTTAACAGAACCTATATAAATATATCCCACAATATCTTCTGAAGGTATATTGTCTAGATTTTCAAGGGCATATCTGTTAAATGGGGCGTAAGCCACGGTACTTTTAGCTGCTCCAGCTAATAGAGCGCTTTCTGCTAAAGTAAGCTCTGCGATATCTTTGGAGAAGTATGTATATGCAGCTGTTTGTACTCCATAAGAGCTTTGACCTAAGGGAATTGTATTTAAATAGCTTTCTAATATTTGATCCTTTGAAAGTGTTCTTTCTACCTGAATAGCTAAATATATTTCTTTTATTTTTCTTTCCCATGACTTTTCATTTGTTAAATATAGGTTTTTAACCAACTGTTGTGTTATGGTGCTTGCTCCTTGAGCCTTAGGGTCTCCAACTTGAAAATTATGTACTAATGAACTTGCAATACGTTTTACATCTATGCCAATATGCTCCTTGAAACGATGATCTTCTATGGCTATAAAGGCATTTTGTACAACAAAAGGAATATGTTTTAATTTTACTATTTCCCTGTTTTCATTAGGGTCATGAATTTGTTCAATAATATTTCCTTGTTCATCCACAATAACAGAGCTTTCAGCAAGTATATTTAAGGAATTAGTGGGATCTATTTTAGGTGCAGTTTGGACAATCTCGTATAATTTTCCGGCAATAATACCACCGGAAATAATTAGTAACTTAAACTTCGCACATAAATAAACAATACGGACCTTGAAAATTCAATATTTAACAAAATAGATATATTAGATTTTAGTATTTTAAGCACACAAACGCAGACTTCCCTTTAATTCTTTAGGAAGAGCTAATATAAAAGCATCCAGAAGTTTATCCAATTCCTCTGATGTTAATGATAATTTGTCAGACAGAGTATTCATGAATATCTGCATAATCTTGTGAAAAGCCTGAATCCAAGTAATATCAGACAGTTCATCTGAAAAGAAATAGAAAGTTTCGCCAAGTGTTCTGATATCCGACTCTTTTCGGTTTTCCACTGAAAGCATCATGTATCTTGTGAAAACAACTGCTGTATGTGCAGTCATTGCATCATAGGACAGTGAATTGCACTCTTTACTGAGTCTGAGATATGATTTGCATACTTTGAAGAAGACCTCAATCTCCCAGCGTTTACCGTAAATTCGGATAGCTTCTTCTTCGCTGATGGTCATATCAGTCGTGATAAGAGCAAGATAATCTTTTTTCTTCTTCTTGTTGCGGACATAGATAATCCTTGCTGATATGGTGTCTTCATCTTTAACAACGGAAACTTCAACAGACAAGAGATACTTTGAGCGCCCTCTACGTTTCCTGTTTTGTCTATAAATTTCGGTAATAGGCTGCATTTTTCCATTGTAAAGATAATGCATTTTAGGTGTTTTTTTAGCCATTGCAACAACATCAAGCTTTTTCTTCTTGATTGCGATGAGCGAGGACGGTGAGCAAAACCATGTGTCAAACAAAACATGAGATGCAGGTATGCATGCTTTCTTTGCTAAATCTATCATATCAAGCATGACGGATGTTGCTTTTGTTTGAGATAATTTTCTTCTTGCAAAACCAATTGTTCTTTTATCTAGATCTTTAGCTTCATTTAAACGACTTTTCTGGTTCTCAGAAGATAAAAGGCAGCCATTGACAGGAAGAAAAGTGTTTCCATCAGACCAGCCCAAAGTTAGGAGACGAAACCCGTACTTGTATGTCTTTTTAGCATGATCATAGACCTTTGAAAGCAGTTCAACTTTCTTGGAGCTGTTGCGTTCAAACATGGTATCATCTACAATTAGGACATTTACACGATTTTCATCAGTTAATTTTGTGATTGTTGAAGTTGCAATTTTTGCAGAAAGCAAAGTAGTGAAACGCATCCAGTTAATAGATGATGAATTCAAGAAACGGTACACAGTATCCTTGGAAAAGCTTTCGGTATGCTTACCAGTCAGCATATTCATGTACATGCTGCGGTTTGCAAAAACAAGTGCGAACAAATATCTGAACAGCTCAACCACTGATACGCCCTTGCTTTTATATGCGTTTGAATCTTTTAATATTGAAGATATCTTATATGTTTTAAAAAAATTTATAATTGATGAAGAAACCTTCTTATCATTTTCATTGTTTTGTGTTATAATTTTCATAGCATGAACCCCCGTTTTTGATAGTTGTTTTCGACAATTCAATTATACCAAAAATGTTGGTTTCATGCTATTTATTTGTTAAATAATATTGAATTTTCAAAGTCCGTATATATTTTTACAACTGCGAAGTTTTAGTTAGTAATATAAATAACAATAAAAATAAAACCTTAAAAATAGTCCATATTTTTCTTTTTGGTTTTTTAGGTTTTTGGTTTTCTTTTATTTGTGTATTTTCAATTATTTCAATTTTATTATAATTATTTTCTGACATACATACCTCCTGGTTAGCAATAAAATATTTTAATTGAAAAAATGTATTAAAAATAAATATTTCAATAAAATATATTTACCCTTTAATGCAATATTCAAACTGCTAATATAATGGGATGAAGATATTTTCTACTTCTCTTATACTTAAGACTATTCGGTATGTAGCAATAAAATTTATCATTTTATAAATTTGTTGTAAATTTTTAATTGCGAATGTAATGATTATTATAAGCAATAATTATTCGTAATAATAAAAATATTTTTAAAAATATTATTAAAATATATCGACATTTATTTTTCTTTATGATAAAATAACTTACAATATAAAATTTAGGAGTGAACTAATGAAAACACTTTATAATGGAAAGACAAAGAATGTTCTTACAAATGAAGAAAACGGTGAAGTTTATCTTTTATTTAAGGATGATGCCACCGGAGAAAACGGGGTATTTGATCCAGGCTCCAACACAGTTGGCGGAAGTGTGGAAGGGAAGGGCAAAACCGGACTAAAGGTTACTAAGTATTTTTTTGAATTGCTTGAGAAAAATGGCATCCCAACTCATTATTTAGGTGCTGATATTGATAATGGCCTTATGCAGGTTCGTAAACTTACTGTTCCAAAGCTGGAATTTGTGCTTAGATATTATACAGCAGGAAGCATGTGCCGCAGATTTACATTGGAGGAAGGAATACCATTTAATCCACCATATCTTGAAGTAACACTTAAGGATGATGAACAAGGTGACCCGCTAATAAGTGAAAGACTATGCATTATGAAGGGTCTTTTAGTAGAAGGACAATATGATGAAGCATTGCAAATTTTAGTTAATGTTGGAGAGGTTCTTAAAAAAGAGCTTGCACAAATGAATTTAAAATTGATTGATTTTAAAATAGAATTGGGATTTGATGAAAACAACAAGGTTTATGTGGCTGATGAAATAACACCGGATATTTGGCGTGTTAAAGACGAAAACGGCAATATACCAAATCAAATTGATTGCGCTAAGCTTATTTTAGAAAAGATTAAAGATAAATAATAAAATATAACATACATTAGACAGAGCCCTTAAATAAAGGCTCTGTTTTTTACTGGAATAAAAATGTGCCTAATTAATGTAATTAACAACCTAAAATCTGATTGAATATTTATTTAAAAAGGAGTAGAATACTCACTGAAATATTATATTTTAATACTAACGTAGGTGAATGATGAAATCAGTCCAAGAGAATATGAATGGCATAACAGAAGGTATCATTTGGAAGCAACTTTTAATATTTTTCTTTCCTATGCTATTTGGTACATTTTTTCAACAAATGTACAATACAGTTGATGCCATAATTGTAGGGAAATTTATTGGTAAGGAGGCTTTATCGGCCGTAGGGGGTTCTACGGGTTCAATTCTTAATATGTTTGTTAACTTTTTTGTTGGTTTGTCAACGGGTGCTACTGTTATTATATCTCAATATTACGGGGGCAAAAACGAAGAAGACGTAAGTATGGCTGTTCATACTTCTGTAGCCTTGGCGCTAGTTGGTGGATTCATAATTACTGTAGTAGGAGTTATATCAGCTCCATTTGCCTTGAGGCTTATGGGAACTCCTGAAGACATAATGTCAGAATCTTTGACTTATTTAAGATTATATTTTTGCGGTATGATTCCTATATTATTTTTTAACATGGGTGCAGGAATATTGCGTGCTATTGGAGATTCAAAACGACCATTATATTATCTCGTTGCATCTAGCTTAATAAATATTTTTTTGGTATCATTGTTTGTTGTGGTTTTCAAATTAGGGGTTGGTGGTACAGCAGTAGCAACGGTAATATCAAACTTATTTAGTGCTTTCTTTGTATATTTGTTTTTAAAAAGATCGCATCAATGCTATAGAATTGATAAGAAACTAATTCGTATAGATAAAGAAATGTTAAAAAAAATTATGCAAATAGGGCTTCCTGCAGGATTTCAATCCCTCATGTATTCATTAGCAAACATAGTAATACAAGCTAGCATTAACAGCTTTGGAACTGATACTGTGGCTGCATGGGCTGCTTATGCCAAAATAGACGGAATATATTGGTTGATTGTAGCTTCTTTTGGTGTATCAGTAACAACCTTTGTTGGCCAAAATTATGGCGCGCAAAAGTACTCAAGAGTCAAACAGGGTATTAATGTCTGCCTTGTTATGACATTGTCTGTATCAGCAGTGTTAAGCCTATTATTATATTTTGGAAGCAATCACTTTTTTATATTTTTTACTAACGATGTGAATGTAATCAGAATAGGATCTGAAATGGTTAAGATTATGGTCCCGGCATATTTTACATATGTATTTATAGAAATATATTCAGGCTCTTTAAGAGGAATGGGAAACTCATTTATACCCATGGTGCTTACAGGCTTGGGGGTATGTGTTTTCCGTATAATGTGGATTTTCATTATGTTACCTATATTGAATAATTTTAAAACAGTAGTTATGAGCTATCCTTTATCATGGATTATTACAGCATTATTTTTCATAGTATATTACAAATATTATACATATAAACAAAAGGCATTAACTCTTTCTGATAACCTATAATAGAATTAAAAAGCTATATTTCATTTTTTGTATTGAAATATAGCTTAAATTATTATATTATTCAGTAATTTGAGGAATGTCAGTTATGTCTTTTCCTTTCTCTTGCAGGAAATTAAGTACATGCACATTTACTATGGATACATTTAAACTTGTCATTGCTTCAATTTCTTTTTTTACTGCTGTTTGTACTTCATTGGCGATATCTTTAATATTGCTGCCGTAAATAACATCAATATTAATATCTACTGCAACAATATCTTCATTTTTCTCGATTTTTATTCCGCCGGAATAATTATTTTTTGAAAACATATTGGTAATACCTTTAGCAACACCCGGACGAGACACACTTGCCCCTTTTACACTACTTGTAGCTATACCTGCAAGATTAATTATTACATCATCTGATATTTCCACTTGTCCTAATTCTAAATTTTCATTTTCTAATGACATTTAAAATCCTCCCTTCGTCGTACATAATATTTGTTTATTTTTATACCCCTTAAAAAATAAAATAAACAAAATAATTTAATTTATATAGTTTTTAAAATGTCTTGTATATTTAAAAGTTTATTATTTATAAAACATGTTTATTAAATTTTTAGTATGTGCTATAATTATTGAAATTTAATGTACAATGGAGGAACAAATGGGAAAGGATGTAATTATTGCTTGTGATTTCAACAATAAAAATGAAACTATACAGTTTTTATCAAAATTTACTGAAGAAAAGCCATATGTGAAAATAGGAATGGAGTTATTTTATTCTGAGGGACCAGAAATAGTAAGACATATAAAACAAATGGGACATAAAATATTTCTAGATCTTAAGCTTCATGATATACCAAATACAGTCATGAAATCTATGAGGGCTCTTTCAAATCTTGATATAGATATGGTAAATCTCCATGCAGCAGGAACCATTGCAATGATGGAGGCAGCATTAAAGGGATTAACAAGAGAAGATGGTTCTAGGCCTCTAATAATTGCAGTAACACAGTTAACTTCTACAAGTGAGGAAAGAATGAAAAGTGACCTTTTAATAGATAAGTCATTGGATGAAGTTGTGATGCACTATGCCAAAAATGCAAAAGAAGCACATCTTGACGGAGTAGTATGCTCACCCTTAGAAGCAGGCAAGGTTCATGATGTATGCGGACAGGAATTTTTAACTGTAACACCGGGAGTGAGATTTGAGGATAATGCGACTGGCGATCAGGTAAGAGTAACAACTCCTGCAAGAGCAAAAGAATTGGGCTCTGATTATATAGTAGTAGGAAGACCAATTACGGAAGCCAGCAACCCGGTAGAAGCCTATAGAAGATGTATTAAAGAGTTTTTAGGTTAGATAAAAAAGGAGACAATAATTTGCCTCCTTAATTTTTTTATATAGCTAATTATTCTTCTGTATAGTCATCGGGATTTATTAAAGGGATTATTCGCTGAATTTCATCTACATGAAGTTTTAAAATTTCGTTCAATAAATCTTCAATTTGCTTTGCATCCTCAGAATATTTAATTTTTAAAACCCATTTAGGATTATAATTTCCAGACAATTCTTCAAATTCAATTATTTTATCATCGAATAATTCTTCGTTATATAAATCAAAAATACCTGAATATTTCCAATCTTCCTCAATTTCTTCAGTTGTTAAAGTTAAATAAATATAAACATCATCCTCATCTTCAGCAGCATATATTTTATCAATATATTCCATATTATTATGTATTTCATAAGAACCAATGGTTTGGTCAAAAAAACCTGTTGTTGTATCCTTTAACATGAGTATTAGATTGTTGTAATTATCCATGTTACCTCCAAATTTCTTTAAATATTATTTTATTATATAATAAAATATGTTTTTAGTATATAGAAATTAAGAAAAATATATTTTTTTCTGTTGTTATATTAACAATATAACGGGTATAATTATAAATAAAGAGATGATTATGATGGTACTTGTAATAGCTTTAATTACAGCTTCAGTTGCAGGAATAATTTATGGAATCAAAAGGAAAAATAAAATGCTTACAGTATTATCAATAATTTTATTAATAGCCATTGTTGTTTTATTGATAATTTATAACTATTTATATTCTTTAAATCCATATTAATGATTTGTATGTAGGTGAAAAGATTTTATACTTGAATATAACAATTTTGCAATAATATGACTCTCACATCGGAGAGTTTTTTTACCATTGCCTTGAAGCTTGTATTATAAATTAATCTATACATATTATAAAATTTATGCTATAATTCAATTTGTAATTTATTAAAGGGTGGTATTATGAAAGAATTTTTAACACCAATACAAGCAATTAGAAGAAAATGTCTGGAATGTTGCAATGGACAAAAAAGAGAAATAAGAGAATGCAGAGTAAAAACATGTCCTTTATATGATTATAGAATATCAATGGGGCATCATAGAAAAAGCAATTCGTCTAAACAATTATCAATTGATTTTGATGTTGTCAAACAAGAATAATGGTTCTCATTTGAGAACTTTTTTATTTAAATCTTAAATGTAAATAAATTTTATCGATGCAATATTTTCAATATTGTTATATAATTAAAGCGTTAAATTTTTTAGAAGGTATATGAGATGAAAAGAATTAATGAAGTTTTCAGCGATTTTAATACTGGTCAAATAGGAACAGCCCTTGTAGAGGGTGTTGTTCTATGTAAAAAAACCAAGACACTAGAATTAAAAATATTGGTTGATAAATTTGCAGATGTAAAAGAAATTAAGCAGCTTAATGACTTTGTAAAGAAAAGATTTGGATTAGCACAAGTCATTGTAACAATAAAATATACGGAAAATGCAGAAAAAAAACCTTTAGAACAAGAACTTAAAAACATATTACATATGATTTCCGAAAAGCTTCCTCTATTAAAATCTGCTCTTAGAAGCTGTGAATTTGAAATTAACAATAATGAAAAAATAATAAATTTTAAATTTAAAAGTGCAGTATCTGAAATGTTAGAAACTAAAGGATATGATAAATTAATACATGAATCTATAAAAAAGCTGTATTGTGAGAATTTCAAAATTAATTTTACGGATATAATAAGCAGCCAGGATTTCATGAGACAACATGAAGAAGCAATGGCAAGAGAAATACAGCTTATTCAAGATGAAGCACTGGTAAGTATTGCATCAGCAGCTGCTAGTGTAAAAAAGGCAAATGTTGTTAAACAGGAAGGTCAAGAAACAAAATCTAAGGATGCAAATCTCATATATGGCAGGAGCGCAAACATTAAGGATAGTATAGTGAAAATTGCAGATATAACCCAGGATGAAGGAAGAATTGCTTTACAAGGGGAAATATCAAATCTGGATTCCATGGAATTAAGAAGCGGAAAGTTTTTAATTTCCTTTGACTTATATGACGGAACAAGCTCCATGACATGTAAATGCTTTTGCAAGCCTGGTGAAGAACAAGATGTTTTATCAAGGCTAGAGGACGCTAAGGGAGCAAGAGTGGCAGGAAATTCAAGCTATAGCAAATTTTCTGGTGAAGTTGAGCTTATAGCTAATACTATAATTGAAACTGAAGGTGTAAAAAGAGCTCAAAGAATGGATAACGCCAAGGTTAAAAGAGTTGAGCTTCACATGCATACTCAAATGAGTCAAATGGATGCCATGACCAGTGCTACAGACTTAATTAAAAGAGCTATGGGCTGGGGTATGAAATCCGTTGCTATTACAGACCATGGAGTTGTTCAAGCATATCCGGAGGCTCATAAGCTTTTAGGCAGAAATAATCCTGATTTTAAGGTGTTGTACGGAGTGGAAGCATACCTTGCACCTGATAAGAAGAATTCAGTGACTAATTCAAAAGGCCAAGAAATTGATACAACATATTGCGTCTTAGATTTAGAAACCACAGGCTTTTCACCTTTGACGGAAAAAATAACAGAAATAGGTGTTATGAAGCTTAAAAACGGCAAGGTAATTGATGAGTTCAGCACATTTGTAAACCCTGAAAAACCAATTCCTGCAAGAGTTGTAGAGGTTACAAACATTACTGATGACATGGTAAGAGATGCAAAGACTATTGATATGGTATTTCCTAAGCTGTTAGAATTCTTAGAGGACAGCGTATTGGTTGCACACAACGCTGAATTTGATATAAACTTTTTGAAACATAATGCAAGGGTTTTAGGACATAAATTTGATTATACTTATTTAGATACATTGTCTTTAGCAAAGGAATTATTTCCTGATTACAAATCCTACAAGCTGGGAAGGATTGCTAAAAACTTAGGAATTACAGTTGAAGTTGCCCATAGAGCATTGGACGATGTGGCAACTACTGTCAAGGTTTTTAATATAATGATTGATATGCTAAAGGAAAGAGGCGCAGTAACCCTAGATGACATAGAAATATATGCAGGGGATGAAAAGTCAAAAAAAGAAGCATATAAAAAGCTTAATACATTCCATGCTATTATATTGGCGAAGAACTATGTGGGTCTTAAGAACCTGTACAAGTTGGTATCATATTCTCACCTTGATTATTTTTATAAAAAGCCAAGAATATTAAAAAGTATGTTCAAAAAATATAGAGAAGGCTTAATTATTGGCAGTGCTTGCAGTGAGGGTGAATTATATCAGGCAATATTTAACGGAAAAAGCGAAGAGGAAGTAGAAGAGGTAGCAAAATTTTATGATTATTTGGAAATACAGCCTTTAGGCAATAATGACTACCTTGTAAGACAAGAACAGGTTCCCCATAAAGAATATTTAAAGGATATTAACAGAAAAATAGTTACATTAGGGGAAAAATTAAACAAATTAGTTGTTGCCACAGGAGACGTTCATTTTTTAGACCCTGAAGATGAAATTTACAGACGAATTATCGAAGCGGGTCAGGGGTATAAGGATGCAGACTTCCAAGCTCCCTTGTATTTAAAGACAACTGATGAAATGCTTAGGGAGTTTTTATACTTAGGAGAAGAAAAAGCATATGAGGTTGTAGTAGAAAATACAAATAAAATATCAGATATGTGTGAACAAATAAGCCCCATTTCAGATGAAAAGGCAACTCCTCACATAGAAGGCTGCGAGCAGACAATTAAAGATATCACTTATGGAAAGGCTCATGAGCTATATGGAGACCCCCTCCCTGAAATTATTAAATCAAGACTTGATAAGGAGTTAGACTCTATTATTAATAACGGTTTTTCTGTTATGTACTTGATTGCTCAAAAGCTGGTTGCAAAATCTAATGAAGATGGCTACCTAGTTGGATCAAGAGGCTCTGTAGGTTCTTCATTGGTTGCATACATGACTGGTATAACCGAAGTAAATGCACTACAGCCCCATTATAGATGCCCAAGCTGCAAGCATTCAGAATTTGATAAATATGAAGCAATGGTTGGCTTTGACTTGCCTGATAAAAATTGTCCGATATGCGGTGAAAAATTAGCAAAAGATGGCATGGACATACCATTTGAAACATTTTTGGGCTTTAACGGTGATAAGGAGCCTGATATAGACCTTAACTTTTCAGGTGAATATCAATCTAGGGCACATAAGTATACAGAGGTTATTTTCGGTAAAGGTACAACATTTAAAGCAGGAACCATAGGTACAATTGCAGATAAAACAGCCTTTGGATATGTAAAAAAATATTATGAAGAAAAAAACATTCATGTTAATAAGGCTGAAATAGCGAGAATAGCAAAGGGATGCACAGGTATAAAAAGAACAACCGGGCAGCATCCCGGAGGTATAATAGTTGTTCCCAAAGGAAGGGAAATTTTTGAATTTTGTCCTGTGCAGCATCCTGCAGATGATGCAGATTCAGATATTGTTACTACACATTTTGATTATCACTCCATAGACCAAAACCTTTTAAAACTGGATATACTTGGTCATGATGATCCTACAGTTATAAGGATGCTTCAGGATATAACAGGGGTTGACCCTTTATCAATTCCTATGGATGATAAAAAAACTATGAGCCTTTTTTCTTCCACAGAGGCACTGGGAGTTAGCCCATTGCAAATAGGTTCAAAGGTTGGAACGTTTGGAGTTCCTGAGTTTGGTACAAAGTTTGTAAGAAGCATGCTGTTAGATACAATGCCGAAAGCATTTTCTGACTTATTATGTATATCTGGTCTTTCACACGGTACAGATGTATGGATTGGCAATGCCAAGGAATTAATTGACCAAGGAATAGTTAAGACCATAAGTGAAGCTGTTTGTACAAGGGACGACATAATGGTTTACTTAATTAAAAAGGGTCTTCCTCCTAATTCAGCCTTTAAAATAATGGAAACAGTTCGTAAGGGAAAGGCATTAAAGGATCCTAAGTTTCCAGAATATGAAGAGCTCATGAGAAAACACAATGTACCGGAATGGTATATAGAGTCATGTAAGAAAATAAAATATATGTTCCCTAAGGCCCATGCAGCAGCTTATGTTATGATGGCATTTAGAGTTGCATGGTTTAAGGTTCATATTCCCGAAGCATACTACGCTGCTTATTTTTCCATTAGAGCAAAAGCATTTGATGCTGAATATATGATAAATGGAAAAGAAGTTGTGAAAGAAAAAATGAAAGAAATTGAAGCACAAGGAAATGAAGCTGCTAATAGAGACAAGGACATGTACGATGATTTGGAGCTTGTTCTTGAAATGCATGAGAGAGGTTTCAAGTTCCTTCCCGTAGATTTATATAAGTCCCAAGCTGCTAAATTTATTGTAGAATCTGAAGGAATCAGACCTCCTTTTAACTCTATATCAGGACTTGGTACGGTGGCAGCAGAAGGTATTTATAATGCAGTCCACAGTGAAGAATCTATTAAGTCAATTGATGATTTAAGAAAAAAGGCGAAAATAGGAAATGCCTCAATTGAGCTTCTTAAAAAGTTCAATTGCTTAAATGGACTTCCCGAAAGTGACCAGCTGAGCTTTTTTGATGTAATATAACAAGTTAAAATATCCACTACTTCTTAAGCAGCGGGTACCTTTTATTAATATGAAAGCAAAAATAAGAGCATGACAGCTCTTATTTTTATCCTTTTTAAATCATATGCATATTATATATTAATATATATTTAAAATTATATATGATTGGAGAGATTAGCTTGAGAAATAAAAAGAATATATTTGATATATATGAAAATTTGTATTGCTATAATAACTTAAAACCCTCTAACATTATAGCTAGTCAAGTAACACCATGTACAGGAACAGGATATTTAGAGTTGTTTGTTTTTACCGATAGAGGAACAGTTCCCATAGAAGGAGCAAAAGTTACTATTTTTGCCAAAAAGGATGAAGGAAACTCTGCTCCCTTAATGACCTTGTATACAGAAACTAAGCCACTCGTAATAGAATTACCTGTAGCGAATCCTTTGGGTACTTTAATTCAAGGACCTGAATATTGTTTTTCAACTTACAACATGCTTATAGAAAAGGACGGATATTACAGCATAAACGTTCTTAATATTCGCTTGTTTCCAGGTATAAAGGCACAATTTAACTATAATTTAAATTCAGTTATGCCCGGGGTTCCATATAAACAAGAAACAATAGCAATACCGCCACATCCAAGAGATATAGTCATACTATAAATATGAAGAAAAACATATAATATAAGAGACAGCCACCTGTCTCTTTAGTTTTTATATGTACTTGTTGTCAACAAAGAATCTCTTCCAAAATATTTTTCCATATCATTTCTTTATTTATTATTGTATAATATTAACAATAGTATCGCTTAAATCATAACAAAAGGAGACAATAATGAGCAAAAAGCCAATAATCGGGTTAACCACTTATAATCGTGAAAGAGGAAGGTATTGTGTTGTTATAGTAGATTATGTAAATTCAACATTTGCCGCAGGAGGACTTCCAGTTAGCATTCCTACAATTGAAAATGATGAGGATTTTGATTCATATGTAGACATGCTAGATGGGATATTGTTTACAGGAGGAGCTGATATTCACCCAAGATATTTTAATGAGGAACCATTAAAAGAAATAAATACTATAGAGCCATATAGGGACATATGCGAGCTTGGGCTTTTCAAAAGAGCATACGAAAAAAATATGCCTATACTTGGAATATGCAGAGGTGTTCAATTAATAAATGTTGCATTGGGAGGAAGCTTGTATCAGGATATTTACAAGCAGATGCCTAATGTTAATGGACATAATCCTAATGATACCTTTGATTATGACCTATATCATTCAGTTGATATTTCAAGCAATACAAGATTATTCAATATTTTTAATGAAAATAATATATATGTTAATTCATTTCATCATCAGGCAATTAAGGATTTAGGCGAAAATTTGAAAATATGTGCTCTATCAAAGGATAATGTTATAGAAGCTGTTGAAGCAACAGATGACAGGTATCTGATAGGAGTTCAGTGGCATCCTGAAGCCTTAACAAAAAAACATCCTGAATTTTTAAAACTATTTGAGGATTTTGTTCAAGAATCTATAAAATATAGCAAAAATAAAAAGTAAGGAGCAAGTGATTATGAATAATAAAGACAAATTAAAAATAGCACTTCTTGGGTTTGGTAATGTAGGGCAGGCATTTACTAAGCTTTTGCTAAGCAAAAAGGATGATATTTTTAACAGCTTTAACACTGAAGTACTGATTACCGCCATATCAACCAAAAGTAAAGGCAGCTTAATTAATGAGAATGGAATAAATTTAATTAAAGCTTTGGATGATGTAATTAAATATAATAAATTTGATGATAAAAGCAGTGAATATACTACATTAAGCACTATGGAAATTGCTGAAAAGGCAGATTATGATGTTTTAATAGAGTTAACACCATTAATGATATTTTCAGGGCAACCTGCAATTGACCATATAAAAACAGCAATATTAAGAAAAAAACATGCAGTTAGTGCTAACAAGGGTCCTATAGCCTGGGCATATGATGAACTAAAAAATTTAGCCCTAAAAAATGAAGTATTATTTTATTTTGAAACAACAGTTATGGATGGAACTCCTATATTTAATTTAGTGGATGAAACTTTAAGATTTTGTAAGGTTACAGAAATTAACGGCATATTAAATACAACTACCAACTTTGTTTTAGAAGAAATGGCTAAAGGAAAAGAATATAATTTAATTATAGAGGAAGGTAAAAAAAGAGGCTTTGTTGAAGCTGATCCTTCCATGGACATTGAAGGATGGGATGCTGCCGCTAAAACAGCAGCATTATTAAATGTTTTAATGAACGCAAACATTACTCCATTAGATGTAGATAGAAAGGGTATAGAAGGCATTACCATGGAACAAATAAAAATGGCAGAGGAAAGAGGTAATACGATTAAGCTCTTATGTCATGGTAAAATTGAAAATAACAATGTCTATGCCAAGGTAAGTCCAGAAGAAGTATCAAATAAATCAATGCTTTCAACAATAAATGGTACTACTTCAGTAGTAAGCATTACAACGGATTTAATGGGCACTGTTTCCATAGTTGAGCATGAACCTGAAATAGAGCAGACAGCTTATGGAGTATTCAGTGATTTATTAAGAGTATTACATAACAAATAAATAATTAATTTGTTTTTGAAGTATTAATAATATTAATGATGTTAGTGATGATTATGACAAGAAAATTATATAAGAACATTAAAATTTACTAAAAAATAGCCTCCTATCATAAGGAGGCTATAAATTTTAATATGCGTAAATCATCCTGCCATAATGTACAGAAACTGGTTTAGATAATATCCATTGATTTGTTGTGGAATCGTCATAATAAAACAATGCACCATTTGTGTTGTCAACTCCGCTTAATGCTTCTTTTGCAGCCCGTATGCATTCTTCATTTGCAGCCCTTTTAATCCATCCGTTTTCAACCGGAGTAAATTGGTAGTATCCATTAATTTTTTCATTGATTACACCAGAAATTGTTGGTTGAAATAGCCCGCTTTTTACTCTGTTCATAACAACTGCGCCAACAGCAACCTTTGCTTCATAAGGCTGGCTTTCTGTTTCAGCCATTATTAATCTTGCTAGCAAGTCCAATTCTTGAGCAGAATAAGCTTGAGATTCTTCTTTTGGTACCTGAATTTCTTCAACAGGTGATTCTTGGGCTGGAACTTCTTGTACAGGTGCCGGTGCTTCAGTAGTGTCCTCTTTTGATTCAGTGTCAAAAGGAATTTCTAATGTCTGTCCGGGAAATATGTGGTTTGTCCAAACGTTGTTGGCTTGTCTTAGCTTGGACAATGAAATGTTGTGCTTTTGTGATATTAGAAATAATGTATCACCTTGTTGCACTATGTATTTTTCCTCAGGAATATTAATTGATTGGCCAATATTCAAATCATAGTTATTCATATTATTACTGACCATTAAATTTGCCACTGTTGTATGGTAAGCTCTGCTTATTTTATACAAGGAATCTCCTTGAACAACTGCGTGTGTGGCTGCATGAGCTTCTGCAGATACAGACATAGATAGTCCTATTGTAAGACTTGTCGTTAATAGAATTGATTTTAAAGTTTTTTTATTCATTTTTATCCTCCTATGCCTTCCAGGTTAGTTGACGGATTAGGGTTGAGGCACCCCGCCTTATTAGGCTTCACCCCGATTTATATCCCCGGTACTCCTAAAGAGATTCGGCTATTAAATTGTAATTAAAATGTAATATAGAATCAATGGAAAGTCCTTGAAATCAAGGATATATAACACATACATTGAAATATATTCTTTGAAACTTAAATGATATTAATAAAAATAAATGTTCAAATTAGAACACCGATTGAGTACATCGGTGTTCTATAAAAGTAAGTATTAATATTTTCTTAAGGCGAATTATGAAATTATAGGCTCCTCCCACCATCCAAATGCCGCTTTGCCAATAGCCGGTATAGTTGGATTTATAGGGTTTGAAATAAATATTAAAAAATTCCCTCCAGGAGGAAATATAAATTTTCCTTCTTCATCTGAAACAATGGTAGTTCCTGCTTCGCCATTTCTTACAAACCCTAACGTACCTCCTTGTGGAAAACTTGTAACACCAACAGCATATTCCAATCTCACATGAGGTTTTTGCAATGGCTCAAAGGCGGTATTAGCAGGTGTTACATTATATGACTGTTGCACAATGCCTGTAGCAAATGAATTAAAATATATTTGCACTCTAAAGGGCGTTGAATGTATGTCTGTAGTAGTCCATACATTAACAAATAGATTTACTCCTGAATCAGGTGGATTATATAATCTGGCCCATGTGTGAGTGGCATTACCAAATGCCAAGTTATCAGCTAATCCAACATAGTATTTGCCTTCTAATGATTTTGCAAGACCTATAGGAACGTTGGCAATATAGTACATAGACGATTTATTATATTGAGGCTGCTGTATTTCATTAGCATTAACAATGCCTGTTTGTAAATTTGGTTGGTTATAATAGAAAGTGGGCATTTGCCAAGGCTTTAGGTTATATTGATTATACATATAAATTTCCTTTCTATATATTATTTATATATTATATGAATTCTGTCTCTTTATTGTTAAATGAATAATTGAATATTAATTTATGATTTGATATAATATTTAATCAGAAGGAACTTGGAAGGTGATAAATTGAAAAGTTATGTTTTGTTTGAAAATGTTTGCAAGTATTACAATATGGGTGGTATGCAAATAGCTGCCTCTGACAATGTGAATTTTACAATAGATAAAGGTGAATTTTGTATTATTGTGGGACCTTCAGGTGCCGGCAAGACTACAATATTAAATATCTTAGGAGGTATGGATTCCTGTGACTCAGGAATTATTAAGCTTGATGATTGTTTGGTAAGCAGCTTAAATGAAAAACAACTTACAGATTATAGAAGGTATGATGTTGGTTTTGTTTTTCAATTTTATAATTTAATGCAAAACCTTACTGCAGTTGAAAATGTTGAGCTAGCTTCTGAAATATGCAAGAATCCCATGGACCCAAGAGAAGCGTTAATTCAAGTTGGGCTAAAGGATAGAATGAATAACTTTCCGGCTCAATTATCCGGAGGAGAACAGCAAAGAGTTTCAATTGCAAGAGCGTTGGCTAAAAATCCAAAAATACTCTTATGTGATGAACCGACAGGTGCACTTGATTATAACACAGGAAAAAATATACTTAAGCTTTTGCAGGATACATGCAGGAATTTAGGAAATACAGTAATAGTTGTTACTCATAATCTTGCTCTAACACAAATGGCTGACAGGGTTATAAGCGTAAAAAACGGCTCTGTTCAAAAAATAGAAATCAATAAAAATCCATTGCCTGTTGAAAGGATTGAATGGTAGTGAATAAAACATATATAAAAATAATATTTGATGAAATAAAATCAAGCTTTGGGCGTTTTGCCGCCATATTTTCAATAGTTGCATTAAGCATAGGGTTTCTTAGCGGTCTTTTGGTTACCACACCAGATATGATTGCTACAGTAGATTCTTTTTATGATGAAAATAATGCAGCAGATATAAATATAAAAGCAACTATGGGTCTAACAAGCAAAGATATGGCTTCTGTAAGAAACATAGATGGTATAAATGAAATAATGCCTGCCTATGTAACAGATGTTATGTTGGATGCAGGGGAAAATGTATTAAATGCCAAGCTTTTTGGTCTACCTCTTTTAAATAATAATAAGAAAATAATTAATAATTTAAATTTAGTAGAAGGACGATTAATAGAAAATGAAAATGAATGCTTGGTGGAAAAAGGCTGGGGTTCTGTAATTGATGTGGAATTAGGGACTAAGCTTGTTGTGTCAAAAGAAAATGAAGATTATGAAAATATAAATGATACTTACAATGTACTTGAGTATACGGTTGTAGGAATTGTAGAAAATTCAAGTTACTTTTCAATTGAAAAGGAAAGAAGCTCCATAGGAAACGGAACAGCCAACAGTCTAGTGTATGTTGATGAAAAAAGCTATGCCTTGGATGTTTACACTGATTTTTTCATAAAAGTAAAAGATGCTGAAAAACTCATTGCCTTTACAGACGAATATGAAGACTACGTGGAAAAATATGTGGATACATTAAAAGAGTTAGAAAAGGAACAATCAGCCATAAGGCTGGTAGATATTAAAGAAGAAGCATATGAAAAATTAAATGATGCAAGACAGGAATATGAGGATGCTAAAAAGGAAGCTGAGGACAAGTTAAATGATGCAGCAGAAAAAATAGCTGATGGTAAAGAAAAGTTAAAAGATGCGGCGATTGAAATTGAGGATGGTAAAAAAGAATTACAAGATGGAAAGCTTACATTGCAAAAGGAAGTTGATGATGCAAATAAAGAAATTGCAGATGGCTATAAGGAATTAGAGGATGCAAAAATTGAGCTTGATGATGGTGAAAAGGAATACGCTGATGGCTTAATTGATATTGCAGAAGGCCAAAAGGAATATGATGATGGTTTAGCTGAATTTCTCGATGGTGAACAGGAACTTATTGATGCTCAAGCTGAATTTGATGAAGGAGAACAGGAGTATCTTGATGGATTAGAAAAGCTTCAGGATGGTAAGAAGGAATTGAGTAAAGGAAGCAGACAACTTGCAGCTGCCAAGGAACAACTTGAACAAGCAGAAGAGACTTACAATAAAGGATATGCTGAATTTACAGCTCAAAAAACACAGTTTAATGAATTAGCAAAAGGTATCGTTTATGCGCTTTCCACTTCTCCTACAGCCATTACTTTTTCATCAACTGATGATATGTTTCTAGCTTTAGAAAATGATGAAGTATTAAAGGTTATTGTTACAGGAATTTTAGAAAATATGAAGGGTGAGAACCCTTCTATACCTGCAGATTCTAAAGCTTTGATTGATGCTAAAAACTTAATTGATGAAGCAGAAAAAAAGCTAAAAGCAGGTGCCTTAGAAATTCAATATGGATGGGAGCAATATAACAGCGGGCTATCCAAGCTAAGAAAAGGCAGGCAGAAAATACGAGATGCGGAAAAGGAATTAGAAGAAGCTAAAATAGAACTAGAAGAAAACAGAACAAAGCTTGAGGATGCTTGGAAAGAGCTTGAAGATGCAAGATTAGAACTTGAAGATGGAAAAAAGGAGTTAGATGACGGATACAAGGAGCTTGCCGATGCCAGAATAGAATTAGATGATGGTTGGATAGAGTATTATGATGGTATTGAAGAAATAAAAGATGCAGAGGAAACATTAAAAGAAGAAACCATTAAGGCAGAAATGGAAATCCGTGACGGTGAAATTGAACTTGCAGATGGAATAATTGAATATGAAGATGGATTAAGAGAGCTAAATGAAAATGAAAAAAAATATTTAGATGCAAAAGAGGAAGCAGAAGAAAAATTAGGGGATGCAGAGGAAAAATTAAATGATGCTGAATATGAAATTGCAAAGCTCGAAAATCCTCAGTGGTATGTGCTTGATAGAAATTCCAATGTAAGTTATGCAAGTTTTTCTGCAAATGCATCAAAGGTAGGGGATGTTGCCAAGGTGTTTCCTATATTTTTCTTTCTAATTGCTGCTTTAGTTACACTTACAACCATGACCAGAATGGTAGAAGAAGAAAGAACTCAAATAGGTACATTAAAAGCTTTAGGTTACAAGAAATCTCTTATTGTTTCTAAATATTTGATATACAGTGGACTGGCAAGTGTGCTGGGAAGCATTGGAGGCGTATTAATAGGATTTAGATTGTTACCGCTGGTTATTTGGAATGCATATAGAAGTATGTATAATCTTCCTGATCTGACAAATCAGTTTTTATGGCAATATGCAATACCTGAAGCTTTATTAATAATAATTTTAACCATGACAGTTACATTGTATGTTACCATGAGCTCCTTGAAGGAAAAACCATCAACATTAATGCTTCCCAAGGTTCCCAAGGCAGGAAAAAGAATTTTTCTTGAAAATATTGAATTTATTTGGTCAAGAATGAAATTTACCCACAAGTCAACTGCAAGAAATATATTAAGATACAAAAGACATTTGTTTATGACAGTTATTGGTATTTCAGGGTGTACAGCTCTGCTTGTAACTGGCTTTGGACTTCTTGATTCCATAAACAGCATTGCAAACACACAGTTTAATGAAATATTTAAATATAATTTAAATGTGGAGCTGGAGGAAAACAAGGAATATGATGAGATCCTTTTAAATTTTCTAAATAATAAAAATGTAAAAAGTTATGCTGAAATTTACTCTGAAAATGGCTATGTCCACCATGGCAATGAGAGAATTATTACATCAATAAAGGTTTTAAAGGATGCTGAAAATTTAAAAAGCGTAATTGATTTAAGAGACAGAGTTACTGGGGAATCTATTGACTTTAATTCATCTTCCGTAGTTATTTCTGAAAAACTTAAGGAAACATTGGGGATTGACATAGGAGATTCTATAACTTTAGAAAATGGTGATGGCTTTACAAAGGAATTTAAGGTTACAGGAGCTACAGAAAATTATGTTGGAACATATTTATATATGAATAAACAGGACTATGAAAAAGCATATTATAAAAATGCAGAAATTAATACAATATTAATGAATGTTAATTATACCAGTCAAGAGGAATATATAAGCGATCTTTTAAAAAGTGATACTGTTATGAACGTTGAGCCTGTAACTCAAATAAAAACATCCTTTGATAATCTTCTTTCGACTATTGAATATATTGTTATTGTAATAATTGCAGCATCAGGGGCATTAGCGGTCATAGTTCTTTACAACTTAACTAATATAAACATAAATGAAAGAAGAAAGGAGCTATCCACATTAAAGGTGCTTGGCTATCACAATCAAGAGGTTGCTTCTTATGTATTCAGAGAAACATTGATTTTAAGCATATTGGGTACATTATTAGGTCTTCCTTTAGGAGTGATGCTTCATAAATTTGTTATTAAGACTGTGGAAGCCGTTAATTTAATGATGGGAAGGACAATTTCCTTAAAGAGCTTTGCATTATCTGCGACCATTACATTGTTTTTCTCCATATTAGTTAATATGATGTTGTATAAAAAACTTAAGCGTATAGAAATGGTAGAATCCATGAAGGCAATAGATTAGATTTATGTCGTTCATAGATCTAGTTTTGAACAATTTTTGAATTGGATATTAATATTTACATTAATTTACGGATTTATACTGTATTTTAAAATTTGTT
>CAZJKK010000012.1:0-24739 GCA_964546605.1 uncultured Clostridia bacterium
TCATATTCTTAATTAAAATTGACATAGACACCAATGATAGTATAATATTATTAATGTATAAATATTATGATTAACTATAATTATTTTTCAAAAATGAACGGAGGCATTATGAAGGAAAAGGTTTTAGAACTCATTAATGAAATTAGCCATGAACTTAATGAACTTAGTTTAGAGATTTACAATAACCCTGAATTAGGAAATGAAGAGTTTACCGCATGCAACTTACATACAGAACTTCTTAAGAAATACGGGTTTAATGTGGAAACTAATTTTTCTGGAGTAGCAACCGGCTTTAAGGCTGAATATAAAAGTGCAAAGCCTGGCATTGCAGTTGCATACCTGGCTGAATACGACGCTTTACCAGTTATTGGACACGGCTGTGGACACAATCTATTAGGTACAGTTAGTACGGGAGCGGGTATAGTGTTAAAAGAAATTATTGATGAAATAGGCGGATCTGTAGTAATTTTCGGAACTCCGGCAGAAGAAACAAGCGGAGCCAAGGTTACATATGTAGAAAACCATGAATTTGACAATATAGATATTGCTTTAATAGCACACCCAGGCAGCGAATATGAAAAAAGCGGTTCTTCACTGGCATTAGAGCCTATACAATTTGAATTTTTCGGAAAAACATCTCACGCTGCGGCTTCTCCTGAAAAAGGTATAAATGCTTTAGATGCAGCTATACAAACATTCAACAACATTAATGCATTGCGTGAGCACATACAAAGCGATTCAAGAGTACATGGGGTAATTATTGATGGAGGCAAAGCAGCTAATGTGGTTCCAGATTATACAAAGAGCCAATTTTATGTTCGTTCCACCTCTAAGACATATAATCTTGAACTTTTGGAAAAAATTAAAAACTGTGCAAGAGGAGCAGCACTTGCAACAGGCTGCGAATTAAAAATAACCAAGTATGAATTTAATTATGATAACATGGTTACAAATGAAGTATTATCAAATGTATTTAACGAAAAAATATATGAAGTTGCAGGAATTAAAATGCAAGAGCCTTCTAAAAACACAGGCTCAATTGATATGGGTCAAGTAAGTCAGGTATGCCCAGCAATTCATCCATATTTTGATATTACAAATGACAAAAATATTGCAGGACATACAAGAGAAATGGCAAGCAGCACACTCACAGATTATGCTAAAGAGCAAATGAAAAATACAATTGCAGCCTTGGTGTTAACTGCAATTGAAGTAATGCAAAACAAAGAGCTGTTTGAAAAAATTAAATACGAATTTGATAATACTGAAAAATAGTTAGAAAGAATAGTTTTTAGAAATTATGTTCAAAAGAGGAGATCCATCGCTTCGCTCTGGATGACAACGTACAATGATATTGTCATTCCGAAAGCTAAGCTTGAGGAATCTCCTCTTTTATTTTTCTATTTTTCTAGAGCTTTCAGCCATTCTTTCCCAACATTTATCTGTCTTGTAACTTCTATAGGTGCTGTTCCACCATAAGATACTCTTCCGTTAACACAGCCTTCCATGCTTAAATCAGGAAGCAGCTGTAAGCTTAATCTATCATCAATAGCTTTTAATTCCTCTTCTTTTAAATCTATGAAATCCTTATGGGTATTTTCGCAATATTTCACCATTTTACCCACTAGCTCATGTGCTTCTCTAAATGGTATATGGTTTTTAACAAAATATTCAGCCACATCTGTAGCGTTTAAAAAACCTTTGTCTAAATGCTTTTGTATAGTTTCCATGTTGAACTCTGTTTTTTCAATCATTTTTGCAAAGATTATCAAACTTTTCTTTAAGGTATCCACTGTATCAAACAAGCCTTCCTTGTCTTCCTGAAAATCCTTGTTGTATGCTAATGGTGTTCCCTTCATAACAGTAAATAGCTGGACTAAATTTCCATAAACTCTTCCAACCTTACCTCTTAAAAGCTCTGCCATATCAGGATTTTTCTTTTGAGGCATGATGCTTGAGCCTGTGCAGAAGCTGTCATCGATGGATATATATGAAAATTCCTGTGAATTCCAATAAACAAACTCCTCTGCAAAACGGCTTATATGCATCATGCATATGGATGCTGCACTCATGAATTCCAATATATAATCCCTGTCACTTACTGAATCCATGGCATTTTCAGTTACATTCTTAAATCCAAGAAGCTCTGCAGTTCTTTTTCTGTCTATGGGTATGGTTGTGCCTGCCAATGCGCAGGAACCAAGAGGATTGTAGTCAGTTCTTTCATAAGTATCCATAAATCTTTCCAAATCCCTTTTAAACATTTGAAAATATGCCATTAAATGAAAACCAACTGTTACAGGCTGAGCATGCTGCATATGAGTAAATCCAACCATTATTTTGTCATAATATTTCTCTGCTTTTTCAAGTATTACTTGCTCCATAAATTTTAAGGCTTCTAAAATCTCAAGGATTTCCTTTTTAACATAAAGTCTTGTGTCTACTGCAACCTGATCATTTCTGCTTCGTGCTGTATGAAGCTTCTTACCTGTATACCCAAGTCTTTTTATTAGATTGCCTTCTATGCACATATGAATATCTTCATCATGGACATTGAACTCTACTTGACCATTATCAATTTCAACCTTAATATTTTTTAATTCTTGAATTATTTTATTCTTTTCTTCTTCTGTAACAATACCTTGTTCACTTAACATTGTTACATGGGCAATGCTGCCTAAAATATCACTTTCGTACAATCTGTTATCAAATAAAATGGATGCATTAAACTCTTCAACAATTTTATCCATTCCCTTTTCAAATCTTCCACTCCACAAATTAGCCATTATATTCTCCTGCTATATAATTGTAAATATACAATGTTTATTATTATTTTTCATTTTATCAATTATAACACAATTACACAATAGTACAAGAAAAAAATTGCCAGCTTTCGCCGGCAATTTTATATGTCGTTCAAAGTGAAGCGAAGAATCTCCTACTATTGAAATCATGAGATTTTCGAGCTACTCCCTCTGAATGACTTAATATGCTTTTCTGTATAATTGGAAGTGTGCTTGTGGATGAGCACATACTGGACACATTTGTAATGCTTCTTTGCCATAATGTATATAACCGCAGTTATCGCAAATCCAAATTTCTTCATCATCTCTCTTAAAAACTTTTCCACTATTTATATTATCTAATAAAGCTAAATATCTTTCTTCATGATGTTTTTCTATTTTAGCAACACCTTCAAACAAAAATGCTATTTTATCGAAGCCTTCTTCTCTGGCTTCTTTAGCAAAGTTTGCATACATGTCAGTCCACTCATAGTGTTCACCTGCCGCTGCATCTTCAAGATTCAATGTAGTTGCACCAATTCCATCGTGTAAAAGTTTGAACCAAATCTTAGCATGTTCTCTTTCATTTCTGGCAGTTTCTTCAAAGTATTTTGATATTTGCACATAACCGTCTTTTTTAGCTTGGTTTTGATAGTATGTATACTTTACATGTGCTTGTGATTCTCCTGCAAATGCAGTCATTAAATTCTGTTCTGTTTTGCTTCCCTTTAATTCCATTCTACACCTCTTATAATTTATTTATCCTCATGTGGGATATTTTGACAATACTAAAGCTTAGTCACATTAATTATATTATGACTAAACGCTTAAATCAATCTTAAAATGATAGTACTAAAGTTCAACATATTATATATACCCATATTTTAAACATTTAATCACATTTTATTATATTTTTATGACCTCTAAATATCCTAATTTTCTTGTTCTAAATTTATTATAGAATACATATCCTTGTAATCATCCTTCATAACATGCTCAAGAACTTGTTCTACTTTTATTTTCATTGGTTTAGTGCCAAAAATTATTTCTATTTGGTCTCCAGGTGCAACTTCTGTTCCAGGCTTTGCCGGTTTTCCGTTAACAAGCACCCTTCCTTGGTCACATGCTTCCTTAGCAATTGTTCTTCTTTTAATTATTCGAGCATTTTTTAAATATTTATCTATTCTCATAATTACCCCCATAAAATTTCGAGCGGCAATCGCCGCTCCTTTATTATTTATCTTAAAAACTATTTAATCATTCAGCAACTGCCTGTAGTTTTTCAGCTTGGTCGGATGTTGTTAAAGCTTCTAACATCTCTGTTATATCCCCATCTAAGAATGCATCCAGCTTGTAAATAGTCATTCCTATTCTGTGGTCTGTTACTCTTCCTTGTGGGAAATTATACGTTCTTATTCTTTCACTTCTGTCACCAGAGCCAACCTGACTTTTTCTTGCTTCTGCCAGCTCAGCATTTTTCTCTTGCTGTTGTAAATCATAAAGTCTTGCTTTTAAAACCTTAAATGCCTTATCTTTATTTTTAAGCTGTGACTTTTCATCCTGACAGGATATTACTATTCCTGTCGGTATATGCGTAAGTCTTACCGCTGAGTCTGTAGTATTAACACACTGACCACCATTACCAGATGAACGGAACACATCTACTCTTACATCATTTGGATTTATTTCAACTTCTACATCATCTACTTCAGGTAATACGGCAACTGTTGCAGAGGATGTATGAATACGACCGCTGGATTCAGTAGTCGGTACACGCTGCACTCTATGACCGCCGCTTTCATATTTAAGCTTTGAATAAGCTCCTTTACCTTTAATTGAAAATATAGCTTCCTTATAGCCTCCAACGCCTTGGTCATTAACTGATATAAATTCAGTTTTCCAACCTTGTCTTTCAGCATATCTTAAATACATGCGAAGTAAATCTCCAGCAAAAAGACCTGCTTCATCGCCTCCAACTCCAGCTCTAACTTCAACTATTACATCCTTTTCGTCATTAGGGTCCTTAGGTAAAAGCAGGATTTTTATTTCCTGCATCAATTGCGCTTCCTGCTCTGTAAGTTCCTTAACTTCTTCTTTAACCATATCCCTAAAATCATCATCAAGCTTTTCATTTAACATTTCTTTTGAATCATTCAGTTGATTTAAAACATCCATGTATTCGTTGTACTTTAATACAATAGGCTCAAGTTGAGATTGTTCCTTCATTAGCTTCTGGAGCTTTTGTGAGTCTTTTAATGTTTCAGGGTCTGAAATTTTTTCGCTTATTTCTATATATTTATCTTTTAATGCTTCTAATTTTTCTAACATTTAAATTCTACCTTTCTATTCGATTAATTATTGGATTATGTGGTTATTAATTATTTAATTTTTGCGCGCTACAAGAATCCAGTAATCACTCGATGTCTTCCTCCTAAATCCTTATCACATTCAACCTTGCTAAATAGTCTTGATTCATTAAAAATATTTGTTACAGAATCTTTCTGATCGCATCCTATTTCAACTGACAAAATTGAATTTTCACTTTTAATAAGTTTAAAAACTTCAACAATTTGTCTGTAATATTTAAGTCCGTCTTCTCCTCCGTCTAAAGCCAGTTTTGGCTCATACATAGAAACCTCTATAGGAAGACTTTTAATCGTTTCCTTTTCAATATATGGTGGGTTTGAAACAACAATATCATATTTTAAATTTTCAAATTTATAATTAAATATATCGCCTTTTAAAGTTTTAATATTGCTTAATTCATGTTTTTTTATGTTTATATTTGCAGTTTCAATTGCCACATCACTTATATCCAGTGCAGTAACTTTAGCATTTTTTAAATAATATGCAAGAGAAACAGCTATGGCTCCGCTCCCGGTTCCTATATCAAGTATATTTATTTCTTTATCTTTCATATCACTATTATTAAAAATATTTATGATTTTTTCAACTAAAATTTCAGTATCTGGTCTTGGAACTAACACACCTTCCTGCACAAAAAAGTTTAGTCCCATGAAATCTTGAGATTTAGTCATATATTGAAGAGGATAGCCTTCATTTCTTTTTTGTACCATTTCATAAAACTGTAAAGCCACTTCTTCATCCACTTCGTCATTTCTGTGCGCATGCAAATAAATCCTATCTTTTTTCAGCAAATGAGATAAGATTAGCTGCACATCAAGAAAGGGATTATTATATTCCCTTTGTTTTATGACCCCAGTACCATCCTTCAACAATTTTTCAATTGTTACCATCTATCATCTTCTCCATTTTGAGGAATTACCTTTTCCATAGCTGCTATTGCAACTTCTATCATTGAATCATCCGGTTCTTTGGTTGTTATTTTTTGAATTTGAAAACCAGGCCATGTTATTATCTTTGTCAATATATTTTCACTAGAGCATTTTCCCACATATTTATTAAGTTCATAAGAAAGCCCTGCAATAACCGGTAACATTGCAAGTCTTATAACTAATCTCATAAAAGGATTTGGCCATCCGAAAAATGAAAACACCAAAATACTAATTAGCATTACGTTAATCATGAAGCTTGTTCCGCATCTGGGATGCAATGTTGAATATTTTCTTACATTTTCAACTGTCAATGCCTCACCATACTCATAGCAGTATATGGTTTTATGCTCAGCTCCGTGATACATAAACACTCTTTTTATATCATCCAGCTTTGATACCAAGTAAACATATCCTACAAACAATAAAACTCTTATGATTCCTTCAATTAAATTTAACAAAAGTGTGCTTTTTACCACATTTTTTAAAAAGTTTGTAAGCAGTGTAGGCCCTAAAATAAATATTCCTACTGAAAATAACAATGCAATTACAACAGATGCATAAATTATAGCTGTATCAGCCTTATCCTTAAAAACTTTTTTAAGAAATTTATCTAAGTTATCCTCTTCGTAATCTTCGCCGTAAAACTCAGCAGAATACATCAGTTCTTTTACACCATTGACCAAAGAATCTATAAGAACAAAGCTCCCTCTTATTATTGGCAATTTAAAAAATTTATGTTTAAAAATCTGATTTATTTCACTTTCCTTGATTTCAATTTCACCATCGGGCTTTCTAACTGCAGTTGCAATTTTATCAGGCCCTTTCATCATTATGCCTTCAATGAGAGCCTGGCCCCCAATGCTGGTTTTTTTAACTTCTTTTCTTAATATATCGCTCATGTTGTCCCCTTTTCTTTTAAACAATGCTGAAAAGTCAAAATGCTCGTATTCAATGTATTATACAATTAATCAATAATTTGTTCAAGATTAAATTTTTAACATTAAAACAGCTTTGTAATTATACATCACAAAGCTTAATGTTTTCTGTTTACTGCAGTCTCATTCACCAATTTATTTGCTCCTGCCGTCGCATAAATTGGGAATTCGTTGCAAATGACCTACCGCCATTTTTCAGAAAGAACACTCTGAAAAAAGGGGTTAGGGCATCTTAATTAACTTCAAGAATTTCATATTCCACAATGCCGCCAGGAGAAGAAACTTTTAATTTAGCACCTTTTTTCTTACCCAAAAGCTCTGCCCCTAAAGGAGATAAGTTTGAAATTTTTCCAGCAACAGGGTCAGCCTCTGTAGCACCAACAATGCTGTAATCCAATTCTTCATCAAATTCCAAATCCTTTATCTTAACCTTGCTTCCAATTTGTACAATATCCTTCGTTTTTTCGTCGTGCTTTACAACCTTTGCTTGTTTGATTGTATATTCAAGAACTATTATTCTAGATTCATTCTTATTTTGCTCTTCTTTTGATTCATGATATTCAGCATTTTCGCTTAGGTCGCCTTCCTGCATAGCACCTTTAATTCTTTCAGATATTTCATATCGTAGCTTTGTTTTTCTGTATTCAAGCTCGTCTAAAAGCTCTTTGTAGCCTTCTTCTGTTACTAATATTTCTTTATTATCCATAATACCACCTATATTAATGCCATTTTAAGTAAAAACCATATATTTTTTGGCAAATTTTATTTTGAGTTAATATATATATTATATCCAAAATATAAAATATTTCAACAGTATTTTATTTTATCATCTATATCATAGAATTATTAAAAATATTTATAATATTTAAAATAAAATAAGGCACAACATATCCCTATGTTGTGCCCATATTGTCTTATTTAAATTTAAATAACTTTATATATCCATCCTTCAGGAGCTTTTACGTCTCCCATTTGAATGCCGTACAATGTGTCATACAATTTCTTTGTTACAGGACCAACTTCTTTTTCACTGTGGAATACATGGAAGACACCATTGTGCTCAATTCCTCCTATTGGAGTTATAACAGCAGCAGTTCCGCATGCCCCGGCTTCCTTGAAAATATCTAATTTGTCTACATATACGTCTGTTTCAATAGCTTCCATGCCCAAGTATTCTTTAGCAACTTGCATTAATGATATTCTTGTTATACTTGGAAGAATTGATGAAGATTTAGGAGTTATAAACTTGTCATCCTTTGTAATTCCAAAGAAGTTAGCTGCTCCTACCTCGTCTATTTTAGTATGTGTTAAAGGATCAAGATAAATACAATCTGCAAATCCTTTTTGTACTGCTTCATGATGTGAGTGTAAGCTTGCTGCATAGTTTCCGCCAACCTTGATTTTTCCTGTTCCATGAGGAGCAGCTCTGTCTTCATCTGTTGTTATGAAGTTTACAGGATTCATACCGCCTTTAAAATAAGGTCCAACAGGTGTACAGAATATGCTGAAAATATATTCCGGTGCAGGTCTAACACCAACATTATCTCCAATACCAATTACATATGGTCTTAAATATAGTGTTGCTCCAGTACCATATGGAGGTACCCAAGCTTCATTAGCTTTAACAACCTGCATACATGCATCAATAAATTTTTCTACAGGTACTGTAGGCATCATCACTCTTTCGCAGCTTGTTTGCATACGTTTTGCATTTTCATCAGGTCTAAATAGTTGAATTCCGCCATCCTTTGTTGAATAAGCTTTTAAACCTTCAAAGCACTCTTGTCCATAATGCAAGCATGTTGAACCTTCGCTAATGGAAATTTTATTATCTTCAACAAGTGCTCCGTCATCCCATTTTCCATCTTTCCAATAGGATATGTATCTTTTGTCAGTCTTTATGTAGCTAAAACCAAGTTCAGACCATTTGATGTCTTTCTTTTGCATTATATCTTCCTCCTTATTTTATTATTACATATAACAAGTATAAGCTGAATTAATTGTTTTTTCAAGCTATAAATATTCACAAAATATTAAAAACTGCTTCATTTAATTAACAGCCTTTATTTGACAAAAATTTTGTCATTTTATTATGCTTAAATCAAGCAAAGCAGTCTTTAGTATTACAAACATTTTCGAATTAAAATAATTTTTTTCATTATATGACAAATTATTTCCCAGGTAATTATATACCTAGCTCTTCTTTAACCTCTTTAAATGCATTAATAGCAAAATCCAAATCTTCCTTTGAGTGAGCAGCAGATATTTGCGTTCTTATTCTTGCTTTGCCTTTTGGTACAACAGGAAAATAGAATCCTACTGCATATACTCCCTTCTCTAAAAGTTTTTCAGCCATTTTTTGAGAAAGGACAGCATCACCTAGCATTATAGGAACTATTGGATGTTCTCCATCAATAATATTTAAACCTATCTTTTTAATTTCTTGTCTAAAATATCTAGTATTTTCAGCTAAAGTATCTCTGAATTTCGTGCTTTCTGTAAGTATTTCAAGCACCTTTAAAGAAGCCCCAGCTATGGCAGGTGCCAATGTATTTGAAAACAAATACGGTCTTGAGCGTTGTCTTAATAAATCGATTATTTCTTTTCTTCCGCTTGTATATCCGCCAGAAGCACCACCTAACGCCTTGCCCAATGTTCCGGTAATTATGTCAACTCTTCCTATAACGTCCCTATACTCATGAGTACCTCTTCCTGTCTTGCCAATAAACCCCACAGCATGGCTATCATCAACCATAACAAGAGCATTATATTTATCAGCTAAGTCACATACCCCTTTTAAATCAGCTATTATGCCATCCATGGAAAACACGCCGTCTGTCGCAATAATTTTTATTTTTGCTCCGTCCTTGTCTGCTTGAATTAATTGTTCTTCCAATGAGCTCATATTATTGTTATTGTATCTGTATCTTTTTGCCTTAGAAAGTCTTACTCCGTCTATTATGCTGGCATGGTTCAATTCATCGCTAATAATAGCATCATTTTCAGTTGTAATTGTTTCAAATAATCCCCCATTAGCATCAAAAGCCGATGAATAAAGAATAGTATCTTCCGTGCATAAAAATTCACTTAATTTTTGCTCCAGTTGCTTGTGAATGTCCTGTGTACCACATATAAATCTCACAGAGGACAAACCATAACCCCATGAGTCATAGGCTGATTTAGCAGCTTCAATAACATCTTTGTTATTAGCAAGGCCAAGATAATTATTAGCACACATATTTAAAACGCCATTTACTTTTGTTGTATTAATTCTGCTTTGTTGCGGTGTTGTAATTATTCTTTCGTCCTTCCAAAGCCCGCTGTTTTTTATGTCCTGTAAAATATCAGCATAATATTGTTTTGATTTTTCGTACATTATCAACACTCCTTCTGTATGATTTTTTTATAACATTTATCTTTTTTCAGTCCAGTCCAAAACTACCTTACCAGATTTTCCACTTATCATTGCCTCAAATCCTTTTTCATATTCAGTATAATGGAATCTATGAGTAATTATAGGTGATATATCAAGACCGGACTTTACCATTGCCTGCATCTTGTACCATGTTTCAAACATTTCTCTGCCATATATTCCTTTAATTTGTAAACCGTTAAAAACCAACTTATTCCAATCAATAGAAGTACTTGTTTCCTGAAGACCAAGCATTGCTATTTTTCCGCCATGTGCCATACAGTCTATCATTTGATTTAGAGCTCTGTCATTGCCGGACATTTCCATTCCTACGTCAAATCCTTCCTTCATGCCAAGCTCATTAATTACATCTTTAAGATTTTCATTTTTAGTATTTACCGTTCTAAAGTTACCCATTTTATTTGCAAGCTCTAATCTAGTATCGTTCACATCTGTAATAACTATGATTCTGGCACCTGCAAACCTTGCAATAGCTGCGGCCATGATGCCTATCGGCCCGGCTCCTGTTATTAACACGTCTTCACCAAGCACATCAAAAGATAATGCTGTATGAGTTGCATTGCCAAATGGGTCAAATATGCTGTATAGCTCCTCAGGTAATGACTTGTCGCAAAGCCAAATGTTAGTTGCCGGAAGTGCTACATATTCAGAAAATATGCCTGTTCTGTTTACTCCAACTCCTCTTGTATCCTTGCAAAGATGTCTTTTACCTGCAAGGCAATTTCTGCATTTGCCACATACAATATGTCCTTCACCTGAAACTATGTCTCCTACCTTTAAATCCTTTACACCTTTTGCTACCTCTACAATTACACCAACAAACTCATGACCAATTGTCATAGGAACAGGAATTGTATCTTGAGCCCATTTATTCCACTGATAAATATGAACATCCGTACCGCATATGGAAGTTTTATGAATTTTTACAAGAACTTCTCCTTCTTCTGGAACAGGTATTTCTACTTGTTCCAACCATAATCCAGGCTTTTCATATCTTTTTACAAGTGCATCCATTTTAGACATATACTCACTCCTCCATTATCTATCGTCAAATAAAAACGTTTCTTTAATAAAAGAATACTCTACATCTGTGTTTATGTCAAGAGCCAAATATGTAGTTTGTTCACATTTTATATACAAAATTTTCATTCGTTACTATTATATGATTAATGAAATAAATTTAGTTTTTTATTATTTTTGAGAAGATTTAACATCTGTTTGCAATTAGGAGATTCATCATTACGTATGGAATAACATAAAAAACCCCAAAATGGGGTTTAAGTCATAGAATTCTTTTCAATTTAAAATCCATGTAATCGCTGGATACACAATGTACTGTTATGTTCTCAATGATTCCTTCTCTTGCAATTTTATGACCTTCTTCTCCATGAAGGTGCCCATATATGCATATACCTATATTGTAATTTTTAAGTATTTGAAAAAATTCATTCGGGGTTCCTTCTGAGTTAAAGGGAGGATAATGGAGCATTGCAATAATTTCTTTGTTGCTTTTTTTAGATTCTTCAAGGGAAATTTTAAGTCTGTTCATTTCCCTTAAATAAATTTTCTCATTATCCAACTGAGAATGATCCTCCATCGTGTCCCATCCTCTAGTGCCGCAAATAATTGCCCCATTGTATGTGTAGCTGTTGTTTTTTAAAAACTTAATAGTTTTTAACTCAAGATTATCCAGTTTATTTGATGTAGACCACCAATAGTCATGGTTTCCCTTACCGATTATTTTCTTTCCGGGCAATGCATCAATTTTCATCAAATCATCCATTGCGTCATTAAGCTTTACTGCCCATGATATATCACCGGGAATTAAGACTAAATCATCTTTACCTACCGTCTCTTTCCAATAATCCATTATTTTATTTTCATGGTCAATCCAATTGTCGCCAAAAATGTTCATGGGCTTTTCCTTTTTGCTGTCAAAATGCAAATCGGCTATAGCAAAAATTTTCATAAACGTATCCTTACAGTTTTATATAATTATGTTTAATATTCATTTGTTGAGCCATCTCTTTTTCACGCTCTTGGCAAGTGAACAAAATTACCTGTCTTCTTTCACTTTCCTTAGCAAGCATGTCAATGGAATTTCTAAGTCTTTTAGAATCGTATTGCACAAAGCTATCATCGAAAATAAGGGGTATATTTTGATTTCCGCTTAAAATATTCCCAAGTCCAACACGCAAGGACAAATAAAGCTGGTCTAATGTACCGCCGCTTAAAGATTCAATATTTATGTTTCTTTCCTTATTTGCCTCTTCAACCACCGAAATATTCATATCTTCGTCAATAACAACATCACTGTACTTGCCATTAGTTAAATAAGAAAAATTATCGCTTATTGATTTTCTTAACAAAGGCATAAAATCGCCCTTTATAGAATCGGAGATTCTTATAATTTTCTCCGCTGCAATTTCAGCCACTTTTATTTTGCTTTTAAAGCTTAGGATTTTGTTTTCATAGAAATCAATTTCTTCTTCAATTTCAGCTAAATCTCTGGAATTATTTTCTATGTCGTCTATTTCCTTTAAAATAATATCAATATTTTCATTTAATTTTGATTTTTCATCATTTAATTTGAAAATATTTAAAAGCTGTTCTTGCTTGTCAATTTTCTTAATTTCATAGAAACTAATATTTTTCGTTTTTTCTCTAAGCTCTTCATAGCTATCATTATCTAAAATTTTAAGAAGTATACTTTCTTTGTAACTTTTATTGTTTGTAAGCTCTGTATATTTATCGCTGTATTCTACTGCTTTTTTAAAGCTTTCCAAATCCTCCGCTGCATTATTTGTTAGTATCATGCCAAGTCTTTTTTCTTCGAAGGATGCTTCTTTATCTATTTTAATAATATCCTGCTTTAGCTTTTCTATAGCAAATTTTAATTTGGAAATTTCATTGCTTACATTATCTTTTCTTGAATAAGCTTCATTAGCTTCTCTTATACTTTCGTCACTGATATCTTCCATGTCAAGAGTTGCTAATGATTTTTTCAACTCCCTTTTTAAATCTATATTTTCTTGTTCTAATGAACTTAATTGATTTATATCAAAATTAATAAGTTTATTTTTTTCTTCATATATATTTTTCTCAACACTCAGCTTATTGTGCTTTTCAGCTATTTGGTTGAAATTGTCACACTTCATTTGTTTAAGAACATCATCTTTATCATTCATCAAATTATTTAATGAAATGGTATAATCAGCAAATTCACATTCCATGCTGTCAATTTCATTTTTAGCGCTTTTAATCTTATTTAGAAATGGTTTTATTGCAATTATATATATTACAGCAATTAATAAAGATACAATTCCCGCACCTATATAGACGGATTCCTCCAGTACATAATATTGGTCTATAAATTCCTTAATAAGACTTTCATACTCAATACCTGCCCACCAAGCTGCACCTATAGCTGACATCGCAAGTAAAGTAATGAAGAACACATTTCTTTTCTGTGCCGAACTGTATCTTGACATTTTTTCATAAACTTCACGATCTAGGAAAATATTGTTCATCTCAATTTTCCTATCTATATCTTCCATGCTTTCATAGCTTGCAAAGAAAGAGTTTATTTCATCAACGTCTATAGAACTTATGCTTTCTTGTCCTAATTTTATTTTTGACTCAAGCTCCTTAATTCTGTCCATATTGTTATTCAGTTTTTTATAATTTGTATTTAGTTGTTCAATATTGAATACGTCGCTGATCTTATTTGAAATATCACTTAACAGATTGTTATACTCTTCTTCCTTATCTTCTTTTTCATTTTGCATGTTTCTTCTATCAGAATACATAGAAGTCAAAAAGCTGTTTATTCTTAAAGCTTCCTTGTAATCCTGTTCCGAATACTTTATTATATTTTCCACATTAAAGCCAGTTAGCTGATTTGTTATTTCATCTAATTCCTTTTTAACAGGCTCAGCCTTTAAAAACTTATCCTTTTTAATAGAAAGCTCGTAATCATTTATTTCCTTTTGCATTTCATTAACACGCAAAGAAAGCTCCCCAATTTTTCCTGAAAGTTTTTTCTTTTCCATAGCAAGAAACATTGACTGCCTTTTAGCATTAATAGATTTTTCTCTTGCAACTTTTAGTTCTTTTAACCTAAGTGAATATTGACCTAAAAGAGTCCTTTGATTATTTTCATTACCTGCTTCTTCCTTTATGTACAATAGCCTTTGTAAAATTCTATCAATAGAAATAGACTCATCTCTAGTCTTGCTTAGGTTTATAATTTTATTTTTTAGCTCATTTGCTAACTCTTCGTCAGTTTTGTTTCCAAGTTGTCTAACGCTTATAGTGTTTGTAAAGGATACCTTGTTCATGTTTAATAGGTGCTCTCCAGGGTTTACAATATCCTCTTCGAGTTCTGCTTCATTATTAGTTTTTTTATACACCTGCAATGTATCAAGCAAAAAATCCCTTAATAATGTATATTGCTCATTATTATTTCTAATACCTAATGTACCTTTGTATAAATTGCTGTTCCAAGGTTTATACTTTTCAAACCTTGAACCCTTTTCATCTTCAAATCCATAAAGCATGGCTTCTATAAAATTTTGTATTGTACTTTTTCCTGTTTCATTTTCCCCATAAATTATATTAAGCTTGTTTTCCAAGTAAAGCTTCTTCGAAACAAACTTACCGAAAGCCCTCAAATGTAATTTGTATATATGCATATCACTTTACCACCTTTTCTTTTCTAAGGGCTTCAAGGCCAAGCTTAAAAGCCTGTTGCTCAAGCTTATCCTGTTGATTTCCAAATTGAAGCTTGTAGCTTTCAATTATATTAAATTCATTGTGGTCGTATACTTTTTCATCCGAATTTTTATAAATATAGTTTTCATCAAATTCTATAAAATAGAAAAATTGCTTTGCTTCATTTTCCACTTCATCCATAGAAATATCTGTGTTAACTGTACCTGTAAGATTTATTTTCACATAGTCCTTTATGTTTGAAAATGTATCACCTGAAAATTTTATTAAATCAAGAATTTTATTATAGCTGTAATTTACGGAAAGTTCTATGTTCCTAATAACAAATTTTCTTTTTGCCAAAGGAAGCAATTTATATTCCACATTCTTTTTTTCTAATGTACCAATAATTATACCATGATCGCCTTCCTCATCATAACTCATTGGTTCAAGACTTCCTGAGTAAGCTGCATTTTCTCTTACTTTTTCAAAATTATGCATACCACCTAAGGCTAAGTAGTCAAATTTATTTTTTATTATATCTATGTTCACAGGCAGATTTCTTGAAGAGTTCTGTGCATCACAATAAAGTAACAAAACATTAATTTTGCTTTCATCAACTGAAATATCATAAATCGATTGTGTCTTATCATTAAATTCATGGTTATCCCAACTCATGGAATAAACACATAAATTATCATCAGGGAAATTTAGTTTTTCACATGTTTCACTATTCTTTATAATATGAACATTACTAGGCCATTCAACATATTCATACATGCTGTTAATATTGTATGGATCATGCTTGCCGCATGTAATTATTACCTTTGTTTCAGGAATAGATTTAAATTTTGCAGATATATTCTTTAATCCATTAAAATTTATATAATCGACTTCTGTTAAATCCCCTGCAATTAATATATAGTTAATTTTACCGGTTTTAGCTGATTTAATTGTTTCATCAAATGTATCCCAAATTTCCTGTCTTCTTTTTCCACGTTCCTTTAAGTCAAAATTATTTAAACTAAATTTCCTGCCTAAATGTATATCTGATGTATGTATAAACTTAATTTTCATGGTTTTGCTCCCCTATCCCATGTAATTGATTAATTGATTTTTATTGTACTATTTTACCACAATAGGCTCTATAATTCAATCAGCAAGTTCCTTTAGCCTTTCAATATCTATAATTTTTACTGTTGAACGGTACACCTCAATTATATTATCTTCCTGCATGTTGGAAAGCTCTCGTGAAAGGGATGGCCTTTTTACATTTAAATATTCTGCTAGCTCCTGTCTTTTTAAAGGCATATCAAAAATAGGAGAATTTGTTTTTTTGTTTAAAGTAAGCAAGTAGACTGCAAGCTTCCCTCTTAATGATTCAGCATTTAATATTTGCATTTTATTGTTAAGCATAACTATTTTATCTGAAAGAATAGATAACATGTTGTTAATTAATGTTTTATGAAAATCGCAAACCTCTCTGCACATGCTGAAGAATATGCTGTAAGGAATTATAAGCACCTGGCTGTTTCCTGAGCTTACTAAATCATAGGGTGTTTCCTTTGCAGTAGAAAAGACTAAAGCTTCCCCAAATAGATCATTTTGCTCCAAGGTTGTTACAATAACTCTCGCACCATTGAATTTTTGAGAAACCAAATTTAGTTGCCCCTTAATAACAATTCCAAGCTTTTTAATTGTATCATCTCTTTGAAATATGGCTTGGTTATCCTTATATTCAATTACATTGGCATTACCGCATTTAAGTATTTGTCTTATTTCATATTCATTCATATTATCAAATAACTGATTATTTTTAATTATATTTATAATTTGGTCCATTTTCGCTCCTTAGATGTAACATATGTTACTTACTTTACTTTTTCATTTTAATATAATATAATTAATAAGTAAAGTACTAAATTATATCGAGGTAATTATGAAAAGGAAAATTGTTAAGATACACGATGAACGATGTAACGGATGCGGATTATGTGTAAATGCATGCCATGAAGGTGCATTAGAGCTCATTAATGGCAAAGCTGTATTGTTATCAGACATATATTGCGACGGATTAGGAGACTGCTTGCCACAATGCCCTGTTGATGCAATTGAAATCATTGAAAGGGAAGCTGAAGAATTTGATAAAGAGCTTGTAGAAAAAAGAATGCAAGAACGAAAAGAAAAGGAACAAGGAAAATCTAAAGAAGATAATCTTCCATGCGGTTGCCCAGGACATGCTGCAAAGGTAATAGCTCCAAAACAATCTGTTGTTTTAAAGGAAAAGGTAGAACTTAACAGCCAACTAAAGCAATGGCCTGTTCAACTGAAGCTGGTTTCACCAATGGCACCTTACTTTGACGGTGCACACGTACTTGTGGCAGCGGACTGCACAGCATTTGCCTATGCAAACATTCATGAGGATTTCATGAAGGGAAAAATTACATTAATAGGCTGTCCAAAGCTTGATGATGCAGATTATTCAGAAAAGCTTACTGCTATTTTGAAAAACAATGAAGTTAAAAGTATTACTGTTTTAAGGATGGAAGTACCATGTTGCAGCGGAATTGTAAATGCAGTTAAAAATGCAATTATTGCTTCAGGAAAATTAATTCCTTGGGATTTTAAAATTATTGCAACTGATGGCACATTATTAAACAATTAATTAAAAAATGAGGAAATTATGTTCCTCATTTTTTATTGCTATCTTATTCACTTACTGTACATCTGATTGTATCTATTATAGTACCATCTCTATATATTACATTACCTACAATTTTATCGCCTAATTTAACTTTTTTAGGTATTCCGGTTATACCTTCAGCTATATTTTTCAGTTCATGGATATCTACAATAGGAAGACCTGCGGATATTAATTTGTCTTTTAAATCCTGTCTTAAAGGGTTAACTGCAATTCCCCTTTGAGTTACTAACACATCAACTGTTTTACCCGGCGTTGAAATACAAGTAACCTTATCTACAACTATAGAAAGTCTTGCTCTTGTAAGGGGTGCTACAATCATTGTAAGCTTTGCACCGGCAGCTGTGTCTGAGTGTCCTCCTGAACCGCCCATTATAAATCCATTTGAATCTGTATGAACATTAACATTAAAGTTTGTATCAATTTCAGTTGCACCTAATATAACAACATCTAAATTGTCAACTATGGCACTTTTTGCAATGGGACTAGCATAATGTGATGCAGTAACCTCTCTGTGGCGAGGGTTTTCTCTAATTGAGTGAACAGCCTTTAAATCAAAGCATTGAACATCCATTAATGTTTCAAAGCAACCAGCTTCCAGCATATCAACCAAGTATCCTGTAATACCGCCCATTCCAAAGCTTCCTTTAATATTTTCTTTAAGCATTAATTCTTTTAAATATTTGGCAACTGCCAATGAGGCTCCTCCAGCTCCTGTCTGAAACGAAAAGCCATCTTTTAAAAGTCCGGAATACTGAATAACCTTAGTGGCATATGTTGCCATCATTAATCCTACAGGGTCTTTAGTGATTTTTGTAGTTCCTGACACAATTCCTGTTGGGTCACCGATTTTATCTACACATACCACATAGTCTACATATGTTTCTGAAATAGAAAAATCATACAAAGGGTAATCAACTAAATTATCAGTAATTACAACAACTTTTTTTGCATGCATCGCATCAACAAAAGCATAGCCTAATGAGCCGCATGCTGACTTTCCGTACTTACCTGTGCAGTTTCCCATATTGTCAGATGTAGGAGCTGCAATAAATGCCACATCAATTGGAGTTTTTCCTGACTCAATATCGCTGGGGCGTCCACCATGGCTTCTAAAATCAATAGGCTTTTTCATGATGCCTGATGATATAGCCCTACCTACAACTCCTCCCATGTAGTTAACTTCAAGACCTGTTACTACGTCATTCTTAATGTGATCTATAATAGGTGCATGTATGTCAAAAACAGAACTGGCATTAACAGTCATATCTTTAAAACCCATTTTAGCTATTTCATCCATTACCATATTTATAACATGGTCGCCGTTTCTTAAATGATGGTGAAATGAAATTCGCATTCCATCTTTTAAGCCGCTCTGCATAATGGCTTCTTTTATAGTATTTACAACCTTACTCATAATGCCTCCTCGCCTTAGCCATTGCCAATGTTTGTCTTGCCCTTTCAACAATAGGCGCATCTATCATTTTACCTCGAAGAGAAATTGCACCCTTGCCTTGTTCTTTTGCAACTCTAATAATATCCATTACTTCCTCAGCATATTTTATTTCTTCTAATGTTGGGCTGAATACTTCATTAATGGACATAACATGTCTTGGAGATATAGCTGCTTTTCCTGTAAATCCAAGGCCTTTAGCAAACTCTGCATCCAATCTTAAGCCTTCTTCGTCTTCCACATCAGTAAAAGGAGTGTCATAAGCATCAATGTTGGCTGCCCTTGCTGCAGTGATTAATCTTCCTCTGGCATAGAAAATTTCGTCTCCTTGTTTAGTACGTTTACAACGTAAATCTGCAGTCAAGTCTTCTGCACCCAAGAAAATTGCTTTGATTCTGTCGCAGGACATGGCAATTTCATAAGCATTTTCAACGCCCTTTGCTGTTTCAATGAGGGCTATTATAGCTGTGGGATTTTCTATATTATGTAATTTTTCAACTTCCGCAATATAATCAGCAACTATTTGAACATCTTTTGCACAGCTTACTTTAGGTGGCATAATCATATGCGGCCTTTGGGGAATTATTTCATCTAAATCTTTTTTCCAAAAATCAGTATCAATGGAATTTATCCTTATTATAACTTCAGTATTTTTATAATTGAGATATTTCAAAGCATTTCTCACTAGAATTCTTGCTGAATCCTTTTCAGAAGGTGAAACTGCATCTTCTAAATCCAATATTACACTGTCAGCTCCAAGTGCATCGGCGTTTAATAACATTCCCGAATTGTTTCCGGGCATAAATAGCATACTGCGTCTCATTAGTTATCCATCCCTTCTGCTCTTTTTAAAGCTGTTTCAATACGTGCACGTATGGCACATTCTACAGCTCCTCTGTCTTTCAATTGAATTATTATATTTTGAACATCAAAGTCACTTAACACTTCTTTTACAGTGTTTTCAATTGCTTCGCCAAATTGATTCATTACAATTGATTCTAGCTTAATTACTAAACCATTGTCATTTGGCTCTACTTGTACAAATATGTCGCTGGACTCCAAGGTTCCGGCTGTGGCTTTCTTTCTAATTTCCATATTATCCTCCTTTTTATCCAAAAAATCATTAACGATTAGTAAAGAATTTTCTCTATAGCATGCATATTAAGTTCTACTTCTTTATATACATATTAAGCTCACCTTTAGCAGGCGAGCTTATTTTTGGTAATTCTAAAATTATTGTATCTATCTTATTTCTATTTATCCAAAGAAAATAGGTACGATTATTGTTGCTAAGAATATTATAAATGCTCCACCAAGTCTTGATGAAATTTGGGCAAATGGCATAAGTTCCATTCTGTGAGCAGCCGTTAAAACTGCAACGTCACCTGTACCACCCATGTTAGCCATACATAAGCCTGCTGTTATAGCTGCTTCTATAGGATAGAACCCTACTAATTTTCCAACAAATCCTGAACCTATTACTGCACCCAACACAACTAAGAAGCACAATACTAGATATGCAGGTGTAAATGCTGAAATTACTTGGCCTAAATCTGTATATGCAATACCTATACCCATTAATAATGCCGGAGTCCAGTTTGCTGCTACAAATTGATACCATTTAGCACATGATTTTTCAAATTTCATAGGTATGATATTTAAAGCTTTTACAACTGCAACTGAAATTATCATCCATGCATATGGGTGAATATCAATGTTTGCGAAATTTTCCATAAAGTATGCAACTATATTTCCAAAAGTAAAGAACGTATTTGCAATAGCAATACCTATACCAAAGTCGCTTAATTGGAAAGGTTCATTATCTTCTTTTTCTTTAAGATCATCTTCACCGATTTCCATTAACTTGCCGTTTCCGCTTAAGCTAGGAAATTTTTTCCCTAATCTATCTAAAAGACCACCGAATACTATAGCTATCGCATTTCCTAAGGCAACAGCAGGAACTAACCTTGATAATATTTGTTCTGCAGGAACTCCTAAGCCTTTAGCAAATACTTCAGCTATTGGAACAGCACCTGCACCCATACCGCCTCTCATAATTGGAATACCGATATATGCAATTGTTTCGCCAGGTGATTGACCAAAAGCTAACCCGCCTATGGCAACGAATGCTAAAGATACTACTACGCCACCTATGATACAAGGGAAATATCTGATAGCGGCTTTAACAAGAAGCTTCTTGTTCATTCCTAATATAGAACCTGTAATAAGTGCTGCAATGAAAAGTCTAGGAATCCTCCGCCCTTCATAAACGTTGTTACTGTATCAGTAACTGATTGTGGAATTAAATTATAATAAACCAATGCAGCTGAGCCAAATATGATAACTATTGGTCCGCCTCCAAAAAATGTTTTTACAATTGGTGTGTTGTTTCCGATTACATCAAGCAATGCACCAACAAGCATCATGAATGCAAAAGCACCAATCATACCACCAGGTAATACGTCAAGAATAATTGCTAAAATAACTACTGCTAGTAATGTGAAATATACCGGTAAGGTCATTCCCATTTTGTACTCTTTCATTTTTTCCTCCAAGTAAAATTTATTGTTTATATATAAAAATTTAATTAAATTTAATTAAATTTTTATAACCTTGCTACACCTGATTTTCTTGCTGCTTCTTTAATTGCTTCTGCAACTTTTGAAGCAACATTTTTATCTAAAGCACTAGGTATTATATTTTCTTCATTTAAATCTTTTTCATCAATATAATCAGCAATGGCATGTGCAGCTGCAAGCTTCATTTCCATGTTAATTTCCCTAGCTCTAACATCTAATGCTCCTCTGAATACTCCAGGAAATACCAATACATTGTTTATTTGATTTGGGAAATCTGAACGTCCTGTACCAATAACTCTTGCACCTGCTTCTTTTGCTAAATCAGGCATAATTTCAGGAGTTGGGTTTGCCATAGCAAGAATGATTGCATCCTTGTTCATGGATTTTACCATTTCAGGGCTTACAGCACCTGCTGATGATACGCCTATAAACACGTCAGAATTTTTCATAACATCGGCTAATGTACCATTTTCCTTGTTAGGGTTTGTAACTCTAGCCAAATCATTTTTAGCATCATTCATTTTTTCTCTACCAAGATGCAATGCTCCTGTTCTGTCACAAGCAATTATATTAATAGCTCCAGCTGCATTTAAAAGTATTGCTATTGCAGTACCTGCCGCTCCAGCTCCATTAATTATAATTTTCAAATCTTCTATTTTTTTGTTAACTATTTTTAATGCATTAAGTAATCCTGCCAAAACAACTATTGCAGTACCGTGTTGGTCATCATGAAAAACTGGAATATCCAATTCTTTTTTCAATTTTTCTTCTATTTCAAAACATCTTGGAGCAGATATATCTTCAAGATTAATTCCGCCTAATCCCGGTGAAATTAATTTTACTGTTTTAACTATTGTTTCAACATCATTAGAATCAATACAGATTGGAAAGGCATCAACATTTGCAAATTCCTTAAACAAAATGGATTTTCCCTCCATAACAGGCAAACCTGCTTTTGGACCTATATCACCTAATCCCAGCACAGCTGAGCCATCAGTAACAACAGCAACAATATTACCTTTTGATGTATATTTATAAACATCTTCTTCATTGTCATGAATTTTTCTGCAAGGTTCTGCTACACCTGGTGTATACGCCAAGCTTAAATCTTCTCTTGTTTCAACTTTAATCTTTGAAATTATTTCAATTTTACCCTTATGTTGTTCATGTAACTTTAAACTTTCTTCAAAATAATTCACAATCGTTTTCCTTCCTTCATATCATAATTTATATTGCAATAATATCATCTCATAATTCTGATGTAAATATTCTGGTAATTTAAAAAAGTTTTGTTCATTAAAAATACTTTGGCAATATATTAACACTCATTAATTAAAAAATATAATAAAAAAAACCAATTTTATGTTAATTAGACTTTTTTATGTAATGATACTCCTAGGATCCTTTTCTTTTATATTTATGTTGTGGTCTTCCAATTTTACCGTATTCTATTATTTTTTCAACCTTTCCTTCTTTCTCCATAAAGTCAAGATATTTTCTTACAGTAACTCTCGCTACTCCTGATAATTCTGATATATCTTCAGCTGTAGAATATACATCATTTAAATTCTCAATTTGGATGGGTGAACCTTGTCCCATCCATATTAATTATTACAATAAAATCTACATTTGATTTTTTTCTTATTGTTTCAATATGATCATTTAAGTTTAATTCAATAGTATCTTTATTTTTACTTAAAGCTTCTTTTACCTCGTAATCTTCTGCAGCATAATTTGCAATAGTCAAAAGTTTATCCTTCAATTGGTCTTTAAATATAATTTTAATCTGAAAATATGAAAGAAGTGTAAGGCTTCCAACAGTAAATAAAAGAATTAATGATATAAATATGGTGATTTCAGTTCTTAATTTCATTAGTACTCAACATCCTTTAAAAACAGCGCCTTTGCAGGAACCATTGGACCTGCTTCAGCTCTCTTTTTAGCATTTAAAATTTGTTCTACATCATCAAGGTCTAAGTTTCCTTTTCCTGCTTCTATTAATGTACCTAAAATTATCCTAACCATATTCCATAAAAATCCGTTTCCGTTAACATCAATTTCAATTATGTTACCCTTTGTCTCAATGCTTATATAATTAATAGTCCTTACAGTTGACTTAGTCTTAGATTTTAATGTTGTGAAGCTTTGAAAGTCATATGTTCCTGTTAAAACACCTGCACATTGCCTCATTTTTACCAAATCCAATTCTTCCTTCACATTATATACATTCTTATCAAACACATTTTTTATGTTGCTGTTATTAATTCTATAGGAATATGTTTTTGATAATATGTTGTACCTTGCATGAAATCTTTCACTGGCATTTTTTAGGGATAATAAGGCTATATCCTCAGGCAAGCTTTCATTTATACATTTAAACATATCTTCTATGTCCATATTTGAATTTGTATGAAAATTAGCAGTATAATTTAAGGCATGAACACCTGCATCTGTTCTTCCACATCCAACCAGCTGTACTTCTTCTCCAACCATTTTATTTATTATATTTTCTAATTTACCCTGCACAGTATTGACACCTTCTGTTTGTTTCTGCCATCCCTTATACCTGGTTCCATCATATTGCAATATCATTTTAATATTTCTCATAACATTAGATTAGCAATTAATACAACTGCATTCTCCTTATTTTCAATTTATAGAATTATTATATATTAAAACAAGAAAAAAACAAGGGATTTCCCTTGTCTTGCACAAACCATATATTTGGGGACATTCCTCTAAAGCTTAATCCAAAGATTTTCCCAACTTTAGAGGTGTGTCCCCTTTCCTCTATACTGCCTCTTGCAGCGAGCCATAATTTCTTGAATTATAGATACCTAACAGTTCTT
>CAZJKK010000013.1:0-23810 GCA_964546605.1 uncultured Clostridia bacterium
GGCGTAAGGAAAAAATTCCTAACCCCGTACTTTTGTTTTTTAGTTTCTTTTTCTACTTTTTCTAATTCTTCTTCTGTTACATCTTCTTCAGGCTCTTCATCTGTCATTTGAACGCCTTGTTTGCCTTCAAGAACAGCATCTGCCATTGTAGCAGTAAGTAACTTTACAGCTCTGATTGCATCATCATTGCCAGGGATTACATAATCTACTTCATCAGGGTCGCAGTTTGTATCTACTATAGCTACTACAGGAATACCCAATTTTTTAGCCTCTTCAACAGCTATTTTTTCTTTTCTTGGGTCAACTACGAATAATGCTCCTGGAAGTTTATCCATATCTTTAATTCCGCCTAAGAACTTTTCAAGTTTCTCAGCTTCATTTTTCAACTTAAATACTTCTTTCTTAGTTAAAAGAGCGAATGTACCGTCTTCTTCCATAGCCTTCAAAGAATTTAATTTGTCAATTCTTTTTCTGATTGTTTGATAGTTTGTAAGCATTCCTCCAAGCCATCTTTGACTAACAAAGTGCATTCCGCATCTTGCAGCTTCTGATTTTGTTGCTTCTTGAGCTTGCTTTTTAGTTCCAACGAATAATATTTCATCGCCGTTTGCAACAACTTCCTTTAAGAAGTTGTACGCTTCATCTACTTTATCGCTTGTTTTTTGCAAGTCGATTATATAGATTCCATTTCTTTCTGTAAAAATGTACTCTGCCATTTTAGGGTTCCATCTTCTAGTCTGATGACCAAAGTGAACACCTGCTTCAAGCAATTTTTTCATGCTTATAATTGCCATATTGTTTCCTCCTTTTGTTTTACCTCCAGATTTTTCATTTCATTGCAAAAGACCTTTCGGCACAACTCTTGCATGATCTAAATCTGTGCGTAATTATGCTTAGTATATCACAGTGATTTTTATTTGGCAATACAAAATTTTCACATTTTTAAAATTTAATAAATTCAAATAAAAATCTAATCAATCGATTATGAATATTTGCAAATTGCTCAGGATTATTATTTGCAATTTTTATTTATACATACTGTATTATTATCCTTTATTACCATCAATTCACCGCAATTCGGACATTTTTCATTAGTTGGCTCCATCCAAGAAACATATTTACAGTCCGGGTAATTTGAACATCCAAAAAACCTTCTTCCAGATTTTGAAAACTTAACTACAATTTTGCCTTGACACTTCGGACAATTAACATCAATGGTTTTTAAAATTGGTTTAGTATTCTTGCAGCTGGGATAATTAGAGCAAGCTAAAAATTCACCAAATCTACCCTTTCTTTTAAGCATCATTGCACCGCATTTTTCACACTTTTCATCAGTTTCTTCTACTGTTTGGTTTTCCTTTAATGGCTTTGTATTTTTGCACTCTGGGTAATTAGGGCATGCTAAGAATTTTCCGTATCTCCCTTTTTTAACAACCATGAATTCCCCGCAATTTTCACACTTCGTATCGCTGACTTCATCTTTTATTTCTATTTCTTCCATTTCTTTTTCAGCAACATCAAGTTCTTCTTTAAAGCCCTTATAAAATTCCTTTATAACATCCTGCCACTGTCTTTTGCCTTGTGCTACATCGTCGAGATTGTTTTCCATTTCTGCTGTAAATTTCTCATTAACTATGTTAGCAAAGTATTTTTCCATCATTTCAGTAACGAGAAATCCCATGTCTGTAGGAAGCAAGGAACCTTTTTCCTTTACCACATAATCCCTGCTGGTTATGGTAGTAATAGTAGGTGCATAGGTACTTGGTCTTCCGATTCCTCTTTCCTCCAAATCCTTAATAAGGCTCGCCTCAGTGTACCTAGCAGGAGGTTGCGTGAAATGCTGTTCAGGGTCTATTTTAGAAATATCAAGTTCCTCATTTAATTCTACCTCTGGCAACATCTTACCTTCAGCTTCATCGCTATACTTATATACTGTTTTAAACCCGTCAAATACTAAAATTTTACCGTTTGCTTCAAATATATTTTCATTGTTATTTAAAAGCACCTTAGTAACATCATACTCAGCTTCAACCATTTGAGATGCAACAAATCTTTTCCAAATAAGACTGTAAAGTTTATATTGGTCATTTGAAAGACTGTCTTTTATTGTTTCAGGATCTCTGTCCACAGACGTGGGTCTAATTGCCTCATGAGCATCTTGTACCTTATTTTCACTTTTCTTTGATTTAGTATAAACTCTAGATTTAAAATACTTCTCACCATAAGTACTATTTATGTAACCCTTAACGCTTTCCATTGCTTCATCAGACAATCTAAATGAATCTGTTCTAATATATGTAACTAAACCTACACTTCCCTGTCCTTTTATATTTATACCTTCATATAACTGTTGAGCAACCATCATTGTTTTTTTGGCAGTGAAGTTAATTCTTCTGTTTGCCTCCTGCTGCAAGCTGCTTGTAGTAAATGGAGCACTGGGCTTAGAGTAGCTTTTTGCTTTGTCAACTTTATATACATTGATATTTTCTTTGTTTAAGCTATTTAATATTTCATTTACTTGTTCTTGATTTTTAATTTTTATTTTGCTTATCTTATCATTTATTAATTTGCCTATGTATTTTGCTGTAAACTTCTTCTTAGCCTTTTTAATCTCCAGCTCCAACGTCCAATATTCTTCAGGTTGGAATTCCATTATTTCTCTTTCTCTGTCAATTATAAGCTTTAATGCAACCGATTGTACTCTTCCTGCACTTAAACCTTTCTCAATTTTTTTCCACAAAAGGGGGCTTATATTGTAGCCAACCAATCTGTCTAAAACACGTCTTGCCTGTTGAGCATCTATCAAATCAAGATTGATTTTTCTTGGATTCTTGCTTGCCTTTTTAATAGCATCCTTTGTAATTTCATTAAATTCTATTCTAATATCCTTAGATTCATCTAAATTAAGAATTTTAGCTAAATGCCAAGATATGGCTTCACCTTCCCTATCAGGGTCAGTTGCCAAATATATGGTGTCCGCTTTTTTTGCTTCCTTTTTTAATTCCTTAATTACATCTCCCTTGCCGCGAATAGTAATGTATTTAGGTTCAAAATTATTTTCTACATCAATACCAAGTTTACTTTTAGGTAAATCCCTCACATGTCCCACTGATGCTTTAACCGTATAGTTTGACCCTAAAAATTTACCGATTGTCTTTGCTTTTGCAGGTGATTCAACTATAACTAAATTTTTCATTAATTCCTCCAATACCGCAAACGGTCCATATTCATATATTACATACATTTTCATGTTTGTCAATAGTACTGAAATATTAAATATCACTAAAATTTCTTATATTCAATATTATTTGGGTAATAATATATTAAAAATATATTGAAAAGGATACAGAAAATGAATGATTATTTTGATAACTATGATGTAATTGAGAAAAATCTAAAATACCTAACAGACAATCATAAAGAAATATATGAAGCTTATGAAAATTTCGGAAAGCTAGTACATGAAAAAGGTGGTCCCTTAGAAGAAAAATGTAGATGGCTTATAAAAATTGTCCTTTCTACACATTGCAATAATGAATTTTCCTTAAGAACACATATTCTTAAAGCTCTTCATGCAGGTTGTACAAAGGAAGAAATAGAACATGCCATTTTACTGGTAGCACCTACCTGTGGTTTTCCCACAATGATGAAAGGATTAATGATATTTAGGCAGGTAATAGAAAATATAGCAAGATAAAAAGGTCCCTTTTGGAACCTTTTTTAAGCTATGCCTCCACTTAATGTAAGAAATATTAATGCTATGTTTAAACCTATTATTAATGCTGCTATTATCCATCCAATAATTTTTGTTAAATTCTTATTTACAAAATCCCCCATTAAACTTTTTTTATTTGTTATTATGAGTAATGATATAATAGTTACTGGTAATACAAAACTTAAGCATACCTGACTCATGATTAATGCATTCATTGGATTTACACCGGCTAATATTACCAATGCTCCTGGAGCCATGGTTATAGTTCTTCTTAAAAATATTGGCATTTTTAAATCCACAAATCCATCCATTATAGTTTCTCCTGCCATTGCACCTACCGAAGACGATGAAAAGCCTGATGCAAGAAGAGCGGCTCCAAAGGCTGATGCAGATAATGACCCTACCAATGGCTCTAATGATCTGTGAGCCTGCTCTATGGAATTAACTGCTATTCCTCTGTTGTGAAAAACTGCAGCAGATACTATGACCATGGCTGCATTTACAAGAAATGCAATATTCATAGCTATTACAACATCTATTTTTTCCATGCGTAAATGGTTTTTCTTTTCATAAAGTGATAATCCTTCATTGCGGTGTTGTACAAGCTGAGAGTGAAGATATATTACATGAGGCATAACAGTTGCACCAAGCATTCCTGCTGCAATTAGTACAGCTTCTCCATTTGGAAGCGAAGGCATGATTGTATGAATTGCAACCAACTGCCAATCAGGTTTTGCTAAAAATAATTCAATTGTATAAGAAACACAAATTACTGCAACCATTAAAGATATTACAACTTCAACCACTCTTTGACCATACTTTTGTAAATATACTATTAAAAATGTTATGGTCACAGTTAAAAAAACTGATACATTCAAAGGAATACCAAACAACAAATAAAACCCGAGCACTGCTCCTATAAACTCTGCCATAGTTGTTGCAATAGCAGCAAATGTTGTTACAATATAAAAAAACCAGTTAGTTTTTTTAGAAAAAATTTCTCTGCACATTTCTGCTAAATTTTTACCTGTTGCAATCCCAAGCTTAGCAGATAAAATTTGTAAAAATATTGCCATTAAATTGCTCCATAAAATCACCCATACAAGCTTGTAACCAAATGTAGAGCCGCCGCTTATGTTAGTTGCAAAATTTCCAGGGTCCACATAAGCGACACTAACTATAAACGCAGGTCCCAAATATTTAAATAATTCATTAATTTTTAATGATATGTTTGAATTTTCTTTAAGACCCTTTACAGCTATACTGTTCTTTTCCATGATTCTCTCCTTTTTTAAATTACCTCGAGTTAACATTATTAGTCGAAAATAATTGTTAACTAATATAGGCTATGAAATAATTGTCAAAAATGTTACAGCAGGGTAATTATTTTTACTTAGGCTGAATATAATTTAATAATAAGTGTTAGTAGGTGATGAAATGTTAAATAAAGACTTTTATACTTTTGGTGAATACATGAAAAATAATGAAAATCTTTTGACTGCCTCCATGGAAGATTACCTTGAAATGATATACAGATTGTCAGCTACGTCTGGTTTTACAAGAGTTAATGAGCTGGCTAGCGCACTTAATGTGCATCCACCTTCAGCTACCCGCATGGTACAAAGACTGGGTAAAAACAATCTTTTAAAATATGAAAAATATGGCGTTATAATTTTAAAAGAGGAAGGTAAAATTTTAGGTGAACTTCTTTTAAAAAGGCATGACACAGTTAAAACTTTTTTAAAATTGCTGGGAGTCCCAGAAAATATGTTGCTTACAGAAACAGAAAAAATCGAACACACCATAAGTGCAGATACATTAAAATGTTTTCAAGATTTTATACTATTCATGAACAATAATCCTAGTATTGAAGACAAATTTACTAATAAAGAATAATAATTAAAAGGCCTATATAGGCTTTTTTTAATCCCATTAGTCTTTATACACTAATAAGATTTTATTGAAAAATATGTCAAATAGATATATAATTGGATATACAACTAACGATTTTTATTAACAATTTTGATACCATTATTTATTATTGGAGGATTTATGCTTTCGAAAATAAAAACCTGTGTCCTTTATGGACTTGAAGGCTATGAAGTGGACGTTGAAACAGATTTGTCCGGAGGTCTTCCGAATTTCAGCATAGTTGGTCTTCCTGATATATCAATTCGAGAATCTAAGGATAGAGTTCGTTCAGCCATTAAAAACAGTAATTATGACTTTCCCGTGTCTCGCATAACAGTTAACCTTGCTCCTGCTAATTTAAGAAAAGAAGGAAGCCAAATAGACTTGCCTATTGCAGTTGGAATATTATCTGCCAGCAAAATAATTAAAAAAACTCTTGATGAAAACACCTGCATCATAGGAGAACTATCTCTTGATGGAAAAATTAACGGAATAGACGGTGCTTTGCCCATGGCCATATCCATGCGCAACAATAATATTAAAAACTTAATAATACCAATGGACAACAAGGAAGAATGCGGAGCCATAGATGGAATTAATATTTATCCCCTTGAAAGTCTGGAGCAATTAGTTAATTATTTAAATGGGAATCTAATTCTTACGCCATACAGCGTATCTTACGATTTTGAAAACGTTGACAACGAAAATTATAATGAAGATTTCTCAGAAATAAAAGGACAACCGGCCATGAAAAGAGCTGTTGAGATTGCTGCTGCAGGTATGCATAACATCTTGCTTCTAGGTTCCCCCGGCTCTGGCAAGACTATGATTGCAAGGAGGATTCCAACCATACTTCCTGATTTAACATTTGAGGAATCCATGGAGGTTACTAAAATCTACAGCATTTCAGGCCTCTTAAACACAAATGGTCTAATAAAAAAACGCCCCTTCCGTTCCCCACACCATACTTCTTCAAGGGTAGCAATGGCGGGCGGCGGTTCAAAACCTACCCCAGGTGAAGTTTCACTTGCTCATTATGGAGTTTTATTTCTTGATGAAATTCCCGAATTTCCTAAAAGTGTAATTGAAGTATTAAGGCAGCCCATGGAAGATGGAAATATTTCTATTTCAAGAGCAAACGGTTCTTTTGTTTTTCCTGCAAGGTTTATGATGATAGCATCTATGAATCCATGTCCTTGTGGTTATCTTGGAGACCCTACACATGAGTGTTCATGCTCTCAATCTCAAATTGATAAGTATCTGGGAAAGATATCTGGCCCTCTATTAAACAGAATTGATATTCAAGTAGAGGTATCACCTGTTAAATATGATGATTTACAAAACACCAAAGTAGAAGAGTCCTCCAAGACAATTAAAGCGCGAATTGTTAAGGCAAGACAAATACAACAAAAAAGGTATTCAAACTTAAATATTATCACAAATTCTGAGCTAAGCGGCAAACAAATATCAAAATTTTGCAATATAAACAAAGAGTCTGAAATATTATTAAAAGAAGCTTTTGAAAGGCTTGGGTTAAGTGCAAGGGCTTACAATAAAATATTAAAGGTTTCAAGAACAATTGCTGATTTAGAAGAGTCAGAAAACATTAAAACAGTACATATTGCAGAAGCCATTCAGTACAGAAGCTTAGACCGAAAATACTGGAGGTAAAATATGAACGAATTAAATATACATCAAAAAACAATTGCATGGCTTAATTCAGCAAAGGGTATTTCTAATAGAAAAATAGAAAAGTTGCTTGAATATTTTAATTATAAAACCTCTTATTTATGGGATAATTTCGAAAATGAAAAATTCAATTTAAAAATCCTTGACTTGAATATTATAAATGATTTATCTAAATCAAAATCAGATTTTGAAGAAAAGCTAATAATTAAATTATACGAAGAGAATGTTTCTATTGTCACATCCTTTGACAATGAATATCCATCAAAGCTAAAGAATATAGACGGAGCTCCTTACATCTTATATTATAAGGGAAATCTAAAGAAAATTAATGATATATCAATTGCAGTTGTTGGCTCTCGTAAAGCAACAGCATATGGAAAGTGGGCAGCTGAAAAACTAACAAGTGAAATCGCTGAACTTGGAGTCAATATTATAAGCGGACTTGCAACAGGAATTGATGCAATAGCTCATAAAACAGCAATTAAATATAATGCAAAGACAGTGGGAGTGATAGGCAGCGGCATAGACATATGCTACCCTAGGTCAAATGAAAATCTTTATAAAGAAATCGAAGATAAAAATGGAGTAATAATAACAGAACATCCTTTTGGCATGCAGCCCATGCCTAATAATTTCCATGCTAGAAACAGAATTATAAGCGGATTATCTGATGGGGTTCTTATAATTGAAGCTCAAGAAAGAAGCGGTACACTTATAACTGCAGGTCATGCTGCAGATCAAGGTCGAGAAATATTTGCTGTACCAGGTAATATAGACAGTTTGTATAGTAAAGGAACTAACTTATTAATAAAAGATGGAGCTAAAGTTACAACATGTGTCGATGATATTATAGTTGAAATCCCAGAGCTAAAGGAAAAAATCAGAAAAAAACAAGTAGTAGATTACAGCTGTCTTACTGATGAGGAAATTATTATTTTAAATTGTCTTAAGTCAGGTAAAAAAACAATTTCAGAAATCAATGAACTAACAAATATTGAAGCCAAAACATTATTAAGTCTGCTTACACTTTTAGAAATGAAAGGTGCAGTAAAACAATTTACAGGCAACTCATTTGTTCTAACATAAATATGAAAAAAAGATGATTTCCACATAAAAAAATCATCTTTTTATTTTTAATTATCCAATAGCTCCTGGAAAGATTCAATGTACCTGTCACATATAATTTCAATGTTTTTTCGTTCATTTTTATAAGAATCATCATATACCCCTACAGTATAGAAGCCTGCTTCTTTTGCCGTTATAAGGGCAAAATCGGCATCATCAAAGACTGCAATTTGAGATTCTTCAGCACCTAATTTATTTTTAGCCATATAAAAAATATCCGGTTTATCTTTTCCAAGTCCCAACTCATCACAGCTTAATAGAAATGAAAAATAATCAATAATTTTATTTTTCTCAAAAGCAAGCTTTGCAAATTTTAAAGGTGAAGCAGTTACAACACACATTTTAACATTTTGCGATTTAAGTATATCCAAGTATTCTTTTACATATGGCTTCAATTGGAATTCATATTTATATTTATCTTCTATTAAAGCTTTAACTCCTTCAATTATTTTTTCAGGTTTTGTTTTAAGTTTAAAAGTCTGTATGAAATAATTTGCTGCTTCAATCATTGACATTGGCTCAATAGTTTCATTTAAATCCTTTGGCGGATTAATTCCTTGAAGTAATAAATAATCCCTTCCCAAGTTATGCCAGCCAGCCATAGAATCTAAAAGCGTTCCATCCATATCAAAAATACAGTATTTGAAATTTTTCAATGCAATCTCCTTTTATTATTAATTTTTTTCAAATTTTAAAATTCCTCTTAATGCTTTATTTAACATTTTATCATACATTTGATCATTATAATTATATTTTAATAAGAAATAATAAAAAAGAAATAAATATTTTTATTTCAAAAAATATAAAGTGAGGTGTTTTATACGAAAAAGAAAATTTCTTTATTAGTATTGACAGCATTGCTGGCTTTATCTAATTTTTCTGTTTTCGCATTAACAAATACAACACCACCTGTCAATCCTTCTTATGAACAAAGGGTATTTGAACTGGTGAATGTTGAAAGACAGAAAAATGGTATGCCTGCTTTGTACTTTGACCAAGACATATCATCTGTAGCAAGAACAAAATCAGCTGATATGGCAGTTAACAATTATTTTAATCACTACTCGCCAACCTATGGTATGGCAAGTGACATGCTTTTAATGTTTGGTATAACATGGTCAGCTTGGGGTGAAAATATTGCTTCAGGTCAAGATACACCGGAAGTGGTTGTCAATGCGTGGATGAATTCTCCTTCACACAGAGAAAATATATTGTCGCCTAACTTTACTTTTATTGGTGTAGGATATTATATTGACTCATCAGGAACACCTTACTGGACACAAATGTTCACAAGCGACGACAAGTAATGCTTATTGAATAACAGTATAAAAAAACTGCGATTTTCGCAGTTTTTTTATTATTAAAATTCATTTCACCTTTAATTATTAATTATTGATTATTTCTCATAAAATCGGGTTTTGGCATTATAAACAAACGAGGCTCTTGTAAGTAATCTTGAACCTTTCTTAACGCTTCCCCAAATCTTTGATAATGAACAACTTCCCTTTCTCTTAAAAATTTTAAAGGTTCGATAACATCAGGATCATCAGCCATTTGAATCAAATATTCATATGTTCCTCGAGCTTTTTGTTCAGCAGCCAAGTTTTCTGTCAAGTCAACAATAGGATCACCTTTTACTTGCAATACTGTAGCTGAAAAAGGTGTACCTCCTGCACTTTGAGGATATACTCCTCTGCCGTGATCCGTAAAGTACCCGCCTGCTCCTGATTTTTCAATCTCTTCAACAGTTGCATTTTTCATTAATTGATATACCATGGTACCCACCATTTCAAGATGAGCCAATTCCTCTGTTCCAATATCATTTAAAGTTGCTATTGCTTCAGGTGTAATCATGGTAAATCTTTGGCTTAAATATCTTAATGATGCCCCCAATTCTCCATCAGGTCCTCCATATTGTGATATAATCAACTTTGCCATTGCTGGATTTGGATTCTTTATTCTAATGGGATATTCCAGTATCTTGTCATAAGACCACATAATATTCTCCTTTCCTATAACTTAAAATTTGCATCGTATTCCCAAGGCCATGGTTCATCAATCCACTGCCAAGGATACGGGCTAAACGAATCATCCTGACTGATCATTCCAACATTCTTGTTAAATTCATCATTTAGCATTTTATACTGCCTTGCGTAAACATTTCTTTTAGCAATTGCGTCTCTATCTGTAGGATGGGTGTTCAAATATAATTGCAAATCTTCTAGCATCATATGGATTGCCATAATTTCTTTTTTTAAATCCATTATATTATTGTAATTTACCATCTCATAGCCTCCTTAACTATTATCTGACATTTTGCTAGCTCTGCCTCTTGCATCTCTTCTGTCATAAGGACTATAAAGCTCCGGAAAGGCTGTTCCTTTAGCTAATGCTTCTATGGGGTTGAATATTTCACACATAAATTGATAAGGAACGTATCCTGCAGCCAATCTTACATTTTCTATTACCATTTCCTGCGGTATGCATGGACCTGGGCCTCTATCTCGATCAGCCATATAATTGTCCCTTGATCTTCTATTATTAATCATATAGGTTCCTCCTTATGGTTTTCCTTAGTTTTATAATATGTTTTATGTATAAACTTGTGACATATATAAAAGTATATTCCCATAAAAAAAACAGCTATTAGCTGTTTTTGATAATATTTGATCTATCATTGTTACTTAAAACTTAATGCTCCAGTAGATGTTTCTTTAAAATACATATTGAAAAATTCTTCAATAGCTTTTTCCATTAAATAAGTATCTTTAATGCCTGCAGTTTCATATGCTGAATGCATAGCAAGCTGTGCAAGTCCTACGTCTACGGTGTTTATGCTTACATTTAAGGAAGCTATGTTCCCTAATGTGCTGCCTCCTGCTATATCTGAGCGGTTTGAATAATGCTGTACAGGTACACTGGCTTTTTCACATATGGACTGAAAAACTGCGGTTGATACACCATCACTGGTATATTTTTGATTTGCATTGTGTTTTATTACTATTCCTTCATTCATAAATACTTTGTTTGTAGGATCGCTTTTTTCAGGATGATTTGGATGGACAGCATGAGCATTGTCAGCACTCACCATAAATGATGAAGCAAGAGCACATAAATAATCTTCATTGTTTTTCCCAATACTTAAGTTTATTCTCTTTAAAACATCCTCTAAAAATGTTGATGCTGCACCTTGTTTTGTACCACTTCCCACTTCTTCGTTGTCGAAGCAGCAATAAACATTTATTGAATTTGAATTAGAGCCCTTTAAAAATCCTATTAAAGTGGCATAGGCACATTGCAGATTATCAAGCTTTGGTGAAGAAATAAATTCTTCATTGCTGCCCCAAACAGCTGCATTAGCACGGTTATATAAAAATAAATCCATACTTAAAATATTATCTTTATGAACATTTGAATATTTTGAAATTTCGTCCATGAGATTATCGCTGTTTTCCCCTAATCCATATAGTGGCAAAAGATCAACTTGTTCGTTGTACTTCATGTTGGAATTTACTTCCCTGTTCATGTGTATTGCTACGTTAGGAATTACAACCAAATCTTTGTCTATGTTAACAAGTTTAGATTCAATTCCTTCATCATTTTTTGCTATAACTCTCCCTGCTATAGATAAAGGTCTGTCAAACCAAGTTGAATAAATCATTCCACCATATTTTTCCGTATTTAACTGTATGTATTTTCCCGAAGATTCTACTTTGTAGTTATCTTTAATTTTAAAGCTTGGGGAATCACCATGAGATGCCACAATATTAAAGCTATAGTCATCTAAATTATCCCCTAGTTTAAAAGCAATAATTGAAGATAAATTTTTTGTTACGAAATAAGATTTTCCTTTTTCCAAATTCCACTTTTGGCTTTCTAAAAGCTCTGTAAATCCTTCGTTTTTTAGCTTAATTTTAATTGATTCCACTGCATGAAAAACACTTGGACTCATTTTAATAAACTCAAGCATTTCTTTTGATGTTTCTTTATACATATTGCACCTCAAAAATTATTTTATTATAATTATTAATTATTATTTTCCTATTATATAATAACTTAAAAACTCATTTCTTTCAATAAATTAAACTACTATGTATATTATTAATTTATGTTTAAAATAATAAAGAAGTGGTATAAACTAATATATAATAACCAGGAGGGAAAAAATGTATAAGGAAGAATTATCAATAATATCTCAAGCCATATTAAATGAAACAGAAGGATTTGAATTTTATAAGCTGGCTGCAAATCAATCCACTTCACAAAGTACAAAGGAAGCCTTATTAGAGCTTGCTAATGAAGAGCTAAAACATGCTAATTATTTAAAAAAGCTATGGAGTAAATTAACCGACGGCGGCCATATAAATATAAATGATATATTAGAATCCGGAATTGAAATACCTTCTCCTGATATATACAAATGGGATAAGGTTGATAAAAGCAGCACATCTGTTGCTATGTCAATATTTGGCATAGGTATTCAAATGGAAAAAAGCTCAATTGACTTTTATACGGATGCTAAAAACAAAGCTAAATCTGAAGCGAGTATAGCATTATTTGATTTACTCATAAACTGGGAAAAAGTTCATTTACATCAATTTACAAAACAATACAATATTTTAAAGGAAGACTGGTGGGCAGAACAAGGCTTTGCTCCATTTTAAAAAGAACTGTATAGTTTCTAGGTTAATGACAACCCCCCTAAAATTTGTCATTAACCTGTTCAGACAGCTTAAACACTTTATTGTTTTGCTTGAAGCTTATAATAATTTTCTCATAAAATTATTTTGTTATAACCTTAAATGCAACTGCTTGCTGTTTAATTCATTCTATATTCTAAACCATAAAAGCTTAACAAGACATTTAAATCTACTTTTACACCATTTTTCATTGTACTAATTCCAGCTTTATAAATCTCATCTTTTCTCTTGTTAAAGAGATCAACAAGTAATGTCTTTGAATCAGCACCATAATGAATATTATTATGACAATTGCTACATAATGAAACAATATTTGCTTGTACATCCAAAGAACACTCAAACTCATCTTCATATTGAAGTGGAATAAGCTTCAGCAATGCCTCCAGTTATACAGGCAAGTGTATCACTGTCTCCTCCAATTTAAATAGCATTCCTGATGCTCTTACACGACAAATGGAAAAATCAATCTTTCGATCTGAAAAGCATAAAGCAGAGCTAAATGCTCTGCTTATATTTTGCCATTCTATTCTCAATTGCCTTATTATTATTTTATAAACTTTTTTAGTTCAAATACAAACTTATCGCTATTTGTTACATCATGATAATCTGTAGGAACATCTATTAGCTTGAGTTCAATATTTTCCTTCACTAATGTTCTCAATAGCTCTTCCATTAGAATGCCCTTTTCACCTTTAATGCTGCATGTTGGGCTTTCATTTATACCTATTATTCCTAATACTTCATAGCCATTATTTATGTATTCCTTTATTACGTTGACTGTATCTATTGCTATGCTTTTGTTAATTGCTCTGAATTCCTTGTTATCATATTGCTCCTTTGACATAGGCTCTCTTTTTAATCCCAGATATCTATATTCAGGACATGGTAGCTGGTGTATTCCTATATCGTTATTCATTAATTCTATTATTATATCCTTATAGGGACCCTTAGCTCTTGCCAAAGGATACACAACTGTATTTTGATTCAATATGCAATGTGAAACCAGAACTACTCTTTTGCTTCTTTCCATTAATTAGATCCTTGAGTATATTTTTTTGGTAATTTGCTGATTAACAATGATACTATTACACAGCTTGCGATTTTATCAACAAAATTGCTTGTAATTCTTGGTATAAAAGCAGCAGTGAATATTTTCTGTCCGGAATTAACTAACCATGTAAAAAACACATCGTTAATATCTCCTGTTATTCCTCCATAAACGTATGTAGCTATTGGCGTACCTATAAGTGGAGCAACTACAGATAGTATTAAACCAGTTACAACTGCTGTCATTATATTAAATTTCCACTTTCTAGCTATAAGACCTACAATAATACCAACAGCAATATTAACTAATGCAAAAGGAATATTTTTAGGATTTGTTAAAATTCCCTGAATAACATTAGTTAAACCTCCAACTGCTGCCCCATAAAATGGTCCAAATAATGCAGCTGAAAAGATAGTACCAACTGTGTCTAGAAATAACAATGGAATATTTAAAAATCCGACAACAGTTCCTAATACAATATTAATTGCAATTGCTAATGCTGAAAAAACTAACTTAAAATTCTTACTGTTCATATATCTCTCCCAAGTTTGTTATTTATATCGCATTTAGAATATCATGTAGCAAGAATTCAAGTCAATGTCATAATTTTTATACATTTTCATGCAATTATAAAAAAAAGTTATACATCTCAATGTCATTAATTTAAACAATTTATAAAAAGGCGTCTTTTAGGCTGACGACAAAAACCTAATGTGAGCGGATATTAATATAATATTGACAAATACAAAATTTAATGAATATAAATTATTCAAAAAATGAAATACTATATCTAATATTTGGTGATAAACAGTAATGTTGAGGTGTAATTTTCTATGAGAAAAAAAGCAATTATTATAGGTGCCGGAGTTGGTGGGTTGTCTACTACTAACTAATGAAATTTTAAATATTTTTTAAATATATTAAAGGCTATTGTTTATTGCCTATATAATTCCGAACATTGCAAATCCAATAATGTTTATGGAGATATTTGCAGACATATGTACAATCCATGAGTTGTATATATTGTCATACTTGTCATTCAACAGGTTGAAAAATAAGCCTGTTGCAAACAACCCTACAATAAATAAAAGATAAATAATTGCATTAAACCAGTTTGCCAAAATGGATAAATGGTAAATAGAAAATGTAAATGCACTTATTATATAAGAATATTTTTTTGATGAGTATTTTTTAAGAGTTATAAAACTAAATCCTCTGAAAAACAATTCTTCAAGCAATGAATTAAAAAAAGATATGTAAAGTGAAATAAAAATAAAATTATCTTTATTAATACTAAGATTATTTTCTAGAACCATAGCTATATTATTTAAATCTATAAATCCCTTTAAAACAAAATATCCTGCTTGTATAAATAGATAAACTCCAAAACCTAATGATAAAGCATACCTTATTTGCTTTTTATTTTTCATTGTAAAATATTCTTTAAATCTTATTTCATTGTCAAAGGCACAATATATTAATGGAAGACCTGCAAATATGACTAATTTATATATTGATTTAAGAAAATAAACAGGTTTAATATGAGATTCAATAAGATACATTGAAATGCAAGCAATAAAAATAATTCCTGTTATTGTTATTTTTCTGATGTTTTTGTTCATTTGTTCACCTGTTCACCTGTTCATTACATGTATATGATATATTTCAAAAAAGTGCAGATTCACCCATAGGTTTTAACTTAAAAAATGGCGAACTTGATCAGAATCCAAACAACCTTGGGCATAGACTGATCTTTGAATCCTTAAGCTCCAAAAATCGAGTAGAGGCTAATCTTCCAAAAGTTGAATAATTTTTTCGGTGCATCTTCTTCCTCCGCAGGGACCGCTTCCTGCACCTGTGGCCTTTTGAACTTCTTGAAGTGTTGTTGCACCGTTTGCAATTGCTTTTTTAATAGTTGCTCTTGAAATACCTTTGCACAAGCATACCTTTGTCATCTTATCCATTATTAATGCATTTTTATCTTGTTCCATAATATCTCCTGTTTTTATTTAAAGTATTTATGTATTAATTTAAATTATAATATAAACATTAAAATTAATCCATATTTTTATAAAAAAAGAGCCTTTATGGCCCTAATCATTCATATATATTAACTAATTTATCCCCCACCATATTCATGTTAAGGTAGCTTTCATGTCTTTTGGGGATTGTTACTACATTTGGATTACCATCCGAAATGAATCTTTCTCTTGAATTATTTTCATAAGATTTAAAATAATCATAAATACCGCAATTATCCACATCTGTTTCACTGCCTGTAACTCTGTAAAGACTTGTGAAATCAGTCAAAGTATCAAATGGAGAATACGCCGGTCTCCAACCCACATCCAATACAGCTATATTTTTGTATTTGTTTCCTTCATACTCCCCTTCTAGCATGCTAAACTTAAATTCATCCTTAGGATTGCTCCCGTGAGGAAGAGCCAATGTTTCAACTGGATACAGGGGTAAATATGTCTGTATTATATTATTTACTGAACCTATTTCAGCTGTTATTTCTTCGCTATCTAATGTTTCTAATTTATTGTGGCTGTATGTGTGATTCCCTATACTGTAACCATTTTCCACCAACCAGTTTAATTTCTTCTCAGCATATTCTTGTTGGCCAAATGGATTTGTTCCTAAGAAAAAGCTTGCTGTAACATGAAAATCAGGATATTTTTCTTTAAATTCTTCCATTATTCCAACTGCACAATCCGGATCAATTAATAGCTTCCCGTCTTTTTCAATATAATTAAAATTGTTTTGCCTTCCATCATCGAATGTTAAAATAATAGGGGTATAACCTTCCTTTGTATTTATCTCTCCCCTGGCATAATCATTTAAGCTAATCATTTGGTATTTATTATCATACATGTATTGAATATCTTTACGGAAGTTTTCCGGAGTTCTCTGCCATGTTAATTCCTTATTGCCTATACCGTGATACATAATTATCATAATTTCTCCCAATTCATTGGGCTTTAGTGATAAGTCAATTTGCTCAATAGGATTAACAATCACAGGTATTTCTTGCACATTCTCTTCATCTTCTTCTGTGACAGGTTCTTCTGTGACAGGTTCTTCTATTGGATTTTCTTGTGCTTCCGAATTTTCTTTTATCTCTGCTGTTTGAGATGAACATCCTACAGTAAGCATTAAAACTAATAACATAACAATAACTAATAAATTTTTCTTCATTACTCCCTTACCTCTTAAACTTTTCTTAACTTTATTTTACATTAATAATAATAATATGTCCATATGAAGAATTTTCATAATTTTGTTGTTATTAGTTTTTATTTTGATATAATATATATATCCTTGTAACCATTACGGAGGTTATTTTGAGCGGAAATAGAATAGCACAGGACAAGTTAAAGCTTTTATATATTTTAAATTTAGTTAATGAACCTTTATCAAATTTAGAAATCACGAATTTTATTTTAGATAATGATATACTTGATTATTTTTCATTGCAGCAGCTTTTAAGCGATTTGAAAGAAGCTGGTTTTGTTGTGCAAAATTTAAAAAATAGCGAGGAATATTACTCAATTGCCCAAACAGGCATTGATGCCTTAGATATGTTTGGAGAAAAATTACCTGATTATTTCATAAAGCAGGTTGAAAATAATTTTTCTAGCTTAAAAAAGATAATAAAAAAAAACCGAGAAATATTAGGTCATTATTATAAAAGAACAGATGATGAATATATTGTATCACTTCAGGTCATGGAAAATGAATCCAGCATTTTCAGTTTGGGCATTAATGTTCCCGATGAGGACACAGCTAAGCTCATATGCAAAAAATGGGATTCTAATCCGGAAGAAATATTTTCTGAAATTATTAAAACACTTACCTCTTAAGATTTTATAACCTTAATGCAATATGGGGTAAATCCAAGTTCAATAAAACCGGAAACAATTAGATAGTCGCAATCAACCTTAGAAATTTGATTCTTTTTAGAATTTGTAACATACAAATATTCATTCCCTAAGGTAAGACATTCTGGATATCCACCAATATAAATTAATTTCACTATTTCTTTTTTTGATATATCTAGGATATATAAATTTTTATCAACAATGTTAATTACATATAGCATATTTCTTATGTAATCTATTTCAAAATCAGATGCAAGACCATCAAGCAAAATTACCTTTTCAATTTCACCTGATTTTATATTTATAAAATTTATTTTCGTGTGCACATTTCCATTTATAAAATATGTCATCAAAATAATGGTATCATTGTGCAAATACATATGCATTGGTTTGCCATCAGCAGTAAAACGTCTTGTCATTTCATTTTTTTGATATTCAATTATTTCATTTTCCTCATAGCAGCATGTATAAAGCCTTTTGTTTTTGTTATCGTATAAAATATCATGAGGCTTAATGCCTGCAGGTATGGATTCATAAAGAGTAAAGCTTTGCAGGTCTATTACAGATATGTTATCAGACTCAAAATTAGCCACATACATATTTTCCCCGTCAATGCACATGTGTCTAGGGTCTCTTGCTACGGTTTCTTCCTTTAAATCATTTGAAATATAATCATATTTATATATTTTATTGTTTAATGAATCAGCCATATAAACAGAGTTATTAAAATTTTCAATGCTATGTATGGCCAACTTGTCTTGCTTGCCTAAACTTAAAGCTTTTTTACAAATATACTCTTCTTCTGTAAGCTCCATTATAAATAACATTAATTTTCCTTGATACATACCTGTTACAGATACACTGTCATATTTCATACAATCACCTCCATATAGTTTATGAAATAAATACAAATAAGTGAATTTAATTATGTTTTATTTCTATAAATCTGGGTATATATAAATTAAATTATTAATGAAAGGGAGATTATATGTTAAAGGATAGTATATCAAAATTAATAAACGAGCAAATAAATAAGGAAATGTATTCCGCATATTTGTACTTAGATATGTCAAATTATTATAACGAAAATGGCTTAAATGGATTTGGAAACTGGTTTAAAATTCAAGCTCAAGAAGAAATGGACCACGCAATGCTTTTTATTCAATATCTTCAAAATAATGGAGATAAAGTAACATTAGAAGCTATTAGTGCTCCTAACATTGAGTTTACCGCTTTTAATGTTCCATTAGAAGAATCACTGAAGCATGAGCAATATGTTACTGCTTCCATAAATACAATATATGAGGAAGCTTTAAAAAATAAAGATTACAGATCAACTCAGTTCTTAGACTGGTTCATTATGGAACAAGGTGAAGAAGAAAAAAATGCTGAAGAATTAATATTGAAATATAACTTATACGGTGGAGATTCTAAGGGACTGTATATGTTAAACACTGAATTTGCAGGAAGAGTTTACTCACCTCCTTCACTTGTATTAGATTAACTATCAAAGTATTAAAAAATCAGTATCCAATTAAATGGGTACTGATTTTTTTAATATGTTTAATGAATCTTTATAGCCTTTATTTATCATCCATGCAATTTTTTCAGGTCTTGCTTCTAATGTATTACCTAATATTTCATTTGGAGCTATGTCAATTATTTTTATATGTTCGTATTCGGTATAGTCAAATTTTTCAGGTCTAAGACGTACTGCAATTACAATATTGCAATTTCTTTCTAAAGCCAAATCAACAGGTAATCTGCTGACTAGACAACCATCCAAATAATATTTCCCTAAAATCTTCCTTGGCTTGAATACAGGAAGGTTACAAGAGGCAAATATGAATTCATGAAGGTGACCCTCAGGAATATCTTCTAAATATAACTTTAAAGGTTTTCTGTCGCTAAGACAATAAGTTGTTAAACCAAACTCAATATTTGATGATCTAATAGCTTCTTCATTTACTATGCTTTTGAAAAGTTCAATAAATGGCTCTGAATCAATTCCGTCACTGTTTAAATACATTTTTTCAAATTCATCAATGTCTTTATAAAACATTTCAAAAATATCTGAAGAACCAGTGGTGCCTGCATTTGAGTTGTTTAATGAAAAATTTGTTTTATTCCATAAATTTATGCTATTCTCATAATCCCCCAAAATAAACGAAGTCGCGTTTAGTGCACCAATTGAAGTACCCGCTACAAAGTCATATTTAATGTTAAGCTCTTTTAAAGCCCTTAGAACTCCAGTTTGATATGCCCCCTTGGCTCCTCCCCCTTCTAAAGCAATTCCCACCTTTATTCCTTTGTGCATAATTTCTCCTCTTTATTGATTATTAGTATTGTTTGTATTATTTGATGCAGCTCTTGGTATGCAAACTCTTGTTCCCACAATTAAGAAATTGGACGGTCTTAAGTTTGGATTAGCTATTAACAGCTGAGAAGGCGTGAGGTTATTGGCTGCCGCAATTGTTGCCAGACTGTCCCCTACTTTTATAACATATTCAGTTGAATTTGAACCACATGGCAGATAGTTTTCCTGTGGTATGCAAAGTGATTCTCCCGGTACAATAACATTAGGATTAAATTCCGGATTAGTTTCTCTAAGCTCAAACAAACTTAAATTATATCCAATTAAAATGTCGCTCAGTCTAGTTCCTTGTTCAATTGTAACTAATGTTCCAAAAGGACAGCCTTCAGGTACGTTAGGTATACATATCTCTTGACCAACCTTTAAGTCATATGGATTAGCTTCAGGATTTGCTTCTAAAAGCAGATTTAAAGGAAGATGGTATCTAAGTGCTAAACTATAAAAACTTTCTCCTTCCCTTATTATATAATACGCTCCATTTACGCAAGGAGGTCTTTCGGGAACTCTAGGAACACATAAAGACATTCCCACAGTCAAGGTTCTAAGCCTTAATGTCGGATTCAATTCCAACAATCCAACTAAATTTGTTCCAAATCTAGTAGCAATAGAGTTCAATGTATCTCCAGGCTGCACTACATATGGCATGGTATACCTATTAGGACATTGAACCTGCTCTTGTCTATTTATCATTATATAATCACCTCATTATAAAATTTGTTAATTTATAATATTCATGAGGTGATGAATGTTTCATGATTTAACTCTTTTACTCCTAAGAATTCTTATCTCTTTCAATAACAGCAAGTTTATCACAGCGCTCGTTGTATTCGTGACCGTTGTGGCCAAGAACATGAACAAATGTAATTTTATGATTTTTAGCTGCAGTTAAAAGTCTTTCCCACAACTCTCTGTTTAAAACCGGTTTCCCATCTGATTTTTTCCAGTTTTTCTTTTGCCAGGAGTTTATCCATCCCTTATTAAAGGCGTCTGTAACATATTTAGAGTCGGTAGTTATTGTAACATTACATGGTTCTTTTAATGCTTCAAGCCCTATTATAACACCCATGAGCTCCATTTTATTATTAGTGGTATTTTTATCGCCGCCGCTTATTTCCATTTCCTTGCCATTGTACTCAAGTATTACTCCGTATCCACCAGGACCTGGATTTCCGCTGCATGCACCATCCGAATATATGTTAACCTTTTTCATGACCTATCCTTATAAATAATTTTGTTTAATTAATATTACTCGCAGTATTCCATATTGCTCTTCCAGCTTTTGTATTTCTTCCATAGATAATTCTCCCACAATATCAATAATATTGCAAGCATAATCTCCCTTGCTTTTATTAACCATCCCTATAATGTTAATATTTCTGCTGGCTAGTGCTGTAGTCATTTTACCTATCATGTTAGGAATGTTTTTATTTAAAACAACTAATCTATCCGTTCCAGGATATCTTTCCATAGTACAATCAGGGAAATTTACAGAATTAGTAATGTTACCTTTTTCAAGATACTCAGTTAGCTGGGTTACAGCCATTTCTGCACAGTTTTCTTCAGCTTCCACAGTTGAGCCTCCTAAATGAGGAATGCACACTACATTTTTAGCTTGCAAAAGCTTTTCATTAGGAAGGTCTGATACATGGTAACTAACTTTACCGCTGTTTAATGCTTGTAACAAATCATCTTCGTTTATAACGCCATGTCTTGCAAAGTTTAAAATTCTTACTCCATCCTTCATTAACTTCATATTATCTTTGTTTATATAATTTTTAGTTTCTTCATTATATGGAGTATGAATTGTTATATAATCACTTTTTGTATAAATATCATTAACATCGCTTGTATATTGAACGTCCCATGAGAGACCTAATGCATTTTTTACTGATATGTAAGGGTCATATCCTATTACTTCCATGCCAAGCTTAATGCCTAAATTTGCAACCAAATGACCAACATTTCCAAGCCCAATAACACCAAGAGTCTTTCCCTTTAGTTCAGGACCAACAAATTGTGATTTACCTCTTTCAACTTCATCTACAACATCACAAGATAAATTTTTTGTCCAATCAATAGAGTTAATTACCTTTCTTGATGATATAAGTAGTCCTAAAAATGTAAGCTCACAAACTGCATTAGCATTAGCACCCGGAGAATTAAATACTACAATTCCTTCTTCAGCGCATCTTTCTATGGGAATGTTGTTAGTTCCTGCTCCAGACCTGGCGATAGCCTTAAGCTGTTTTGAAAACTCCATGTTGTGTATGTCTAAGCTACGCATAACTATACCGTCTGCATTCGTTGTTTCTTCGTTTATAATTTCATATTTATCTTTAGAAAATAAATTCATCGCTTGCTTGGGTATTTCACAAAATAATGCTACTTTATTCATTTTTTATCACTCCTCCAAAAAGTAAATTATGAGTCTTAGTATACATAAAGAACAAAATAAAATCAAGTAAGCTTTTTAAGAAATTTATATTTTAAAATTTTTTGAAATTATTATACATAGCAAAAGGTCAAACACCTAAGTATTTGACCTTTTAGTTAAGTACAATTTATCTGCAGCATCCGCCTCTGCCGCCGAACCAATTATTTCCACATAAGAACCAGAAAACAATACCTATAATGATTAACCATTCAATCCAATCATTATCTCCACCAACGCGGTCGCAGCATCCAAAATTAGTTGCTCTTACTTCATCTGACATATAATCACCTCACTCATATTATAATTTAATATATGTAAGATGATTTTTTTTGTGAATAGTAGTTATAAAATTTCTATTGTAGAATATGCTTTTTCCACCAATTCTTCTACAAATAAATTGCCTTCAGACCTTATAATATTTTTAAGCTTAGGATTAATTAATGGGCTTGAAGGTGCAAATACAGAGCAACAATCATCATAAGGAAGTATGGATGTATTATATGTCCCTATTTTCTTTGCTCTATCCATAATTTCAGTTTTGTCCATTCCAACCAAAGGCTTTAAAATTGGTATTTCTATAGCATTTTCTATAACTGTCATGCTTTTCATGGTCTGACTTGCGACTTGACCTAAACTCTCACCGGTAACAAGCATTTCCATATCATTTTCTAAGGCAATTTTTTCGGCAATTCTCATCATAAATCTTCTTGCTATTATAGTTGTTTCATCTTCCCTGCAAAAGCTTTTAATAGCCTTGTGAATATCTAAAATATTAATGCTGTATAATTTTATTTTGCCGCAATATTCTTCTAAGATTTCTTTTAATTGTTGTACCTTCTCATTAGCTCTTTCAGATGTAAATGGATATGTGTGATAATAAACAGCGCTTAATTCAACACCTCTTTTAGCAATCATATAGCCTGCAACAGG
>CAZJKK010000014.1:0-11160 GCA_964546605.1 uncultured Clostridia bacterium
TAATTCTAAGGAAGTTGATGTCTTATTATCAAGTAATAGAATTGTGGCGGATGCTCATCTGGATTTAGCAGGTGAAGTATATAACAGATATTTAGCAGGAGAAAAAGAGGTTATAAAGAATAAATATTTAGAAAACTTTAAAAAAGGCGGCTTCAACATCATTGTATCATCTTTATATATAGATGATATATTTTTGCCTGAAATGGGGCTTAAGATTGCATTAGGGCAAATTAGTGCCCTCATGGAAGATATAGAAACATGTGATGGAGAAGTAAAGCTTATAAAAACAAAAAAAGACCTTGAAGAAGTTATTAATGAAAATAAAATAGGAATAATACTATCCTTTGAAGGATTAGATCCCATAGGAAATGATATAAGATTACTAAGAATTTTTTATGAGCTTGGAGTTCGTGCAGGTGGACTAGTTTGGAGCAGAAGAAACTATGTAGCTGATGGTTGCAGCTTTAGTCCTGTTGAAGAAGGCCAAAGAGGTGGACTAACAAAATTTGGCGTAAAGGCTGTACGACAAATGGAAGAGATGAATATGCTTATAGATGTTAGCCACTTAAATGACGAGGGCTTTTGGGATATTATAAATTTTACAAATAAGCCATTCATTGCATCCCATTCTAATGTAAGAAATATTCATGGAAGAATGCGCAATTTAACAGATGAGCAAATAAAAGCAATAGCAAAAAGAAACGGTGTTATTGGAATTAATGCCTATAAATCAATTGCAGGTGTTAAAGAAGGTGAAGACCCTATTAAAAAGCTAGCTGATCACATAGAGTACATGGTTAAACTTGTTGGAGCATCCCATGTTGGTTATGGATTTGACTTATGTGACAGCTATTATGAAAGTGAATTGAAATTTACATACAATCCACATAAATCAGATAGTCTTGCGTCCCATGCAGAAGCAGTACTTTTAACTGAAGAACTTTTAAAAAGAGGTCTTTCTGAAGAAGATGTAAAGCAAATAATAGGAGGAAATTTCTTTAGAATATATAGCGATTTGCTTGATTAACTAAAGGATGTATTTTATATGAAATATTTAATAAAAGAGTGGGTTGTTCCTATAGCAATCGCACTTGTAATAGTTTTATTTTTAAATAAATTTATATTTATTTTGGTAACAGTACCCACAGGTTCTATGGAGGATACTATTATGCCCGGAGACAGGTTATATGTTAATGAACTGTTTAAGGTGAAGGACGCTCAGCGTGGAGACATTTTAGTGTTTAAATCAGATGAATTGGATGAAAAAAGACTTGTAAAAAGACTTATAGGCTTGCCGGGAGATACAGTGGAAGTTAAAGCAGACGGCAGTGTCTATGTAAATGGGGAGCTTTTGGAGGAGCCTTATGTTACAAAGGCAGAGAGCGAGGCTAAAACTTTTAATGTTCCCGACAAATCATATTTATTTTTTGGAGATAATAGACCCATATCATATGATGCGCGTTATTGGGATAATCCTTACATAAATGAAAGCAAGATAATAGGAGAGGTTATGTTTAGATTTTTCCCATTTAACAGATTAGGAAAAGTGGAATAGTTTAAATGCTTACAATTATTAATTGTTTAAAATAGGAGGCCTTTATGTCAAGAGTATTAGAGGGGTTAAAGCCTGAAAAAGTATTTTATTATTTTGAAGAAATATCTAAAATACCCAGAGGTTCAGGAAACGAAAAGGGAATTTCAGATTATTTGTTCAATTTAGCTAAAACAAAAAACTGGGATGTTATACAGGATGATTATTTAAACATAATAATCAAAAAGCCTGCAACAGAAGGCTATGAAAATGCACCTGTTGTTATGCTGCAAGGTCACATGGACATGGTATGTGAAAAAAATGAAGGTGTGGAACATGATTTTGAAAATGATCCTTTAAAGCTTAGAGTTGTGGATGGACATATATATGCTACACAAACAACATTAGGAGCAGATAATGGCATTGCTGTTGCTTATGCTTTATCAATACTAGATTCCGATGATTTGTCTCACCCGGCATTAGAAGTGCTTATAACTGTTGATGAAGAAAAGGGAATGACTGGAGCTGAAAAGGTTGACGGAAACTTATTTAAATCAAAATATCTTTTGAATTTAGACAGTGAAGAAGAAGGAGTTTTCACTTGTGGATGTGCAGGGGGAAGCTCCATTGAATTTAAGATTCCTGTAAAATATCAGGATGTGAAAAAACCTGCATACAAGCTTAGCGTAAAAGGCTTGCATGGCGGTCATTCAGGAGCTGATATTCATAAGGAACGAGGAAATGCCAATAAAATATTAGGAAGAATATTGTATGATTTGTATGAACATATAGATTTGGTAGGTATAAATGGCGGTTCTAAGGGAAATGCCATACCTAGGGAAGCTCAAGCAATCATAGCCTTTGGCAATTCAGATTTCATTAATAAAAAGATTGCACAATGGAATACTATATTAAAAAATGAATACTCCTTTACGGATTCAAACATCCAGGTATTGATTGAGGATTTAAAAGAAGAAAAGAAGTTACTGCAAAGAGGTGTTTTGTATAAATTAATCTCTGCAATAAATTTAATACCAAGCGGAACATTGACAAGAAGTACCGCTATTGAACTGGTAATTAGCTCAAATAACCTAGGAGTTATTACTCAGGACGATAATTATATTGTGCTGCAAAACCAAGCAAGAAGCTCAGTTGAGACATTACTTACACACAATATAGCTTTTATAATGGAACAAATTTCGAAGAATCTTGATATAGAATGCAACATAGGCGGATATTATCCAGGATGGGAATATGCAAAAGAATCTAAAATCAGAGATATATGTGTTAGTGTTTACAAGGATATGTATGGCAAAGCTCCGGTGGTAGGGGCAATACATGCAGGTCTTGAGTGCGGATTACTTATGAGTAAAATTAGTGGGTTGGATGCCATTTCCCTTGGGCCTGATGCTTTTGATGCACATTCACCTAATGAGCATGTTAGTATAAAATCTGTTGAAAGTTCCTATGAACTTCTGTGCAACATTTTAAAACAAATTATATAAATAATTAATATATTGAAAACAAGCATTGTTTTCTATTCATCTACAAAAATATGGATTTGAATGTAAAAAAATGCTTGTTTTAATAGATAATTTTAAAGAAATGTGTATATTGTTTCATAAAAATATACAAACCTCAAAGTGCACAGGGCAAAATTGCCAGCAAATTGAATTCGTTTGCAGCAGTAGGACAAACGGTTTCATGGAATAAATAAACATTCAGAGTATATAAATAAAATATATTGAAATTAATGAATGTCTGTGCTATAATAAAAAACGAATTTAGTAAAAGAGAGGAGAAAAAGAAGTGTTAAAATATATAGTAAAAAGAATTATTTCAGCAATAATTACTATATGGTTTATATTGACTTTAACCTTCATATTAATGAACAGCATTCCAGGTGACCCAATGTCTGGAGGAAAGGCTTTGCAGCCGGAGGTTGAAGCAGCAGTAAAGGCTAAATATGGATTAGATAAACCCTTAACTGAACAATATGTAACATATTTAAAAAACTATATGAAAGGTGATTTCGGTGTATCTTTTAAAAAGATAGGCTTGACAACAAATCAGATTATAGCTGATGGGTTCCCGTATTCATTAAAAATAGGTGCTTGGTCATCATTGTTTATAATAGTCGTGGGTATTTCATTTGGTATAATATCAGCTCTTAAACAAAATAAAATTCCCGATAGGATTTTAATGATTATATCTACATTGGGGGCAACTATTCCAAGTTTCGTGTTTGCGACTATGTTTTTATATATATTTAACAGAAAATTAGGCTGGGTACCTTCATTCGGTGCAGCCACTTGGAAACATTTCATTGGACCTGTGCTTTGTATAGGTATGTTCTCACTGGCTTATGTAACAAGGTTAACAAGAACATCTGTACTTGATGTTTTGCAGCAGGATTATATTAGAACAGCAAGAGCTAAAGGATTATCTGAAGGTGTGGTTATTATAAAGCATGCTTTGAGAAATGCATTAATTCCTGTTGTAACATATTTAGGACCAATGATTGCAGGTCTTATTACTGGTTCATTCGTTGTTGAAAAAGTATTCGGTATTGCCGGCATAGGATCTTTGTTTACAACTAGTATAACTAACAGAGACTATACTTTAATCATGGGTGTTACGGTATTCTTTGGAATTTTTATAGTTATTGCAACTTTATTAGTGGATATACTTTACGTATTTATAGATCCGCGTATTAAATATGATTAGGAGGAAAAAATGGAAAATAATTTTAAATTAACTCCTGACATGTGGACACCATTGGCTAAGTCAGAAAAGGATGCAGAGAAGGTATCCAGACAAAGTCTTACATTTTGGCAGGATGCAGTAAGAAGATTAAAACAAAATAAAGTAGCAATGATATCTCTTGTTGTTGTTGTAGTAATGATATTGGCGTGCGTCTTTGTACCTATGTTCTATCCTATATCATTTGAAGACCAAATATTGGACTTTGCAAACATCGGTATAATGCTTGATATATATGAAATAGACGGTAATTATTTCTATATGAATGGTGAATATTATCTTTTGGACATTACTAAAGATGGCGAGCTTTTGAAAAAGCATCCGTTGGTAAAAGATGATACAGAAAACAAAAGATACATTTATGATTTTGACGGCAAAGAGGTTATAGTTGATTATAGCCCATATTTTAAAGCAAAGGTAGAATATAACGCATTAGAAAAGAAAGCTAAAAAAGACCCGACCATAGATTTATCAGAAGCTAAATTTAATTTGGACAATGCAAAAAAAGTAGAAATTACTCAAGGCGGAACAGAGCTTAAACCTGTTGACAGAGTTCACAACAAGACATATATACTTGGAACAGACAACCTTGGAAGAGATATGTTTATACGTGTGCTCCACGGCGGACGTATATCATTTATAGTTGGTTTTGTTGCTGCATTTGTTAACTTTATCATAGGGGTTTTATATGGGGGTATTTCAGGATATTTAGGTGGCAAGACTGACCTTGTAATGATGCGTATAGTTGACGTAATCAGTGCGATACCTACATTGTTATATGTTATACTTCTCATGGTTGTACTAGGAAGCGGTATGATGCCAATTATTATTGCTCTAAGTATAACTTATTGGTTAGGTATGGCAAGACTTGTAAGAGGTCAGGTTTTAGGACTTAAAGAACAGGAGTTTGTTTTGGCAGCTCAATCATTGGGAGCTAAAACAAGCAGAATAATGTTGAGACATTTAATTCCAAACATGATGGGACCTATAATGGTTTCAGCAACTATGCAAATACCAAGTGCCATATTTACAGAAGCATTCTTAAGTTTCGTTGGTTTGGGAGTTTCAGCTCCACAGGCATCATGGGGTTCGCTTTGCAATGATGCATTGTTAACATACATGACATACCCTTATCAGTTGTTCTTACCTGCTTTTGCAATATCAATTACAATATTGGCATTTAATTTATTCAGTGACGGTTTAAGAGATGCTCTTGACCCTAAACAAAGAAAGTAAAGTGAGGTGTAAAGAATGTCAGAAAAATTATTAGAAGTTAAAAACTTAAGAACATCCTTCTTCACTCACTTAGGCGAAGTCAAAGCCATAAGAGGTATCAGCTTTGACGTAGAAAAAGGAGAATCCTTAGGTATTGTTGGAGAATCCGGAAGTGGTAAAAGTGTTACTTCCTTATCTATAATGAGATTGTTATTATATCCTGGGAAAATTGTCGGTGGAGAAATAATGTTTAATGGCAAGGATATAGTAAAAAAATCAAACAAAGACATGATGGGCATAAGAGGAAATGAAATAGCAATGATATTCCAAGACCCTATGACATCACTTAATCCTGTTTATACAATAGGAGATCAAATTGCAGAAGCAATAATGAAGCACCAAAAATTATCTAGAAAAGATGCACATGAAAAAGCTTTAGAAATGCTAAAGCTGGTTAATATTCCTGACCCTGAGAAAAGAATTAAGAACTTTCCTCATGAATTTTCAGGCGGTATGAGACAAAGAGCCATGATTGCCATAGCATTGTCTTGCGAACCTGAATTGTTAATAGCTGATGAACCTACTACAGCTCTTGATGTTACTATTCAAGCACAAATACTTGAACTGATGAAAAACTTAAATGCTAAGTTAAATACATCAACTATGCTTATAACACATGATTTAGGTGTTGTAGCAGACGTATGTTCAAGGGTTGTTGTTATGTACGGTGGTCTTATAATGGAGAAGGGTTCCATAAGAGATATTTATTATGAGCCAAGACATCCATATACTATGGGATTGTTAAAATCCATACCAAAGGCTAATGCTGACGAAAAACAAAGGTTGATTCCTATACCGGGAACACCTCCTGATTTATTGCATCCTCCTACAGGATGTCCATTCTACGCAAGATGTGAATTTGCTATGCGTGTATGTAATCAGGAACAACCACCTTTATTTGATGCTGGAAATAACGGACAACACAAATCAATGTGTTGGTTACTTCACCCTGAAGCTCCTAAAAATGAATATTATGAACAATTGAAGGGAGGAGTTAGAATTGGAAAATAAGAATGAAATATTAATTGAAGTTAAAAACTTAAAAAAGTATTTTATTAAAAATAAAGGCTTAATAAAAAAACAGCTTGAAACGACTAAGGCAGTTGATGATGTTTCGTTTTTCATAAGAAAAGGAGAAACATTGGGCTTGGTTGGTGAATCAGGCTGCGGTAAATCTACTACTGGTCGTACCATATTAAGATTATATGAGCCGACAGGAGGAGAAATATTATATTATGGCAATGATATTTCAAAGCTGTCAAGAGAGCAAATGATGCCTTACAGAAAGAAAATGCAAATGATATTCCAAGACCCATATGCTTCACTTAATGCAAGAATGACAGTTTCTGATATTATAGGTGAGCCAATGGATATTCATAATTTAGCTTCCGGCAAGGAAAGACAGGAAAAAATCTATGAATTATTGGATACAGTTGGATTAAACAAAGACCATGCTGCTCGATATCCTCATGAGTTCTCAGGCGGACAAAGACAGCGTATAGGTATTGCCAGATCTCTGGCTGTTGACCCTGAATTTATCATATGTGATGAACCTATTTCAGCTCTTGACGTTTCTATTCAGGCACAGGTTGTAAACATGCTTGAAGATTTACAAAATGATAGAGGTTTAACATATTTATTTATAGCACATGACTTGTCTATGGTTAAGCATATTTCAGACAGAGTTGGAGTTATGTACCTTGGAAGTTTAGTTGAGGTTGCAAGCAGCAAAGAATTGTATTCTAATCCGTTACACCCATATACACAGGCACTTTTATCTTCAATTCCAATACCAGATCCTGATATTGCGGAAAGCTCACAACGTATTGTTCTTGAGGGAGATGTTCCAAGCCCTGTTAATCCTCCATCAGGATGCAAATTCAGAACAAGATGCAGATATGCAATGGATGTGTGTAGAGAAGTAGTTCCTGTTCGCAAGGAAATGTCAAAAGACCATTTTGTTGCATGTCATTTGATGGATAAATAACAACGATATTTTCCCTTTGATTGCAATATGTTAAACGCTTAACTCTTGACATATTGCAAAAAAAAGGAGATAATATAAATGCAGTCAAAAATTGGCTGCATAAAATACATAGATATTTGGAGGGATTTTATGTTAAAGAGAGTACTAGCATTAGTTGTTGTACTTGCTATGGTATTTTCTATAGTTGGCTGTGCTAAACAAGAACCTGCACCAGCACCAGCTCCAGAAACACCAGCAACAGAAACACCGGCAACAGAAACACCTGCAACAGGTGGGGATGATTTATTGGTTTGGAACATAGCTGTTGACCCACAAACTTGGGATCCAACACTTAACTCAGCAGCTGACGGCGGACACATCATTCAAAACTTATTTGAAGGATTAACAAGAGAAACAAAAGAAGGTATTGAAGCTGCAGCAGCAGAAAGCTGGGAAATTACAAACGATGGAAAGACTTATACTTTCAAATTAAGAGAAGGTATGAAATGGTCTGACGGACAGCCTTTAACAGCTAAAGATTTCGAATATGCATGGAAAAGAGCATGTGACCCTGCTACAGCATCAGAATATTCTTTCCTTGTGACTTCTTACATAGTTGGAGGAGAAGAATTCTTTAACGGTACTGGTTCAAGAGACGATGTTGGAGTTAAAGCACTTGATGACACAACTTTAGAAGTTAATTTGAAATTCCCTGTAGCTTATTTCTTAAGCTTAACATCATTCTATACTTACATGCCTGTAAGAGAAGATATGGTAGCAAAAGGAGAAGGTTGGGAAAAGAATCCAGAAACTTGTGTTTCTAACGGACCTTTCAAAATGACAGAGTACAAAACTGGTGATCATTTAACAATGGTTAAAAATGACAATTACTGGGATGCACAAAGAGTTAAATTAGCAGGAGTTAAAGGTCTTATGATCAATGAAGGAACAACTGCTCTTAACGGATACGAAAACGGTGAAATCCAAGTTCTTGATGGTATAACTATTGAACAGATTCCAAGACTTCAAAAAGAAGATCCTAACTTCAAAATTTATCCACAAGTTGGTACTTACTATGTAAACTTCAACGTTGATAATGAAGTGTTTTCAAATGTTAATGTAAGAAAAGCATTCTCTCTTGCAATTGACAGAAAATCATTCGTTGAGCAAGTTACAAAAGGCGGTCAAATCCCTGCAACAGGATTCATTCCTTCAGGTATGATTTACTCTGACGGTACTGAAATAAGACCATTAGATCCTGCAACAGGAGCTCCTTCACCTGAATTCGGCATAGACCCAACAAAAGCATTAGTTGATGAAGCAAAAGCATTATTAGCTGAAGCTGGATATGCAGATGGAAAAGGATTACCAGAAATTACATTCTTATACAACACAAATGAAAACAACAAAAAGATAGCTGAAGCATTACAAGGTATGTGGAAACAAAACCTTGGAGTAGATGTTAAACTTCTTAACCAAGACTGGGCAGTATTCCAAGAAACAAGAAGAGCTGGTGAATACATGATGGCTAGAGGCGGTTGGTTAGGTGACTACGGTGACCCAATGACAATGCTTGACTTATTTGCAGTAAAATCTGGAAACAATGATCCTCAATGGAGATACAATTTACAACCTGTAGTAGCTCCTCATGACACTACATTGAATCCTGAACAAGAAGCATTTGAGAAGGCAATAAATGATTCTATGCTTTCAAGCGGAAAAGATAGAGACAAAGCTTTAAAAGCAGCTGAAGATGCTTTATTGAACAACCATATAGTAGCTCCTATTTACTACTACACAATGTCAACAATAGTTGATTCATCTATGGTAGAAGGCGTTCAATTAACATTAACTAACAAATGGGATTTCTCTAACGCTGAATTAGTAAAATAATAAAGATAAAATTACAAATCAAAGATACGGCTTAGGCCGTATCTTTTTATATATGAAGCTTCGTACTTAAAATTTGTGTTGCGAGACTGCACATATTAAATGTATAATGTAATTGGGTGATAATATGAACTATAAAATGGTAGTCTTAGATTTAGACGGTACTCTTTTAGATGATGAAAAAAATATAAGCGAAGAAAATATAAAAATATTAAATCTTTTGAATAACAACAATATTGAAATTGTAATAGCTACAGGAAGAAATTATTACATGGCTAAAATGTTAACAGAAAAAATTAAATCCATAGAACCTGTTATATTAGCAAATAATGGTGCCATCATAAGACAGTCTGTAAATGATGAATTAATTGAAAGCAATTATTTAGACCACGCAGAGTTTGAAAAAATATATAAAAAGGGACTGGAATATAATTTAAAACCTATTGTTCATGTTGATGAATACTTCAATGGCTATGATTTAATATATGAAGAGGAGGATTACGAAAACATTTATAAAGGCTATATAAAGAAGGATTACAAAAGAGCTTTGCATAAAAAGTTCAACTCTGAAATTAAAAATATTTTAGCTGTGTGTTATTTTGATGAACATGATAAGTTATTAAATTTCGGTTTTGAAATGAAGGAAAATGCAAAAAATAAATATAATACCATAGTAAACAGAAATGTAAGCAACAGAGCATTGTTAGAATTTTTGCATCCGGAGGGTTGCAAATGGTGCGCATTAAAAAAATATGCTCTCACTAAAAACATAAAAGCAAATGAAATTGTCACCATGGGTGATGATAATAATGATATTGAAATGCTTGAAAATTCAGGACTTGGTATTGCCATGTTAAATGGTACCAAGGAATCTAAAAAGGCAGCTTCAAGGATTTCTAAATATGACAACAACAATTCAGGTGTTTATTACGAGCTTTCAGAAATATTTAAGAACTTGTCTTAAAAAATATAAGCTTTGTACATATTTTCTTCTCTTCACAAATATAATGTAATAATATATTATTGAGGAGGAATCATGAGAATAATAACTGCTATTGCATCAATTCTTATTATAATAGGAGCTTTGAACTGGGGTTTGTACGGAATATCTAAAATTGATATAGTTGAAAACTTCTTTGGAGGCTGGAACAACAAATTTGGAAGAATTATATATCTTTTAATAGGTATTTCAGGTTTGTACGCTTTATTATATGTGATATTCGCATAATGTTATTCAGAAAGCGCAGCTCGTAGAATCTCCTGTATTTGAGGACATTCATTTTAGTTCATACTAAAAGTCAGGAGATTTTTCGCTGCGCTATAAATGACAAGATTCTTATTAACTTTCAAGATGAGCATTCAGCACCAAATTATAAATTTGGTTTGTCTGCTTACTTAAATGATACTGCCTTTGTAACCTTTTTCATTACATCCTTGTTTTGCATGTTCTGCGTTACAAGCTCGGCAGAGCCAATTGCTATATGTGCTAATCCAAATCCTATTATTCCGTTTCTGTAGCTATCGGGAATATTGTGTTTCAGTGCTATTCCTGTTGCAGTTACAACAGTTCCTAGTATTGTAGGGATTGTTCCTTCTTTTATATGCATATTATACCTCCAAATTTTAATTAATAGTATTATTTACAAAATTATAAAAAAAATAAGCTTAATTTATTGGTAAAATATAATAGTTAATTATTAATTGATAAAAGTTAGAAAATTAACTATAATTTATT
>CAZJKK010000014.1:11170-15203 GCA_964546605.1 uncultured Clostridia bacterium
GTGGTGCTAATAGAAAATCAACAGCCAATAAACAAATTAACTATAATTTATTAATAATAGTATAAATTAAATTTTCATTCCGAACAAAAGTGAGAAATCTCTAATAGTTCAAATGATGAGATTCTACGCTGACTCTCAGAGTGACAAAAAAATTTAAAAATTCATTATAAGACAGGAAAAACATGAAACTATATAACGAATACTCGAATTTTTTAAAAGAAAAATACGGCGAAAAAGTATATAAGCTGCCTGTAAACATACCATGCACATGTCCTAACAGAGATGGTACCATAGGCTTTGGAGGCTGTACATTTTGTGCAGAAGTGGGCACAGGGTTTGAAATGCTTGATAATACCTTAAGCGTCAAAGAGCAATTAAAAACAAATATGGACTACATTTCAAAAAAATATAATGCCAAAAAGTTTATAGCATACTTTCAAAATTATACAAACACTTATGTTGAATTTGAAAAATTCAAGGAATATATGCAACAAGCAATAATGGAAAATATAGTGGAAATATCTGTTTCCACAAGACCTGACTGCATAAGTGATGAATATCTTGAATTTTTATATGAATTAAGTAAAAAATACAGTGTGAACATTTCCATAGAATTGGGACTACAAACAGTTAATTACCACACTCTTATTTCTATTAACAGGGGTCACACGCTGGCTGAATACATAGATGCAGTTTTAAGAATTAAAAAGTATGGCTTTGAAATATGCACACATGTTATTTTGAATTTGCCCGGGGATAATATGGATGACGTTGTCGAAACAGCTAAGATCTTATCGATATTAAATATAGATTTCGTAAAAATTCATTCTTTGTATATAATGGAAAATACAAAAATGGGAATATTATATAATAATAAGGAAATAACTGTTATTAGCGAAGAAGAATATGTGGAAAGAGTAGTTATATTCTTAGAACACTTAAACAAAAATATAGCAGTTCAAAGACTTGTTGGCAGAGCTCCAAAAGAAGGTTCATTGTTTGTTAATTGGGGAATGAGTTGGTGGAAAATAAAAGATGACATTTTGAATAAAATGCTTAAAGAAGAAAGGTTTCAAGGTTCTAAAACACTAGAAAATATCAACAAATTTAAAATGTAAAAAATAAACTATATTTTATGTAAATTCCAAAAATAAGTAGTGTAAACATTTTCAATTTGTGGTACAATATATATGTAATTAACTTTTATAAAAAATACGTAGGAGTGTGATTATTATGGTTCAATTAATTTGCGGACTCGGCGGCACAGGCAAGACAGGAAAAATGCTTGATATGGCAAACAAGGCAGTAGAAAATGTACAAGGAAAGGTGGTTTTCCTAGAAGCGAACAACAGGCACATATTTGATTTAGATTACAGAATCAGATATATAAACACAAAAGAGTTTGGTTTGTCAAATGCTGAACAGTTCCAAGGTTTTGTATGCGGTTTAATCGCAACAGATTATGATGTAGAACAAGTGTATATAGACGGATTATACAAGATAGCCATGGCTGGCAAAGAAACACTAGAACCTATAGTACAAAGACTAGATTTTTTATCAGAAAAGTTTAATGTTAATTTTATAATGAGTGTAAATCATAACGTAGAAGATATTCCAGAAGGATTAAGAGATAGAGTTGTAGAAGAAGCAGTAATGCTTTAATCAACGTGCCACCGATTTTTGTCGGTGGCTTTTAATTTCAAATCATACTTGGATGCTATTGTGAATTATTGGTAACTCTCTTGCTAAGTTAAATCATTTCTGTTACAATAATATGTACGTTTAGTATGACAATTAGAAAGAGTGATTTAAATGAATTATTTTAAGCCAAACAAGACTATATTCGATGAATTTTTTGAACATAGAGACATGTTGATTATTCAACATATGAATGGTGACATAAATAAAAAGGAGTACCTAGAGCTTAACTACAAATATATGCTTGAGAAAAGCATTAAGCCTTTTCAGCGCATAGACAGCTTTGAAAAAGGAATGTATAACTATCAATATTACAACATGATGGCAAAATATCACAGAATGGTTGCTCAAGATATTAAAGATAAGGGTAAGCATATAAGTTTTTACATGAAATATTTAAATGATGCTGACTATTATTATAATGAAAAAGATAAAACAACATTTCGTCTTTTAAGATACTTGCATTATGAAAATGTTGAAGCATATTTTATTAAAATGGAATCAACATCATTAGAAGGCAAGCTTTATGAAATAGTGCTTAATGATTATGAATATGCTGTACTTCATTCAAAATGTCTGTGGTTATTGGATGTGTTGAAAAAAGAAAAAGTATTTTCAGATAAAAGAAAGACATCAGTTATTGATTATTATGTAAATTCAAAATATTAATGTGTGGGGACACACCTTCTCTGATGCTAGTCTATGAAAGCATGTCAGAAGGAATGTCCCCAATTTTTTATTGTGCGTTTGCAAGTATTTTTATTACATTATCTAATGGTGTGCCTACTTCAATTTCATATGTCCCGCTTCTAAGTCTTGTATCTAGACCTAGTGCTACAGATCTGTTTAAAAACTCATTTTTGTCTTCTATTAAATTAGAATTTAATAAAATATCGCCGATTGCTGAAGGAAATGATCCATCAGGAATTACCACCGTTGCTATTAGACCGTTACCTCCTTGTTCAGTAGGTTCTTCATTTTCTTCTGATTGTCCCGGGTCTACTGGGTTGGAAGGCTCTACTATGGGATCATCTTTTCCTACAATTACCGGAAGATCTTCAATTACTTCCTTTTCAATGCCTTTGCTAAATAAAATATCAAATCTCCAACCTAATATTACAACCATTATTGCTATTACACCAATGATTAAACCATAGTCTGTAATATTATATAAAAAATCTCTTATTGCGTTAATTATCCTTTTCATTTGCTACTCCTTCGTATCCAGTTCCTTTAATTTTAGCATAAAATGCAATTTAGTACAACATCCACATTAAATAAATACTTGTAAAATTTATCAAATTTTACAAATGAATATATACTTTGGACTATATTTTGGTATAATAAAGTATATTATATTAACGGAGAAGCCATGAAAGAAATTAAAATAACTAATAATGAAGAAGGTCAAAGACTGGACAGATTTTTAAAGAAATATTTAAACAAAGCTAATCAATCATTTATTCAAAAAATGATTAGAAAGAAAAATATAAAAATTAACAGCTTAAAGGCAGAACCTGAAACGCTATTAAAAAAGGATGATTTGGTTCAGCTTTATCTTTCGGATGAAACCATAGAAAAATTCAGAGAGAAAATAACCTTAAAACAAACAAACATTCATTTTAAAGTCGTATATGAAGATGACAATATTCTTGTGGTTAACAAGCCTGTGGGACTAAGTACTCAGCCAGATGTAACAAGTGAAAGAAATCTTGTTGATGAAATAAAAATGTACTTAGATGCAAAGGAAGAAAATATTAGCTTTACATTTAAACCTGCAGTTTGCAATAGGCTTGACAAAAATACATCCGGTCTTGTTATTGCAGCAAAAAATTATGATGCCTTGAAGCAGACAAACAAAGCCATAAGGGAAAGAAACATAAAAAAATTATATATGGCCAAAGTACATGGCATAATAAATAAGGACCTTGAGCTTAAGGACTATCTTATAAAAAACGAAAACAAAAACATGGTAAAAATAATAAAGGATAAAAAAGAAAATTCCAAAGAAGTTATAACAAATGCCCACCCTTTAAGAACAGAAGGAAATTATACATGGCTGGAAATAGAAATTGAAACAGGAAGAGCACATCAAATCAGAGCGCATTTGGCTTCCATAGGACATCCCATCGTTGGAGATAAAAAATACGGCAAAAAAGATTCTGAAAAAACTCAGCTTCTTCATGCCTACAAGCTAATACTTGGTGGATTTGAAAATGATTTGGATTATTTAAATAACATGGAGGTTAAGTCTGAAATAAGTGATAGAATACCTTTATAGGAGGAATTATGATAAAAATTAATCTTGTAAATGAAAATGAAGAAATTGAAATTA
>CAZJKK010000014.1:15213-21790 GCA_964546605.1 uncultured Clostridia bacterium
GGAGGTTAAGTCTGAAATAAGTGATAGAATATCTTTATAACGAATAGGAAAGTTATACCTATATTTTTTATTAAGAACTTGACCTAAATGAGTTACAAGAAAAGCATCATTGATTTATACACTTTAATGGAAGCTTTTCTTATAGGAGGAATTATGATAAAAATTAATCTTGTAAATGAAAATAAAGAAATTGAAATTAATGAAAATGAAAAGCTTTTAGATGTACTTAAAAAACATAGTAGTGATTATCAAAATTATCTGGGAATAAAGGTAAACAATAAGCTTCAGGATTTGGTCAATGCAGAGTTTAAGGAAAATGACAACATAGAATTCCTGGATATAACAAACAAAGATGGTCATAGAATTTACGTTAGGACATTGACTCTCATATACATAAAGGCATGCAAGGATATATTTAATGATATTGATGTAGAAATAAAGCATTCTTTAAATAAGGGGTTATACACAGAGCTGCAACACAAGAATCTTGTTAACAAATATCAGTTAGATAAGATAAAGCAAAGGATGCAGGAGATAATAGACAGTAAAAGACCTATAAACACCAGGTTTTTGAAAATCCATGAAGCCAGAGAAATTTTTATGAAGCAAGGCATGGAAGACAAGGTAGATCTTTTGAAGAATTGGTGGGGTGATGAAGTAAGAGTATATGAGCTGGATGGTTACTATGACAATTTTTATGGTTATCTTGCACCAAACACAGAATTTGTAAACAAATTTGATTTAAGATTATTTTATCCCGGAATTATATTAAGTTATCCTACAAGAGAAAGCAATTTCGAAGTTCCTGAATATATTGAACAAAAGAAACTTTATAAAGTATTCAAGGAAGCAGAGGAGTGGGGTAATATTATGGATGTTGGTTATGTTGGTGCCTTAAACAGGAAAATTGTCAACAACACAATTGATGACATGATACGCATCAACGAAGCACTACACGAGAAGAAAATTGCTTACATAGCAGATGAAATTGCTAATGATAAAAACATTAAAATAGTTCTTATTGCAGGGCCATCCTCCTCAGGAAAAACAACATTTGCTCAGAGATTATCAATTCAGCTTAGGGTTAACGGAAAAAAAACACATGCACTTTCCTTAGATGATTATTTTGTAGACAGAGAAAAAACGCCAAAAGATGAAAACGGTGATTATGACTTTGAAACCATTGATGCCCTAGATTTAGAATTGTTTAACGAACAACTGTTGAATTTAATAGCAGGAGAGTGGGTTAATGTTCCTGTTTATAATTTTAAATTGGGAAAAAGGGAATATACAAGAGAACCTGTGAAACTGTCAAATGACTATATAATAATCATTGAAGGTATCCATGGCTTAAACAATCAGCTTACAGATCAAATTCCTCAAATCAACAAGTTTAAAATTTATATAAGCGCCTTAACTCAATTAAACATTGATAACCATAACCGTATTTCAACTTCTGATTTGAGACTGTTAAGACGATTGGTAAGAGACAATACACATAGAGGGAACAATGCATTAAAAACAATGGAATTATGGGATAATGTAGTTAAGGGAACAGAAAAATATATTTTTCCGTATCAAGAAAATGCTGACGCCATATTTAATTCAGCTCTTGTATATGAGCTATGCGTCATAAAAAAATATGCAGAACCCATAATAAGTGAAATAGGAAAGGGAAGCATATATTATCCTGAAAGGCAAAGATTATTAAAGTTTTTAAGCTATTTTAAGCCTATTGAAGACGAAAGCGCAATACCTAACACCTCAATATTAAGAGAGTTCATAGGCGGAAGCTGCTTTGAGTAAAAAGAGGGGGACCAGTGTGTCCCCCTTTCCTTAGAAATCGTTTAAATCTATTTTCCCTCGTTTCATTCCTACACTTAGCACCAAACCAATGCTTATCATGTTTACAAGCATGAATGTGCCTCCTGAGCTTATGAATGGAAGGGGGATGCCTGTAACAGGCAACATTCCCATTGTCATCCCTACATTTTCAAAAATGTGGAAGAAAAGCATTGCTGCAATTCCAGTTGCAATTAATGAGCCAAACAGGTTGGAGGCGTTTCTTGCAATTCGTATGATCCGGAATAAAAGCAGTGCATAAAGGCAAAGAAGCAGCAGTCCTCCCAACAGTCCCAGTTCTTCACCTATAACTGCAAATATGAAGTCAGTTTCTTTTGTTGGAAGATATCCCAGCTGATTTTGAACTCCCTGATAAAGCCCTCTTCCATAAATCATACCGGAGCCTATGGCTGTCTTGGATTGAATAACCTGGTAGCCTGTATCCTCTGGATCAAGCTCAGGATAAAAAAATGTAACAATTCTGTCTAATCTGTAATCCTTACCTGGTGTGTAATCCTGCATTATGGTATAAAAAGAAATTAATCCAGCTATAAGAAGTATTAACCCTATAAGCAGAACCGTAATTATATATCTTCTATCTATTCCTGCAACGAAAATCATTAAAATTATGAAGAAAATAAAAACTAATGCAGTACCAAGGTCTGGTTGCATCAATATTAAAGCAATGGGTATAAATGCAAATACCAAGACTTTAATCAACACCACAGGATTATTTAGTTCATCCTTGTGTATATCAATGTATTTTGATACTGATATAATAGTACCAAACTTTGCAATCTCAGAAGGTTGAAACGTTACAGGTCCTATGGCAATCCAGCTTCTCACGTCTCCCCATTCAGAAGCACTCACAGGATTAATCAATACATAAATAAGTAATGCTAATGTTACTCCATAAATGGGTATATAAAAGCTGCCGTAAATATCATAATCAATAAAAACCAGCACGAACAATGCAACAAGCCCTAAGGCGAATGCTACTATTTGAGTTTTTAGATATGGGCCGCTGCCGGCTGCTTTGCTCATGGTAGCACTGTTAATAATTATAAATCCATATACACATAAAGCTATGGTTGTAAAAAATAAAATAAAATCAAACCTTTTAAGTTTGTTTTCCTTCTTAAACATAAAATCTCCAATTCATCAGATAAAGGCTTAGTCTTTTTTTCATTTATGTATTTATTATACCATATTTTAATGTAATGCAACAGAAATTTTTATACCAAGGATTACAAGCTTTGGTAATCCCAACAGGCATAAAAAGTTCTTAACATAAAAGTCGATATATGTTATAATATCATAGAGTTATTATGAGTAATGGATGGGAAAAAAATTATGATTATTTTCGGTATTGACCCAGGTCTGGCCATATCAGGCTATGGGGTAATAAATTACATAGGAAACAAGTTTGAAGTATTGGAATATGGCGCAGTTATTACTGAAAGCCATGAGGAATTTCCAAAAAGACTTAAAAAAATATATGATGTCTATACTGAACTTTTTAAAAAGTACAAGCCTGAAGCTGTAGCCATAGAGGAATTATTTTACAATAAAAATGTTAAGACAGCAATTGCCATAGCAGAAGCAAGAGGCGTACACCTCCTGGCAGCAGAAAATGAGTGTATACCACTTTATGAATATACACCACTTCAAATAAAGCAGGGTATTGTTGGGTATGGAAGGGCTGAAAAAAGGCAGGTTCAAGAGATGGTGAAGGTCATACTTCGCTTAGAAAGCATACCTAAGCCTGATGATGTGGCTGATGGATTGGCAGCTGCCATATGCCATGCACATTCGTTGAAATTTGCAAATAAATTTAAAATAACATCTTATTAAACTACGGAGAATAAAATGATAAGCTACATTAAAGGTGAAGTAATTAAAAAAGGCCTAGATTACTTAGTAATGGATAACAACAACATAGGTTATTACATAAATACATCTCTTTCAACGCTTAATAAAATAAGCGAGGGAGAAAGAGCTTTAATTCAAATATACATGCATGTGAGAGAAGACTTAATTGCACTATATGGTTTTTACACACAAGATGAACTAGAGCTTTTTAAAAAGCTTATTTCTGTTTCTGGTATTGGTCCTAAGGGTGGACTTTCAATTTTATCAACCTATGAAGCAAATACTGTAAAGGAAATAATTTTGAAGGATGATACTACAAGAATGTCCAAGGTTCCGGGCATAGGCAAAAAAACAGCCGGTAAAATTATTCTTGAACTAAAGGATAAGGTAGGAACATTAGAGGGTCTTGATACTTCTACTGAAGCGGTTTTATCAAGTGATACTCAAGAATCATCGGATATGCTTAATGCATTGATCGCGCTTGGGTTTAATTCTTATGAAGCAAAAAAAGCACTGGATAAAATTGATGTTACAGGCAAGACAGAAAATCAAATCATCAAGGAAGCATTAAAAAATATTAGCAGGCAGGTATAATAATGTTAGATAGAGAAAATGAAGTAATTTTAAGTACTTCAAACAATGAAGAGGAGGAAGCAGAGTTTAGCTTAAGACCTCAAAGGCTTTCTCAATATATTGGACAAAACAAGGTAAAAGAAGTCTTAAATATATTTATTGAATCAGCTAAAATTAGAAATCAGCCCTTGGATCACGTACTTCTTTCAGGACCGCCGGGGCTGGGTAAGACAACCTTGGCAAACATAATTTCTAATGAAATGGGAGTTAATATTCGCGTTACATCAGGTCCTGCCATAGAACGACAAGGGGATTTGGCTGCCATATTAACTAATTTAGATGAAAATGATGTGCTATTTATAGATGAAATACACAGAATAAATAAAAATGTGGAAGAAATCCTGTATCCCGCCTTAGAGGATTATGCCTTAGATATTATAATAGGAAAAGGGCCATCAGCCAGATCTATAAGGCTTGATTTGCCTAAATTTACACTTATAGGTGCAACAACCAGATCAGGCATGCTGGCATCTCCCTTAAGAGATAGATTTGGAGTAATGTGTAATTTAGATTTTTACAATGAGCAGGATTTAAAGGAAATAGTCTTAAGGTCGGCAGGAATTATTAATATAGAAATTAATGAACAAGGTGCTGAAGAAATAGCAAGACGTTCCAGGGGAACTCCAAGGATTGCTAATAGACTCTTAAGAAGAGTTCGCGATTATGCCATTGTTAAGGGCAGCGGAGTTATTGATACTGAAACGGCAGACAGTGCTCTTAAAATGCTTGAAATTGATGAAAAAGGATTAGACAAGCTGGATAGAAGAATTTTAAATACTATAATAGATTTTTACAAGGGTGGACCTGTGGGACTAGAAACATTGGCAGCCTCCATAGGTGAAGAAAAAGGTACAATAGAAGATGTATATGAGCCATATCTTTTGCAAATCGGCTATTTAAATCGTACACCAAGAGGAAGAACTGTAACAGAATTTGGCTACAGACATGTTAATAAACAAAGAAAAATTGAAAGCGAAGACCAAATATCTTTGGAGTTTGAAGGGTAATATTATGAAAAGACTAATTGGAAAAATAACAGCGTTATCTTTACTTATAATGATGTTTTCTATTTACACGTCATATGCTGCTTCTAGTGAAGAGTATGTGAGAGTTAGAATAAGATCTCCGAGACTTTACAATGAACAATCATCATTGCAAGGATATGATGACATATCAGTTTATTTGCTGGACAACAATAGAACAGAAGAACTTTTTACTTTAAAAGAAACTAAATTAAGCGTGCTTCTTGATTCGTATTTTGATGATGATTTTAATTATTCTAAAACTGAAGCCTATTATGGCCCTTACCATGTAGTTTTAGGTGAAATATATGAATCTTTCGAAGATGCAATGGATGATGCTGAAGAATTAGAAGAAATGTTTAATGCTGATTTTTATCCGCAAATAAACAAAGAAGGCTACTATATTTTTGGAGGCTATTTCAGTAGCAAGAAACAAGCTGAATCATTGTTGAAAAGTTTAATAAATGAAGGCTATAGTGCTGAGGTAAAAAACACTGATTTAGAAAATGTACTTGTTTATGACAAAGATAATAACGCTCTTTTTATGTATGATAATAAGCTTAACATTTACTTTTCATCCTACAACGAAGATGAAGACGCTCAAATGATTTATATTGATAAAAAGCCTTATAGAGGATACATAGGATATAAAATAATTGAAGAAGCAAGATTAATCTCCATTAATTTCGTAGAATTAGAAAGCTATTTATATGGAGTTGTACCTAATGAAATATCTGCCTCATGGGGTATTGAAGCATTAAAAGCACAAGCAGTTGCAGCAAGAACATATGCTGTTTCATGTATTAAACCAAATGTCTCCTATGGCTATGACATGGATGACAATCAAAACAGCCAGGTTTACAGAGGTTATATATCTGAGCATCCATCAACAACAAAGGCAGTAAATGAAACTAAGGGTGAAAAGATTTATTACGATAACAAATTAATTCAGGCATTTTATCATTCAACCAGCGGAGGGAGCACTGAAAATTCTGAAAATGTATGGACTGCCAAGCTTCCTTATGCAGTAGGGGTTGAGGATGAATTTACGAACAGGTCCGGTTCTCCCTATAATGAATGGACAAAGTCTTATCAAAAAAGTGAAATTATCAAAAAATTAAATGATGACGGACATGATGTTGATGATCTTTACAGCATTGAAATTACTAAAGTATCAGATAATAACAGAGTTATGGAATGTATATTTT
>CAZJKK010000015.1:0-21669 GCA_964546605.1 uncultured Clostridia bacterium
GGGTTCGTTTGTCATTGTCTGTCCTCCCAAAAATCATATGCGTAACTCATTGTAAGCCCCTTGCTGTGCTAGTCTTTTGAATTGAACTAAAGAGCCCTTAAACTCATCGTTTTGCTGTAAAAAGCTTCTTATTTCTTCTGTACTTGAGCATATTATATTTTCAAAGTTCTCACTTTTAGTTTTAATAGATAGCTTATTGTTATAAAGCTTTAAAAATATGTTTTCGAATGTGTATTCTTGAATATTGCTTTCACCGAGTTCAGGCAATACATTTGATATATACTTAGAAAATAAGCTGTTAGGCGAAATTACTATAACATTATTGGCACTCAGCTTTAAATTAAGACCTTGATATAATAAAAATGCAATTCTATGCAATGCAACAGATGATTTTCCGCTTCCTGCCACACCTTGAACAACAAGTATGTCATTATCTAAATCTCTTATGATTAAGTCCTGTTGTTTTTGAATTGTTTCAACAATAACTTTCATTGTAGATGTCATGTTTTTAGATAGGGCTTCCATCAGCATTTCATCTACTATGTTTACATTGCTGTCAAAGAAGTACTCCAAATTGCCTTTATTTATTTTATATTGCCTTTTTAGGGATACTGTTCCATGGATTGTTCCTGATGGAGCCTTGTATTCCACAGGACCTATTTCAGATCTGTAGTATACGCTGGAAATTGGGGCACGCCAATCATACACCTTAATTTCATGTGTGTTGTCATCCATTAAATTAAAAAGACCTATATATATTTTTTCTGTGTCATCATAACCATCTTCAGTAAAATCAATTCTGGAAAAGTAAGGGTTGTCAATCATTTTTTCATATTTAGCTATTCGTTTTTCAAGTTCAGTATAGGTAAATGTCTGAGAATTAAGCGCACTTAAGTACTGGTTCAAATCAGAAAGCTTATCAAAATCAGAAGAGGAGTGAGTTGTGTTTTCCCACATTTCTTTTCTTGCAGCAATTAGATCTGTTTTTTGATCTGCCAGTTTTTCAGTTTCAGTTTCTATTTTATATTTTAATAAATCAGTAATTTCCTCTAAATAATTTATTTCTTCATTGTATTTGTCATTATATTCAGCCATTTTAATTCCCCTTTTGCTTAAATATATTACCTGTAATTGATTATTATATCATATTTAATTTTATATGGAAAGATAAATAAATATTGTTGTATATTAATTAAACTTAGTTTTTTATTTTTAATTAACAAGTAAAGTAGAGATATTTTATATAATGTGGGAATATTTAACAATATTCATTTTATAATAAATATATTTGATACTAAATTTTTCATATTTTAATAATATTTAGATGACAATCTCTTTAATTTGTGTATAATTATTATATAGTATTATATGTTGGGGGACAAAAATTGATAGGTCAAAAAATAAGAAGTATTAGAAAAAGTAAAAATTTAACAATAGTTGAGTTATCAGAACGAATTAATGTGACATCAGGGTATATTTCGCAAATTGAAAGAGATTTAATATCTCCTTCCTTATCAGTTTTAAAGAGATTGTCTGAAGCGTTAGAGATTCCACTATCTGTATTATTTCTGGAGGAAAATACTAGTAATGTGGTCACCATTTCTCATGCTGACAGAACAAAAATTAAATTTGGCAATATAAATGTTGAGTTGGAATATATAACTCCAATCATAAGAAACAATGACAAATCTAATAATAACATTGAGGCATTTTTGTTTAAATTAAAGCCAAAAATGTGGGTTAGTGAACAGACTATAATACATGAATCAAAGGTATGCATGTATGTTTTATGTGGAGATATTCAATGTCATATAGGCAACAACATATATAACATTTCAAAAGGAGACAGTATTTGTGTTCCTGAAAATAACTCACATATGATTTTTAACAATAGTGATGAGGAAACAGAAGTATTATGCATAATTTCACCGGCAATATATTAAAATTATCCTGTCCTAAAGACAGGTTTTTTTGAGGTGTTGAATGTTAGACATTAAAAAAATAAGAAAAGATCCAAATAAATTTGAAGAGCTTTTGAAAAGAAGAAATGGCAATATAAGCTTAAGCAAGTTATTGTTATTGGATGAAGAAAGAAGAAAAAAACTTGTTGAAGTAGAGAACATGAAAAAAGAACAAAATATAATTTCAAAGCAAGTTCCTTCTTTAAAAAAACAAGGCAGTGACGTATCTGAAATTCTTAAAGAAATGAAAGTTTTATCAGAAAATATAAAAATTGTAGATGATGAAATCAAGTCCATAGATAGTTGTTTGGAGGAAGAGCTTTTATCAATACCAAATACCCCCAATCCAAGCACTCCCATGGGTTCTTCAGAGAATGACAACAAGGAAATCAGAAGATGGAAAGAACCTAGCAGTTTTGATTTTGAAATAAAGTCACATTGGGACTTAGGACAGAATCTTCAAATTCTTGATTTTGAAAGAGCCACTAAGATTACAGGCACACGATTTGCCCTTTTTAAAGGAGCGGGTGCAAGACTTAAAAGAGCTATCATATCCTACATGCTTGATAAACATACAATAAGTAATGGGTTCACAGAAATTTCACCTCCTTATATTGTAAATAAAAAAAGTATGATTGGAACTGGGCAGCTTCCTAAATTTGAAGAGGATGTATTTAAGCTGGATAATAAAGACTATTATTTAATTCCCACAGCAGAGGTGCCAGTAACCAACATATATAGAGATGAAATTTTAAGTGAAGATATGCTTCCAATGTACATGACTGCATATACTCCATGCTTCAGATCTGAGGTAGGCGCATTAGGGAGAGATACCAAAGGCTTAATACGAAATCATCAATTTGACAAGGTTGAAATGGTTATGTATTCTGTTCCTGAAAATTCATATAAGCAGCTTGAAATATTAACTAATTTTGCGGAAAGCTTATTAAAGGACTTTGAACTTCCTTATAGAATTGTAGAACTTTGTACGGGAGATTTGGGTTTTAGTTCAGCTAAAACCTATGATCTTGAGGTGTGGATGCCAAGCCAAAACAGATATGTTGAAATATCATCATGCTCTAATTTTGAAGATTATCAAGCTAGAAGAGCTAATATAAGATACAGAAGAAAAGAAAAAGGAAATGTTGAATTTATTCATACATTAAACGGTTCAGGATTGGCAGTGGGAAGAACTTTTGCTGCCATATTGGAGAATTATCAAAATGAAGATGGTTCTGTAACTGTACCAATAGTATTGAGGACATATATGGGTGGATTGGAAAAAATAAAAGAGGCTGATTAATTAACCTCTTATTTTTTTCTGTTAATTTAACCAAAATTATTGAAATTAATGTATTGAAATAAATTCTATTATCATTGTCAATTATCCATATCTATGGAAAATAAAAAGTTTAAAGTTAATTATTAACATACTCATAACCAAATTTGATAATGCAATTTGTCGAATTATATTATATAATTAATTAATATAGATTGGAGGATTCTTATGAAAAAAATAAATAAGGTTATGTCCTTGTGCCTTTTAATAATTATGCTTTCTAATACATTTGTATTTGGAGAAATAAACATAAATGAAAATATAAAAGGCGCATTACTAGGGGATTTGGAAACTGGAGAAATTCTTTATGAATATAATATAAATGAGCAATTAGCCATTGCCAGCATATCTAAATTAATGACATATGTAGTTATGATGGATGCTGTACAAGATGGTAAAATATCTTTAGAGGGCGATGTATTAATAAGCGGTCATGCAGCATCTACAGAGGGAAGCAAATTTGGTTTATTGTCAGGTGAAACTGTTAAATTAAATCTTCTTGTAAAGGGTATGCTTGTTGTATCCGGGAATGATTGTGCTACAGCTATAGCTGAACATGTTGGAAAGACAGAAGATAATTTTGTAAAAATGATGAATGAAAAAGCATCAGAGTTAGGATTAATGTCTGCAAGCTTTGTTAATCCTCATGGGTTGCCCATTAATGATGATGAAACTGGACAAAATCATATGTCTGCAGGAGACATTTATAAGCTTTCAAGACATATATTGACTAATTTTCCACAAGTATTAGAAGTTACAAAGTTGCAAGAGCTTAATATACCGGAAAGAAATTTCAGAAAACAAGCAACAAATCCGGCTTTTGGTGTTATTGAGGGCGTTGATGGACTAAAGACAGGTTTTACCGACAAGGCGGGAATTTGCCTTGTAACAACAATACCTGTAACAGGTAAGGGTCAGGATTTTAGACTTATAGGAATAATAATGGGTGCTCAAACCCATGAAGAAAGATTAAATAAGACTAAAGAACTGCTGGAATACGGGAAAAATAATTTTACTTATTATAAATTGACAGATAAAACTCAGACAATTGATAAGGTTTATATTAATAACTCTAAGGATGGTGAGGTTAAAGTATATCCTGCTGCTGATTTCAGCAAACTAATAAAAAATGATGATATAATAAGGACAAAAGTATCATATAATGATACTGTAAAGGCACCATTACAACAAGGAGAGAAAATCGGAATAATCAGCATTATTGTAAATGATGAAGAAGTAGGACAAGTAGATGCTGTTGTTGGACAATCAATTGATAAGGCAAATATATTTGTTAGGATATTTAGGTTTTTGGGGGATATTTTCAGTTAAAATAGTTATTAATAATATTTAGAAGAAGTAAATTATATCACATTTTTAATTTCATAATTTTTAATATTTTGAAATTAATTTATGATTTTTGAAAAAGACTTATGCAGGTATAATTCATTGCATTATAATTGAAATAATATATAAATGTTGAAATTGCAGCATTACTTTTCGAAATACTAAAAACTAAATGTGTAATATTTATCAATGTACGGTATTTTTATTAATTGCTTAAGATTAACAATCAGCTATTTATATTGACAATTCAAAATATTTGGTGTAAAATTTCTAATATGAAAGTGCATCTGTAGCTCAGTAGGATAGAGCAGTGCCCTCCTAAGGCATGTGCCGGGGGTTCGATTCCTCTCAGGTGCACCATGTTTACCACTTTAAGAAAACGATAACAGCTATGTTAATAATATTAGTTTACGCTAATTTTATTATAAAAATTTTTGGAGGGGAAAATGAAAAAAATATTATCACTTTTGTTAGTACTTACATTGATTTTAACCGCATGTACCGGAGGTACTACTCCTGCACCTGCACCTTCAGAGCCAGCACCATCACAAGAACCTGCACCTGCAGAGGATATTACTGAAGGCGGCAAATATGCTGAGGAACAAGTGTACAAGACTGTATATGCTGAAGAAATTCAAACTATCAACTACTTAACAACTGCTACGACAGTAGAATTTGCACTGGCTGCAAACTTAGTTGACACATTGGTTGACTATGACAAATATGGAGTTATCCAACCTGCATTAGCGGAATCATGGTCTGTTTCTGATGATGGACTAACTTATACATTTAACATTAGAAAAGGTGTTAAATGGGTTGATTTTGAAGGAAATGAAGTTGCTGAAACAACAGCTAATGACTTTGTTAGCGCAGCACAATATTTGTTAACACCTGAAAATGAATCTGCAACAGCGAATTTATTCTACGGAGTAATTAAGAATGCAGAAGCTTACTTTAACAAAGAAATAACTGATTTTTCACAAGTTGGAGTTAGAGCTGTTGATGACTATACTTTAGAGTATACATTAATTGAGCCTATTCCATATTTTGAATCAATGTTAACATATGTATGTTTCTTCCCTGCTTATGGACCTTTTCTAGAGGAAATGGGAGATCAATTTGGTACAGCTAATTCAGCATTGTTGTATAATGGTTCATATATTTTAAGTGAATTTGAACCACAAATGCAAAGAATTCTTACAAAGAACCCAACATATTGGGATGCTGCAAATATTCATATTACTGAATTAAACTACAAATATAACAAAGAAGCAACTGCTTTAGCAGGTGAAATGTACAAACGTGGTGAAATATCTGACGTTTCTATCCCACCGGCAAGTATTGATGAATGGATGAACAATCCTGAATTAAAGGAAAAGGTTAGACCTGGAACATTAGGTTCATACACATATTTCTATGCATTTAACTTTGAGCCTAAATTTGATGCTGAATTAGAACCTGAAAACTGGAAAATAGCTGTTAACAATGCTAACTTCCGTAATTCCATAAAATATGCATTTAACAGAGTTGCAGCAATGCAAACTGAAGAACCATATAACCCAGAATATAAGATTATAAACACAATAACACCTCCAAACTTTGCAGCACAAGGTGGTTTGGATTATACAAATACAGGTGCTTTAGCAGCTATTACAGAATCTGAATTCTATAATGTTGATAAAGCTAAAGAATTTAAAGATAAAGCTATGGAAGAGTTAACTAAAGCCGGAGCAAAATTCCCTGTTAAAATATTAATGCCTTACAACACAAACAGTTCATCATGGGCTAATGAAGCTCAGGTTGTTAAACAACAATTAGAAAGCACATTAGGAACTGATTATGTAGAAGTTACATTGTTACCACATGCTCCTACAGGATTCCTTGATGGGACAAGAAGAGCAGGAAATTACAGCTTTATGAAAGTTAACTGGGGACCTGACTATGCAGATCCACAAACATACACTGATCCGTTCAGAAGAGAAGGAAATTATAACTTCCCAGAATACACAACAGATGTAAATGCTGATGGAAAGAATATTTATGAGGTTTATGAAGCAAAGGTTGCTGAAGCAATTGCTGAGCTTGTTGACTTACCTAAGAGATATGAATTGTTTGCTGAAGCAGAAGCAATGTTAATTGAAAATGCATTTGTAGTACCTTACAATGTAAGCGGCGGTGGATACGTGGCATCTTTTGTTCATCCATTTGAAGCTCCATATTCTTCATTTGGTATATCAGCAGATAGATGGAAAGGTCAAAAGCTTTTAGCTAAACCTATGAATACAGAAGAATTTGAAGCAGCTCAAAAAGAGTGGCAAGCAGCTCGTGATGCAGCTTTAAAAGAAGCAGCAAAATAAAAATTAAAGGGGCTTAGAGCCCCTTTATATTTGGGGACATTCCACTGCCTACAGAGACTATCCTTATAGAAGAGGTGTGACTCCTACATTATTTAAAAAAAACTATGAAAGTGAGGGCGTTAATGCATGAAATATGTACTTACAAGATTGCTTAGATCGTTGCTAACATTGGCAATTGTAGTAACGGTAGTATTCTTACTTATGCGCATGATGCCTATAGAAGGGTATTTTGGAGCGAGTTTTGATAAGCTTGACGAAGCACAAAAAACAGCTAAACTTGAAAATTTAGGACTTTTGGATCCTTGGTATATACAGCTGAAAAATTTTTATACTGATATAATTAAAGGTGATTTAGGTGAATCAATTACATACAGACCAAAGGTTGCCATAACTAAAATATTAGGAGATAAGCTTATAACATCCTTACGTTTTGGATTAGCATCTTTATCTGTATCTTTAGTACTTGGACTTAGTCTTGGTATTTTAATGGCACGTTTTAAAGGTAAGTTTTGGGATAAGTTTGGCACATGCTATGTAGTTGGAGCTAACGCAGTACCTGCTGTCATTTACTACCTGCTCATACAGGTATTTTTTACGGATATATTTAATTTACCGCTTTTATACGACAAATCAAATGCAAAAAGCTGGATATTGCCAGTTTTATGTTTGTCATTGGTAAATATAGCATATTATGCAATGTGGATAAGACGTTACATGGTTGATGAATTAAACAAGGATTATGTAAGATTAGCAAGGGCAAAAGGTTTAAGAAGTAAAGAGATTATGGTAAGACATGTTATGCGTAATGCTTTTGTTCCAATGGCTCAGTATCTTCCTGCATCAATTTTATATACTGTTTCAGGTTCTATTTACGTTGAATCACTATTCTCAATTCCGGGAACAGGCGGACTTTTAGTTACTGCTATTCAAAGGCAGGATAATACATTGGTACAAGCACTGGTATTATTATATTCGTCCATTGGTATTGTTGGATTAATGTTAGGGGATATATTAATGGCAACATTTGATCCTAGAATAAAATTAGGTAATGAAGGAGGATCAAGATAATGACAAGCAAGAAAATTATTAACAATATGGCAGATAACATAGATCCATCCTTATTTGATTTTGCTGAGTACGATGAATCTAAAAGTGAGCTGACAGGTTATTCTAACTACTCATTCTGGAGATCAACTGCTCAAGTTTTTATGAAAAACAAGGTAGCCGTAGCGCTTTTAATTTTAATAATATGTGTTGTTTTGTTTACATTTTTTCAACCATATTTGCCAAATCAAAAAAGTGCAACAGAAATTTATATAAACCCTGAAACCAATATGCAATATAGAAATGTACAGCCTAATGATGAATTCATATTTGGAACTAACTCCATAGGTCAAGACCTTTGGGCTCGTTTATGGAGTGGTACAAGAACATCCTTATTTATAGGAGTTGCAGTTGGATTGTTTGAAGCAATAGTAGGTATTACTATAGGTGCATTATGGGGTTATGTTAGAAAGCTTGATGCCATAATAACAGAAATATACAATGTATGGGACAACATACCTTCTACGGTAGTGCTTATAATATTAACATATATTATGAAGCCAAGTATTCCAACAATTATATTTGCCATGTGCATGACCGGTTGGCTTCAAATGGCAAGATTTGTTCGTAATCTTATTATAATTATAAGAGACAGGGAATATAATTTAGCATCAAGATGTCTCGGAACACCAACAGGAAGAATAATTACCAAGAACTTGTTACCATACTTGGTTTCAGTTATTATGCTAAGAATGGCGCTTGCAATACCTGCAGCAATTGGCAGTGAAGTGTTCCTTTCATATATTGGTATGGGATTACCTGTTGATATTCCTTCGCTGGGGAATTTAATAAACGAAGGTAGAGCATTAATGATGGATCCGAACCAAAGGTATCAGTTATTTTTCCCAGCAGCTATAATATCTGTTGTAACTATATCCTTCTATGTAATCGGTAATGTGTTTGCAGATTCAGCCGATCCAAGAAATCACGTGTAGGAGGTAAGTATGGCACAGAAAACTATAAATGAAATCATGAACAGTGAAATAATATTGTCTGTGGATGAATTAGTTGTAAAATTTAATTTGCGTGGACAAGAGCTTACTGCTATAAGAGGGGCTTCCTTAGAGCTTCATAAGGGTGAAAGCCTTGCAATCGTTGGGGAGTCAGGTTCAGGTAAATCAGTATTTACAAAATCATTCATGGGCCTATTGGATTCAAACGGAAGAATAGAATCTGGAACTATAATGTACAAGGGTGAAGACCTAGCAAAGTTTAAAACTGAAGAAGAATGGATAAGGATAAGAGGCAAAGAAATAGCCATGGTTTTCCAAGACCCAATGACAAGCTTAAATCCGTTAAAGACTGTTGGAAAGCAGGTTCAGGAGTCAATTGAATTACATCAAAACTTAAGCGGTGAAGAAGCGAAGAAGCTGGCTATTGAAATATTAAATGATGTTGGAATATCAGATCCTGAAAGAAGATATAAACAATATCCTCATGAGTTTTCAGGAGGTATGAGGCAAAGGGTTGTTATTGCCATTGCAGTTGCATGTAATCCTAATATTTTAATATGTGATGAGCCTACAACAGCCTTGGATGTAACAATACAAGCACAAATTCTACAGCTTTTGAAAAATCTTCAAAGCAAGTACGATCTTACAATTATTTATATTACCCACGACCTTGGTGTTGTAGCAAATGTTGCTGATAGAATTGCAGTAATGTATGCTGGAGATATAATTGAATTAGGATCAGCTGAAGAAGTATTTTTTGACCCAAAGCATCCATATACGTGGGCACTGTTATCATCATTACCGCAACTGGGTGTAAAGGGAGAAGCATTATATTCAATAAAAGGAACACCTCCTAATTTATTCAAAGAAGTTAAGGGAGATGCATTTGCTCCAAGAAATCCTAGGGCATTAAAAATTGACTTTGAAATAAGACCACCTTACTTTGAAGTTACTCCAACTCACAAGGCAAGGACATGGCTGTTAGACCCAAGGTCCCCTAAAGTTGAACCACCACCTTTAATTAAAAAAATGCAAGCAATGTACGAAAAGAGAGGTGATGGGGATGAATAACAAGGATGTGTTGTTAGAGGTTAAGAATTTAAGTGTTGAATTCGGTAAAAAAGGCAAGGTATTTAAGGCAGTAAATGATGTAAGCTTTAATATATACAAGGGTGAAACATTTGGCCTTGTTGGAGAATCCGGTTCAGGAAAGACAACTATCGGCAGAGCCATAATAAGAATAAACCCTGCAGCTTCAGGAGAAATAATATACAAGGGAAAAAAAATAAGCGGAAATATAGATAAGGAGCTAGACAAGGAGCTTACCAGAGAAATACAAATGATATTTCAAGACCCTATGGCTTCCTTAAATGAAAGGGCTAAGGTTGACTATATAGTATCAGAAGGATTATACAACCTTAAAAATTACGGCTCTGAAGAAAATAGAAAGAAAATGGTAGAACAGGCGCTGTTGGATGTTGGTTTGTTGCCTGAATTTGCAAGCCGTTTCCCTCATGAGTTTTCGGGAGGACAAAGACAGCGTATAGGAATAGCCAGAGTATTGGTTATGGAGCCTGAGCTTATAATAGCTGATGAACCTATTTCAGCTCTTGATGTTTCAATTCGTGCACAGGTTATAAATTTGTTAGATGAACTTCAAAAACGAAAACAGTTAACATATTTGTTTATAGCCCATGATTTATCAGTAGTAAGATTTATATCAGATAGAATAGCTGTTATTCACAAGGGAAAAATTGTGGAGTTGGCAGAAACAGAAAAATTGTTTGCTAATCCTCTTCATCCTTATACTAGAGCTTTATTATCTGCAATACCTACTCCAAATCCAAGAGTAGAAAGAAACAAAACAATAGAAATTTATGATCCTGCAAAATGTCACTTTGATTATGATAAAAATCCACCAAAATGGGTGGAAATAGAACCTGAACATTTCATATTAGCAAATGAAAGAGAATTAGAAGGTTATAAGTTATTATAAAACAAATATGGATAATTATAAGGTCCGCCATCTTGGCGGATTTTTTTTCATATTTTTCCCGGGAAATAAAAATAAAATACATATTGACATAGGGTGTATTACAGTTTATAATACAGTTACCGTACTAAGTGTAATAGTACAGTTAGTGATTAATAGATTAGGTGATGATTATGAAGGAAATAAAAATAGTATTAACGCAAACAAATACAATAATTTCAAAGACATTGAAGGCTGTTTCACAAAAGCCTTACAATCACATATCAATATCCTTTGTGGATGACTGCTCCACCATGTATAGCTTTGGAAGGAAAATTACATGGTTTCCATTGCTGGGTGGATTTGTAAGAGAGAATGTAAACAGCGGAGTGTTTAAAATGCACCCTGAAACAAAATGCAAAATTTATACTCTTGAAGTTACAGATGATGATTACAAAATAATCATGGAAAGATTAAATAAATTTCTAGCTGATCCTGACAGCTTTAAGTACAGCTTTTTAAATGTATTTTTAATGTATTTTAACGTACCATTCCAAAGAAAGCATCATTATGTATGTTCCTCATTTGTGAGCTACCTGCTTCACGGAATCATACCTTTGGGAAAAGAAATATCGCTTGTGACACCGTATGATTACAATGAATTAAATCTTAATGCAATTTATGAAGGCACTTTGCATGAATATGTTAATAAAAAAATTGCTCTTAGCAATGCATAATTGGAGGTGAAAAATGATACAAATTGATAATAATAATCCAAAGGCTATTTATGAACAAGTTTACGATGAAATAGCGAAGCTCATATTGTCAAAAGTACTTAAGCCTGATGAAAAACTTCCTTCAGTAAGGGAGCTGGCAGCGATGATAAAAATAAACCCCAACACAATTCAAAAATCCTATAAGAGCTTGGAAGAAGACAATTATATTTACACTGTGAAGGGAATAGGCAACTTTGTTAAAAATTCAGAAGACCTAAGGAGTATTTATTTAAATAAGATGAAAGAAAAGCTGAATGAAGCAGTTAAATCTTTAAAAAGTCTGGGATTTGATGATGATTATATTATGGAATTAGTTAAAAATGTATTAAACTCTAAGGATAGCGAAGGAGGGCAGGCATAATGTTAAAGGTTGATAATTTAAGCAAGAAATTCGGAGACTTTAGTGTTTTAAATAATATAAACATACATGCTGAAAAAGGGCAAATATATGGCTTAGTAGGCTCTAACGGTTGCGGAAAGACTACATTGTTAAAGCATATTATGATGATTTACATGCAAGATGAAGGAAATATTTTTTATGGGGATACTCAGGTAACAGAGGATTCAGAGACTATCAAAGATTTCTATTTTGTTCAAGACAGTTTGTTTTTTCCATATCAATATACATTAACAAAATTATTTAATTATGAGAAGTTGATGTATGAGAATATGTCAGGGGAAAAGTTTAATGAGCTTGTTAGATTTTTTAATGTGGATATAAATAAAAACTTAAACAAAATGTCAAAGGGACAAAGAAAGCAGGCAGCATTTATATTGGCAATTGCTGCACAGCCAAAGGTATTGCTTTTGGATGAAATTGTTGATGGGTTGGATGCCGTAATAAAAAGAAAGTTCTGGGATGTACTTATACAAGAAATAATGGAGAATGAAATGACCGTTATTATTTCTTCTCATGACTTAAAGGAATTAGACAACATATGCGACAAGGTGGGCATAATGCATGAAGGTAAAATATTAAAAGAAGAAAATCTTGAAAAAATGAAGGATGAAATTAAAAGAGTTCAATTCGCTGTTGAAGGTGATTTTGATTCAACAAAATTCAAAGAATTCAATATAATTAAATCCGTTAAAATAGGTAGCATAAATATATGTACTTTAACAGGCAATACTGATGAATTTAAGAAAAGACTAGAAGAACAGTACAAAGTATTGTTGTTTGATAAGCTTTCAATGAGTCTTGAGGAAATATTTATTACTGAGCTAGGAGGTGCAGGATATGGAACAGAAAAGAAATAATATATTTATGCCTCTTTTGTTAAATAATTTGAAGAATAAGAAAAACTGGTTTTTTCTTTCTACAGTTATAATATTTGTAACTACTTTGTTAATACCCTACATTTTAGGGTCAGATGGAGAATTTTTTATTGTATTTGGAATTGTGGAAATTTTCATGCTTGTATTTATAAATTGCCTTATAGACAACAGTTTTCTCCACAATGATGCAAAGCTTGCTTATTACAAGTCAAAGCCTGCCACATTCAGAGAGCAAATTTCGATAAACATTATTGTTAATGTTATATTTGCAGCATTTTTACTTTTATTAATTGTTTTGTCAGTTGTATTTCAAAGCTTGGATTACAGTATATTAGAATCCTTTAAATCTATAATCCCATGGCTTTTAGCAGGAATATTTCTTTCAGCTTTATCTTCCATACTTTCTGGAAATACTTTAGTTGCAGGAATGATGACATTATTTAACTTTGCACTACCAGGTATAATTTTCTTAATAGTTCAGTTTATGTTTTCTATATTGGAAAACCTGGTACCGGGATTTAGTTCAACTGTTCTCATGGATATGTTTGTAGAGAAATTCTACAAGCTGGATTATATATATTTTGTTATATACAGTGAAAAGTCTGTTGATGTAATATACTTCTTATTGCTCGGAATAATATTGACCGGCATAACACTTTTAACATTTAAAATGTTAAAAAGAAGGAAAAATGAAAATACAGGTAACTTCATAGCATTTGATGGTTTTAAATACTTTGTATCTGTACTTGCAAGCTTAATAGTTCCTGCATTATTTTCAGTGGTGTCCTATAGTGGAAATTTAACAAATGAAATAACAGTTTCCTTGCTAATGGCAGCATTAACATACTATATAATTATTGCCGTAATGGAAAAATCCTTTAGAATATCAAAATTGTCTGTTAAGGTATTTGCAGTAAGTATGACCATATTTATAGCAGCAACAGGAGCAACAGTCTTCTTTGCTAATCAATATAAAGATGTAGTGCCTGATGCAGAAGACGTGAAAATGGCATATGTGGGCAATAACAGATGGTTTTATAAAGAAATAGCGGATTACATTGAAAATGAAGATGGAACAGATGAAGTATCAGGAATGAACTTGAATGAATTTACGAAAAATCATAGTGTTGTTTTGTTTAGTGATAAGGAAAATATTGAGACAATCAGACAGCTTCATAAAGAGATTATTAAAAATCAAAAATACAATGTTGGTGGCGACCATTTTTATATGTCAAACATAGTCATTGTGTACTATATGAATGATGGAAGCTACTTGGTTAGAGATTACAAAATAGACAGGGAAACGTCTGTGGATGCAGATAATGTAATTAAAGACAAATTAGCTTCAAATTTATTTAATTCTCAAGAATTTAAAGAAAACAGATTTTATTATTTATATGATGAAAAATATTATTCTAGCAACAACTATGATATTGATATTCATTTAAGAAATGATATTAATGGAAAAGATCTAACTAATTCAATAGATTTTAATGAATTAAGATTATATTTAATAAAGGATATTGATGAAGAATTCAGTCAATCAAAATATGCATTTCAAAGAATGAGTAATTATAATTATGAAATGAATTATGATTATAAAGAAACGGGATACTATCTTGATGTAATTATAAGAGACAATAATGATAATACAAAGGATATGTCTGATACTATTTATATAATTAAAGAAAGCTTTAAAAATACGAGAGAGTTTTTAAATATAAAATAAGAAACATAAGGGGACGGTTCACCGTCCCTAAAATTATTAAGATTAAATATTTACGTTGTTTCCTGGTTTTTGAACTATAACAACTGGCGGAAGTTTAGTGCTTGCAATACTTACATTGTCATTGCATACAATTTTGACAGGATTATTTTCATTTACCACTATAATGTTTCTTGCTTTAACGTCTGTGAGCTGCACAGTGTTCACCTTAGATGCATGAATTACTATGTCACCTAATACAACGAGATTTTTTAAATAAACATTGCCGGAACCCACAGAATCTAATACATTTAAATCACCCACAACTACGGCGCTTGTGTAAGATTCATTATAATTTGTTATGTTAAAACCTCTTTCAATGTTTTCATTTTCAATAATTTCATATATTATTTTTACTGCTTCTGCACGAGTCAATGCTTTTGACGGGCGGTACAATCCTTCAGGATAACCAAGTATGTAGCCCTTGTTGTAAACAGCATTTACGCTGGGTTTTGCCCAATCTTGAACGGTGTTGTAATCAGTTAATCTTGTTGCTCCTTCGCCATCTGCTTCTCCTGTAGTTATGGCAGAGCTTACAACCTTTGCAACCTCTTCTCTTTTAATAGGGTTATTAGGTCTAAATGTATTGTTTTCATAGCCTGAAAAAAATCCGGATGCAACGGATTTTTGAACCTCTTCATAAAACCATTCCTTGCTGTTAACATCTGAGAAGCTTAAATTTGATTTTTTTTCAGTATGTATCGCATTATTTATTAGTTTTGAAAATTCTGCTCTTGTTATGGTTCTGTCAGGTTTAAATGTACTGTCCTCATATCCTGATACAAATCCTAAATTTACTGCTTTTTCAATCCAATTTTTAGCCCAATGACCTTCTATGTCTGAAAAGGCAACTTTAGCTTTCGTTTCAGCTGTAACAGGCAATATTTCTTTTGTAGTTATTTCTGCTTTATTCTCATCGTTTTCAATATTATCAATATTTTCATTTGCAGCAGGCACTTCTGTTATTGAATCTAAAATTCCTGCATATGCAACAGAATTTAAGCTTAAGCTCACACATAATCCTATAACTGATATTTTTTTTATTATTTCCTTCAACTTACGTCCTCCTTTATTTACAACAACTGTCTCCAGAGAAATACTCCTCTATAATTAGACTTAAATTTTCAATAAAAGTTCCAATTATTACTTAATTATAAAATTAATAAACCTAAAAGTAAACAGGTAATAAAATACATAGTATTGACTTATACACATTTAATAAATTATAATTAAATTGAAAACATTTAAAGGAAACATTATGGATGAAATATTTATGAAGGAAGCCTTAAAAGAAGCACAGAAGGCCTATGAGATAAATGAAGTGCCTATTGGTGCTGTAATTGTAAGAGATGGAGTAATAATAGGCAGAGGCTTCAATGAAAAAGAAACGCTTAAGGATGCAACTCTTCATGCAGAAATATCAGCAATAAAAGAAGCATGCAATACGCTGGGAGGATGGAGATTGCCTGGTTGTACCATGTATGTTACATTAGAGCCTTGCTGTATGTGTGCCGGAGCCTTGGTGAACGCCCGAATAGAAAGGCTGGTTATAGGTACTAAGGATTACAAAACAGGAGCATGCGGCTCTGTTATGAATATTGTTCAAGAAAGTAAGTTAAATCATCAAATACCAGTGCAATTTGGGATGTTAGAAGAGGAATGCACAAATATATTAAAGTCATTTTTTAAAGAGTTAAGAAATACAAAAATATAAGGAGTTGCTAAAATGATTAAGTATCCCTTGCTTGAAGTTAATGTAAAGAAGCTATATTCAAATACCAAGGTTATATCAAGTTTATGCCATGATAATGGTATTAAGGTCGCAGGTATAATAAAGGGCTTTGGAGGAATTGTTTCAGGGGCTCGCGCCATGGCAGAGGGAGGATGTGAGCAGATTGGAAGTTCTAGAATTGAGCAATTAAAGTCTTTGAAAACCAGAGGTTTTAAAATACCCCTTCTGCTTGTGAGAATTCCTATGATGTGTGAAATTGAAGAAGTAGTTCGTTATTCTGATATGTGTCTTGTTTCAGAAAAAGAAACCCTAAAAATATTAAATAGAGAGGCTGAAAAGCAAAATAAGAAATATGGTGTTGTATTAATGTATGATTTAGGGGACTTGAGAGAGGGAATATTTAGTAAAAACGAATTAATAAATTTAGCCGTTTATACTGAGTATGAGCTTAAAAATTTGGTACTTGAAGGTATTGGAACTAATTTAACATGTTACGGTTCTGTTGCACCTACTAATGTAAATTTATCAGAGCTTGCAGGAGCAGCTGTTGAAATAGAAAATTCAATAAATAGAAAGCTTAACATAGTTTCAGGAGGAGGTACAACAACGCTGCCTCTTTTAGTGAGAGGTGGAGTACCAGAAAAAATTAACCATCTTCGCATAGGCGAAGGGATAAACAATACACAGGATTTACCTCTTTACTGGGATACTCACATAGAAGGGCTTAGTAAAGACACATTTGTTTTAAAGGCACAAATAGTAGAAATTAATGAAAAACCCACTCACCCAATTGGAGAGTTGGTGGTCAATGCCTTTGGAGAGCGTGCTCATTATGATGACAGAGGAATAAGAAAGAGAGCCATAATTGCACTAGGTAATCAGGATGTGGGAGATTCATCCAAGTTAGTGCCAAAGGACAAAAGTATAGCTATTGTGGGAGCAAGCAGCGACCATACCATACTTGATATTCATGATTGTGAACACGAATATAAATTAGGGGATATAGTGGAATTTAATGTTTTATACCAGGCAATGCTTTTTACAACATTGTCCAAATATATTAACAAAAAAATAATTAGAAATAATTATTCTAATAAAATAAAAACAAATAGTGGAGGTAAATATGCCAATAGTACAAATTGAATTGCTTAAAGGAAGAACAATTGAGCAAAAAAGAGCTTTAGTGGAAAAGGTGACACAAGCCATTTCAGAAACTGCTAATTGTCCTAAGGAAGCAGTAAGAATAATTTTAAGAGATATGGAATTTGAAAACTTTGCTCAAGCTGGTGTTTTAAAGTGTGACGAACAAAAATAAGAAATAGGAGGGAAATACCCTCCTTATTTTTAAAAAGGAGTTAATATGAAATTAATATCTTGGAATGTAAACGGGTTAAGAGCCTGTGTAAATAAAGGATTCATGGATACATTTAAAAATCTCGATGCGGATATATTTTGTTTGCAGGAAACTAAGCTGCAGGAAGGTCAAATAGAGCTGGATTTAGAAGGTTACTATGATTATTGGAATTATGCAGAAAAAAAAGGTTATTCAGGAACTGCTGTGTTTACTAAGGAAAAGCCTTTATCTGTATCTTATGGCATGGGAATAGAGGACCACGATAAGGAAGGCAGAGTTATAACTCTTGAATTTGACGATTTTTACTTAGTAAATGTTTATACGCCTAATTCAAAGCGTGAGCTTGAACGTTTGGAATACAGAATGCAGTGGGAAGATGATTTTAGAAGCTATTTGTTAAATCTTAATGAAAATAAGCCGGTTGTAATGTGTGGTGATTTAAATGTAGCTCACAAGGAAATAGATTTGAAGAATCCTAAAACTAATAAAAAAAGTGCCGGATTTACTAATGAAGAAAGAAATAAAATGACGGAGCTTATAGAAGCAGGATTTATAGATTCATTCAGATACTTTTATCCTGACAAAGAGGAAGTATATTCATGGTGGTCAAATTTCGCCAAATCCAGAGAAAGAAACATAGGATGGAGAATTGATTATTTTGTTGTTTCGAAGAGCTTTGAACATAAAATAAAAGATGCATTCATATATCCGGAATATTTGGGAAGCGATCATTGTCCAGTAGGACTTTTAATTAAGTAGATTAATGATATATAAATGTTATGTTACCTATATAAGCAAACAATAATAAAAATATATTTGTCATCATTTGAATTAACACGAAAATTATTTAAAAATAATAGTTGATTATATCAGTTTTTCTGTTATAATATTGTTAAGGTTAATAATTGAATATTCGCATCAATATAATATGGATAATATGGTTCCAAAGTTTCTACCAAACACCGTAAAATGTTTGACTATTGATTGTATTTAGTGTTGGTGCGTCTGTGTATTTTCAGGCGCATTTATTTTTTAAATAATTTGGTGAACGAGACTGCGAGTCAATTTAATCGATAAAAAAATAGCGAGTATTTCCAGTTAAGGTACGGAGACACACCTACTGTGATAGGGTAAGTCTTTTATGGTAGAAGAAATGTCCCCAATTAAATTTATAAAATAACGAGGAGAAAAAATGAAAAAATTATTAAGTATTATTTTAGCAATTGTATTAATGCTTTCACTTGCAGCATGCACAAATAGCACACAGGCACCTGCACAACCAGAAGCTCCACAAACTGAAACACCAGCTGAAAATGGACAAGGCGTAATGCCTAAAGTAGCAAAAGAAGATTTAAAGGTGGCGGTTATTCATATAGGAAATCCTGCTGACGGCTCAGGCTACACATATGCTCATGATCAAGGCATAGTAAAAATGCAACAAAAGTTAGGTCTAGCTGACAATCAAATTATTCGTAAAAACAACGTAAATGACACAGACCCTACTGCAACTGAATCAGCAATACTTGAAGCAATAGAAGAAGGTGCTAATATAGTATTCGGTACAAGCTGGGGCTATATGGACACAATGGAAGCATTAGCAGAAGAATATCCTAATGTAATATTTTCACACGGTTCAGGTTACAAATCTAATGGAACAAACTTTAATAATTACTTTGGAAGAATATATCAATCAAGATATTTAACAGGTATTGCTGCAGGCTTGAAAACTGAAAGCAATATAGTAGGATACGTAGCTGCAATGGGACAAGAAAACTCAGAGGTAACAGGCGGCTTAGATGCATTTGCAATGGGTGTTTATTCAGTAAATCCAGAAGCTAAAGTTTACGTAAAGGTTACAAATAGCTGGTATTCACCAGAAGAAGAGACTAATGCTGCAAAAGCACTTTTAGCAGAAGGCGCTGATGTAATAGCACAACATTGTGATACACCAAACCCTCAGCTTGAAGCAGAAAAAGCAGGAAAATGGGGTATTGGATACAACTCAGATATGTCTAAGGATGCCCCAAAGGCAACAATTACATCTGCAGTTTGGGATTGGTCCGCTTACTATGCTACAGCAGTTGAAAGTCTTATAAATGGAACATGGTCAGGTGAAAACTATTATGGCGGAATGGCAGAAGGAATGGTAGGAATATCGCCATTAAATGAAGCTGTTGCAGCTGATGGAACAGCTGAAAAAATAGCTGAAGCTGAAAGCAAAATAGTAGATGGAAGCTTCAACATTTTTGATGGTGTTTTAGAAACAAATGATGGCAAGACAGTGGGAGAAGAAGGAAAAACATTAGATGATGCAACTATTACAGGTGGCATTAACTGGTATTTCAAAAATGTAGTGGTAAAATAAATATTTCCCCCCCAAAATTAGTCATTCTGGATAATTGCTCTTTTGCAATGGTCCAGAATGACATTGTAATTTATATGATAAATTTTACAGGAGGACTAATGTCAAACAGTACAAATCATGCCATAGAGCTTAATGGCATTACAAAGGTATTTGGAACGCTTGTTGCAAATGACAATATAAATCTTAACATTAAATATGGTGAAATTCTTGCTCTCCTTGGTGAAAATGGCTCAGGCAAGACAACATTAATGAATATGCTTTCAGGTATTTATTATCCTGATGCCGGTACTATAACTGTTGCAGGAAAGCAAGTAACAATTAGTTCTCCTAATGATGCAATTGATTATGGCATAGGCATGATTCATCAGCATTTTAAACTGGTGAATGTTTTTTCTGCCATGGACAATATTGTTCTTGGAACAAAAGGGAAATATGAAAAGCCAAAAATACTAAAAGAAAAAATACTTAATATAAGCAATAAATTTGGATTAGATATAGACCCGGAGAAAAAAATATATAGCATGTCTGTAAGCGAAAAACAGACTGTTGAAATTATGAAGGTGCTTTACAGAGGTGCTGAAATTTTAATACTTGACGAACCAACAGCTGTTCTTACGCCACAAGAAACTGAAAAATTATTCGCAATATTAAGAAAAATGAAGGAACAAGGCAGTGCAATTATTATAATAACTCACAAGCTTAATGAGGTTTTGGAAATAAGTGACCGTGTGGCAATTTTAAGAAAAGGAAAACTCATTGAAACAGTAGAAACTTTAACTACAAATGAAAATCAGCTAACAGAGCTTATGGTTGGTAGGCCTGTAAGTTTAAAAATAGATCGTCCGGAAACGAAAGACAAAAAAACTATTTTAAATGTGGTGGACTTGTCTGTTGAAAGTGATGACAAGACATTATCGTTAAAAAATGTAAATTTCAAGCTAAAAAGAGGAGAAATATTGGGAGTTGCCGGCATAGCAGGCAGCGGTCAAAAGGAGCTTTGCGAAGCTATTGCAGGATTGTTGGAAATTAAAAGCGGTGCTGTTTTATGCAACAAGGAAAACATCATAGGCAAGAGTCCAGATGAAATAATTAAGCTTGGCATAAGCATGAGTTTTGTGCCTGAGGACAGACTAGGCATGGGCTTGGTTGGTTCCATGGGCATGGTTGAAAATGTAATGCTTAAATCATATAAAAATAATGATGGATTTTTCATTGATAAGGCTCCAGCAAGAAAGTTATCGGAACAGCTTGTAGAAAAACTTAAAATTGTTACCCAAGGTGTGGATATGCCTGTGCGCATGATGTCTGGTGGAAATGTGCAAAAGGTGCTTTTGGGAAGAGAAATTGAATCTAACCCTAATGTGCTTATAAC
>CAZJKK010000016.1:0-21615 GCA_964546605.1 uncultured Clostridia bacterium
AATATTCAAGTAACCAATTGAATCCTCCATATTGCGATGGAACACATGAAAAACTTAAATAAGCAACCTTTACATGGGTTGTTTTTTTATTAATAAAATCTATTGTGATCGAATATATAATTAATATGTAAAATAAAAATAAGACAAACTATATATTAGAATTATTAAGTTTTGTTTATTATCTGGTTTAGCTAATTTAGCAATAATTTTTTATAATATATTGTAAGATATATCAAGTTATTGTAAAATTAGTTTGTTAAGTTATTAGTATTATATGGTTTGCTTATTATTAATTATCTTTTAAATTGTTAAATAATAACTTAAGTTATTATAAATAAATTTTGGAGGCATCAAATGTTTAAAAAATTTACAAACGGCTGTGTGTTTATAATGAATAAATACCTGCCAGACGCTTTTATTTTTGCAATAGTTCTTACAATTATCACCTTTATTGGTGGCGTAACGTTGACAGGACAGTCACCGTTTCAAATGGTTCTTCATTGGGCAGGTCCTAAAGGTTTCTTTGGTTTACTTTCTTTCACAATGCAAATGGTATTGGTCCTCGTGTTAGGAAGTGCAATGGCACAAGCAAAAGTATTTAAAGACATATTAAAGAAATTTGCTAAGGCAGCTAAGACACCAGCAAGAGGAATCATGATTACAGCATTTGTTTCTGTAGTAGCTTGCTGGATAAACTGGGGATTTGGTTTAGTTATTGGTGCATTGCTTGCTAGAGAAATAGCAAAGGAAGTAAAAGGTATTGATTACAGATTATTAATTGCTACTGCGTATTCTGGCTTTATTGTTTGGCATGGTGGAATTTCAGGCTCCATTCCTTTACAAGTTGCAAATGAAGGTGCATTAGCTACAGTTGCTCCTACTATTTTCGATAAGGCATTCACCATTCCTACTAGTCAAACAATTTTTTCACCAATGAACTTAACTATTTGTGCAATTATTATATTTGGATTGCCATTTGTGTGCAAGGCTATGATGCCTGATAAAGAACATACAATTGAGGTAGATCCTGAAAAACTTATTGAAAAAGTTCGTCCTGAAGAAGACCCAAGCAAATTCTCACCAGCTGATAAAATGGAACGCAGTAGAATTCTATGGGTAATAATATTAGTTATGGGTTTTTCTTACATAGTTTATAATTTTACAAAGGTTGGACTAAACCTAAGTTTGGACTTTGTTAACTTCATATTTATGTATGTAGGAATTCTTCTGCATGGTAACCTGAGAAGATACATTGATGCAATAACTGAAGCAGCTTCCAGTGCTGGTGGTATTATACTTCAATTCCCGTTCTATGCTGGTATCATGGGGATGATGACTGGAGCAAATCCTGAAACAGGTATATCATTGGCTGCTGTTGTGTCTAATGCTTTTGTTAACATTTCCACCCCAAGAACATTCCCATTATTTACATTCTGGAGTGCAGGTATTGTAAACTTCTTTGTTCCTTCAGGTGGAGGACAGTGGGCAGTTCAAGCACCAATAATGATGCCTGCTGGAGATATTTTAGGAGTATTACCATCTAAGACTGCTATGGCAATTGCATGGGGTGATGCATGGACTAACATGATCCAGCCATTCTGGGCATTACCAGCTTTATCAATTGCTGGTTTAAGTGCAAGAGATATAATGGGCTATTGTGTAATAACATTATTATTTAGCGGTCTTGTTATTTCAGCGGGATTTCTAATATTCTAAATAAAAATTATATTTAAAATTTGGACTTCTAATAGTCCGGATTTTTTATGAAAGTTAAAGGTAAAGTAAAAATTATTGGTTGAAGTATGTAAACGAAAAATGCGTGTCACAATTGACACGCATTTTTAATCGCTTTCTTCATATAAAAGCACATATTGATTACTTGAAACTTCTTTGTATATACGTTCTATTTCAGGCTCAATCAAATAGCTTGGATTTTCTTCTATCTTAACCTTAGCGCAAATTCCGCAGCTGGAGCTTAGTTTCCTTGGAACCGGCTGTAAAGAGCATGAGATATTTAATTTTCTCATTTTGCTGTCAAACTTTAATGCACCTGATTGAGTATGAAATACTATGGTATAATTCATTATTTTGTTCCTCTTAAAATAAAAATATCCTCATCTTCATTTATTTCCACATTAAAACCATTGCTAGACAGAAATTTTTTAACATTGGTTTTTGATGTGTTGTTGTCAGTTAATACTTCAATTTCATTTGTATTAGGATTTTTATCTAGTTCCTTTTTTGTCATAAGTACTGGTAAAGGGCAAGATGTTCCGCATGTATCTATTCTCATTTCATCACCTCTAACTATTTTTTTTCATTAAATCAGAGTTTGCAACTGATAATATTAACAGAAATACCATAAAAATTATAACTGCCATTTGTCCGTTTGGAGTAGGACCCTTTGCACTTGAAGCTAAAGAGAAGTTATGTGCAAATGCAGCGCCAACTGTCATGCCAAGTACAGTTACAGCTGAATCTGAATTTCCTTCGCCTGAAAGTATAAGTTGTCTTAAAGGGCATCCACCTAATAATATTGAACCCCATCCAACTAACATCATACCTAAAAAGTTCCAAAGTCCATCAGTATGTGCAACAGGTTGTTCTGCAAAACCTAATTTAAAATAGCCCATTGCCATATTACCTATTGCTGTTACAACTATAATAGCAACAAATCCAAGCAACAAATAGCTTTGCTTAAACATTACCTGGTCTCTAAGTCCGCCAACCATGCAAAGTCTTGTTTTTTGTGCTAATGCTCCAACGATTAAACCGCATACTAAAGCTATGGCTAATGGTGCATGCTGGCTGCCAGGACCTTCTTTACTGAAAAATATGAAGGCTGGAGCTGCTACTAACAGTACTAATAAGCCAATTGCTGCTATTGGCATTACATAACCGTCAAAGTTTGATGTTTTATAATTTCTTTTAAGAGTGAAACCTTTGTTTAAAAATATAATTCCAACTCCTATACCTGCTGCAAATCCTGCTAGTCCAACAATAGCATTTAAATCTCCGCCGCCTATTCTTAACATCATTCGTAAAGGACAGCCTAAAAACATTAATGCTCCTATCATAACTGCAATACCTAAAAAGAATCTTGTTACCGGGGAGGAACCACCCTTTGATTGGAACTCCTTGCCTGCTATTGACATAATGAAAGCTCCCAAAATCAGTCCAATTACTTCAGGTCTTATGTACTGAACAACTTCGGCTCTGTGAAGACCTAATGCTCCGGCAATATCTCTTTCAAAACATGCTATACAAAATCCCATGTTTTTCGGATTTCCGAGAGCTACTAATAATACTGCTATAATTCCTACAACTGCTCCCGTTAAGATAATGCCCTTTGTGCTTTCAAAAAAAGGCACTTTTGATGTTGATAAGTTTTTTTCCTTTTCCATTTGTAACCTCCTAATAGTACTAGTTGTATTATATTTCACAATAGCAAATATTGTAAAATAGAAAAAAGTTTTGAAAGTTATAGGAATTATAATTTAATGTTATATAAAAACAATAGTTAGTTTGTAATTGCAATATTTTTAAACTTATAATACGCTTAAATACTATTTGGAAGATAATATCTTATATATTAATATATTTTTAATACTACAAACATTTTAAAACATGCACATAATAGTTTGTTTAGAATTTATCATTTAGTTCTCTAGAAGTTGTTTGAATATATTGCAAATTATGGGTAATAATATAATTTGTAATATTTTTTTATTTGGAGGTAGTATGAGAGTAGGAATACCCAAGGGGTTGCTATATTATAAATATCATCCCTTTTTAATTACGTTTTTTGAAGAGCTAGGTGCAGAGGTTGTAACATCAGAGGATACAAACAAAAGCATTTTGGATTTAGGTGTAAAGTATTGTGTGGATGAAGCCTGTCTTCCTGTTAAAATATTTCATGGTCATGTTGCTTCCATTAAGGATAAGTGTGACCTCTTGGTTGTGCCAAGAATTATGAAGCTTAATAAAAATGAATTCATATGTCCTAAATTTTGCGGTTTGCCGGAAATGGTGCTATATAGCTTGGTAAACATGCCACCTGCCATAGCAGAACCTATTTATGCAGATTCTAAGAATAATTTATTTCAATGGACAAAGCAAGCCGGTAGAAAAGTTACAAAGGATTCATTTAAAATTAGATACGCGTTTAAAAAGGCATATGATACGCAGTTAAATCATTTAACAGGTATAAAGGATGATTTATATGACATGAAAATTGCCTTAGTAGGTCATCCATACAATATTTACGACAATTTTACTAATATGAATTTAGTTTCTAAATTAAATAATCTTGGATTTTCTGTTGAAACAATGGAGTTTACAGAGGACTTTCTCATTAATTTAGAAATTAATAATTTATTTAAAAGACCTTTCTGGACCTTTGCAAGAGAAAATTATGGGTTTGCAGTAAATGCTGCTAAGGAAACACGATTTGACGGTATAATTTACATATCATCCTTTAATTGCGGCATTGATTCTGTAATTATTGAGCTTATAAAAGATAAAATAGGAAGCTTTCCTTTTATGACCTTGAAGGTTGATGAACATACAGGCGAAGCAGGTATTGACACTAGAATAGAAGCATTTACTGACATGCTGGAAAGGAGGGCACAAAATGATAGCAACATTCCCACACATGGGTAATGTATATATTGCAGCTAAAGCTTTGTTTGACGGGCTTGGAATTGAATATGTTATTCCTCCGAAAAACAATAAGACGGCTTTAGATATAGGAACATTAAATTCACCTGAGGAAATTTGCCTTCCATTTAAATTAATGATAGGAAACTTTGTCCATGCAATAGAGAAAGGAGCTGACACAATAATTATGGCCGGAAGCTGCGGTCCCTGCAGGTTAGGAGAATATTGTGAGCTTCAAATGTCAGTTATAAAAAATATGGGCTACAATGTTGATTTTATTGTAATTGATTACCCTAAGGACATAGGAATAAAAGAACTTTTTAAAAGAATTAATAATTTAACTTCTGTAAGCAAAAAATCATCTCATGAAAAATTTAAAGCACTTTTCAATGCTATAAAAATAATTAATTTAATAGATGAAACAGATGAGATTGCTCATATGTATGCAGGCTTTGAAAGAAACAAAGGAGATTGCAAAAGGCTGCTTCAGGAATGCAAAACTGAAGCAATTAAATGCAATACCCCTGAACAAATGATATATACCATTAAAGGATATCAAGAAAAGCTTAAACACATATCTGTTGATATTAATAAAAACCCCATAAAAATTGCAATTATCGGGGAAATTTATACAGTTATTGAACCTTATTCAAACTTTTGTATAGAAGATAGGTTAATGGATTACTGCGTCTCATCTAAAAGAGGATTGACTCCCAGCTGGTGGATTAAAAATGCAGCTTTAAGCCCTTTAAGAATTAATTCAATGACTATTAGAAAAAATGCAAAAAAATATTTGCCCATTGGAATAGGCGGGCATGCAATTGAATGTATCGGTGAAGCAGTAACAGCTTCAAAAGAGGGATTTGATGGAGCAATTCAAATATTTCCCATGGGTTGCATGCCAGAAATAGTATCAAAATCAATTCTTCCTAGCATTTCTAAGGATTTAGACTTTCCTGTAATGAGCCTGGTTGTAGATGACATGACAGGAGAAGCCGGATATATTACACGAATTGAAGCGTTTATTGATTTATTAGAAAGGAGGAGAAATCATGTATTATATGGGAGTTGATGTTGGTTCTGTCAGCACTGATTTAGTGTTGCTTGACAAGAACCTGCAAGTTAAAGAAAAAATATATTTAAAAACAAAGGGGAATCCCATAAAAGCTATTCAAGAGGGGTTCGGTATTTTACAAAACAAATATGACAAATCACGAATTTTAGCAGCTGGAACAACAGGAAGCGGAAGAATGATTGCTGCCTCCATAATAGGTGCTGACGCAGTTAAAAATGAAATTACTGCTCATGCCACTGCGGCACTGGAAATTGATCAGGATGTAAGAACAATTATTGAAATAGGTGGACAGGATTCAAAAATAATAATTCTTAATAAGGGGATTGTATCTGATTTTGCCATGAATACGGTTTGTGCCGCAGGGACAGGTTCATTTCTTGACAGACAGGCTGAAAGGCTTGATATAAATATTGAAGATTTTGGGGACTATGCCTTAATGGCAAAATCCTCTGTGAGAATAGCAGGAAGATGTGCAGTGTTTGCCGAATCAGATATGATTCACAAGCAACAACTTGGATATGAACAATCTGAAATTATCAGAGGCCTTTGTGATGCATTGGTAAGAAATTATCTAAATAACATTGCAAAGGGAAAGACAATTAAGCAAAAGGTTTTATTTCAAGGTGGAGTGGCTGCAAACATAGGAATGAAGAAGGCTTTTGAAAGTGCTCTTGGATTTGAAGTGTTTGTACCTGAGCATTTCAACATGATGGGTTCAATAGGTGCTGCAATACTTGCAAAGTCTGCAGTTGAAAAAACGGGTACATCAAATTTCAGAGGGTTTGACCTTGCAAACAAAAGTATTATTTCAAGAAGCTTCGAATGTGATGGCTGTCATAACAAATGTGAGGTTGTAAAAATCTATGAAAATAATCAAGTAATAGGATATTTTGCAGATAGGTGCGGTAAATGGAGCAATAAGACGCAAGAAAAGACAAATGACCTATTAGCATAAAAAGTAGCTGTCTTGAAAGAGGCAGCTTAACTTTTCACCCTGTTTTTTTCAAGTGCCATAACGAATATTATTTTAGCAATATTTGTGGTAAAATTCACAAAAATATGGTATAAATAAATATATAATTAAGATAAGGGGATATTATTATGATTAAAATTAAAACTGTTATGCCATGTATGATATTTAAAAAATTCATGGCAATGTTGCTTTCAGCATTAATGGTTTTTTACATGCTGAGTCCTAATATGGCATATGCTGTTGGTAGTGGGGAATTAGTTCTAAAATCTGTAAGCCATCGTGCCGTGGGGGAAGCAACTATTGAAGGAAGCAAAGTTACATTCAAACTACCTTTTGGTAACAACTATGAGCCATTAGAATTGAAAAATCTAAATTGTACATTAAATTCAGGCTTTGTATTAAAAGAGATAACGTTTCCTAACGACAACTCTAAGGCTGAAGTTAACGGATCTTCAGTAATAATGGATGTGTCTTACACATATACTTCAGGTGAAGATACAACTACAGTATTTAGCACACAATATTATGTTAATGTAATAACCGGACAAAAACCTACTTTTTCCGGTACAATTTCTAAATCAACAACCTTGAAAAAAAATGTTGTATTATACTATTCTGATTTCGTCAATAATTATAATAAAAATGACGGAAAGGAACTGGGCTTCATTTCAATAGGAGCAGTATCAAGCAATGTTGGCAAATTAAAATTTAATGGGAGTGATTACATACCAGGAACATTATTAAATGTTACTGATATGGCATCCGGAAAACTAATATTTGAACCTTTAAGCATTGGAACAATATCATTTTCTGTTACTGCCTATGCTAATGATGAAAATAAAACAAACTGCGGAAATGCCACATTAACCATTAAGGTTGACTACCCAGTTGCCTCAGATATTACATTTAATGGAACTGAAGATAAGCTTATAGTATTGAATTCGTCTCAATTTATAGATGCATGCAGATTGGCAGTAGGAGGAACCTTTGATAAAATAAAATTTGATGCATTGCCTGCAACTTCAAATGGAAAGCTAATCATAGGCTATGTATCTTCAAGCTATTATGAAGCTTTGGTATCTGCTAACGTTGATTATAATTCAGCTAACATAGACAAAATGTCATTGATGCCATATACAGATTATTCCGGCAATTTCACTATTTCTTATCGCGGTTACAATACAAATGGTGATGTGTTCTTGGGAAAAATTAAATTTGTTGTAGCAGATGTGAAAGATGTTGCAGACAACATTAAATATGCTACAAAGGAAAATGTCCCTTTAAAATTTAGCTTAAATAATTTTGTAAATGCGTGTACTCAAACAGTGGGAGGAACACTAGATTATATAAAAATTCCAACACTTCCTTCATCTTCAAACGGAAAATTGTATATTGATTATGTGTCATCCTCAAGTTATGGCTCAGTGGTTTCAGCTAGTACAGCATACAATAAAGCAAATATTGATAAGATGTCATTTGTTCCATATAATGATTATTTCGGGACAATTAACATACCTTACAATGGTTACAATACAGCAGGGGATATGTTTACCGGAAAAATTGAAATAACAGTAATTGAAAATCCGGTAGATGCTGATACAATAACATATTCAACCTATGAAAATACTCCTGTAGATTTTGACTCAGATGATTTTGCTGATGAATGCAAAGATACAACAGGGGAAGCTTTAGATTATGTTAAATTTACTCTTCCATCATCATCTAGAGGAAAGTTGTATGTAAATTATGTTTCTGATTCATCATATGGAGCCAAGGTTTCAGCTTCTACAAAATATTATGAAAATGATTTGGATGACATTACATTTGTTCCATACGAAGATTATTATGGAACTGTAACCATTTCATATGTTGGATATAATGATGACGGTGAAGACTATACTGGAGAAATTGAAATTAAAGTTATAGAAGTTGATGTGGATGCTGATCCAATAGTTTATGAAACAGGTTCATATACACCAATAGAATTAGATTCGGATGACTTCCAGGATGCTTGTGATGATGTTACTAACGAAGACTTAGATTATGTGAAGTTTACCATTCCTTCATCAACATACGGAGTAATGTATACTGATTATACATCATCAACCAGATACGGTTCAAAAGTATCTTCAAGCACAAAGTATTATTATGATGAATTAGATGATATTACATTTGTTCCAAAATCATCATATGTAGGTAATGTATTTATTAATTATACTGGATATAATGAGGATGGTGAGTCCTTTACAGGCGTAGTTAAAATTATAGTTGAAAAAGAAAACCCTGTTGCTGATGTAATTAATATAACTACAAAAGAGGATAACCCACTAAGCTTAGATGATGAAGACTTCAATAGAGCTTGCGAAGATACTACAGGTGAAGAGCTTGATTATGTGAAGTTTACATTACCTTCGTCAAGTTATGGAAAGCTTTATTACAATTATACATCTGCCAATAATTATGGTTCATTAGTATCATCCAGTACAAAATATTATTATGATGATACACCATCTTTATCTAAAGTTGATTTCGTGCCATATAAAGATTACTATGGTGATGTAACTATAAAATATACAGGATACAATGTAGATGGAGATGCTTTTAACGGTACAATAGAAATTGAAGTTGTATCAATGCCAGAAACTGAAGGTTCTGTATATTTTAAGGATGTAACTAAGGATTATTCGTGGGCTGCATCTCAAATTGATTCTTTGTATGAAAAAAAAGTAGTAAGTGGTATTGGAAATGGAAATTACGGTCCTTCACAAAATATGTCTCGTGGAGATTTCATGCTTATGATTTATAGAGCATTAGATTTAACTGCGAATACAAGTGGTAATTTCTCAGATGTGCCAAAAGACAGCTATTATTATAAAGCAATTGCAACTGCAAAAGCTCTTGGTATAGCTAAGGGATCTAATAACATGTTCATGCCTACTTCAAGTATAACAAGAGAAGATGCATTTGTTCTTGTTGATAGAGCATTAAGAACCGAAGGCACAAGATTATCTGTAGGAGATTATGACGATCTATCTCAATTTAAAGACAGGAAGACAGTATCTGATTATGCAGTTACATCAGTTGCCACATTAGTAAAAGCGGGTATAATTAAGGGAACAAATTCAAATATTAATCCTAAGGCTTTTATTTCAAGAGCTGAAATGGCCATAATACTTTACAGGGTTCTAGAACTAGAATAAATTAAATTATTTAAATACATTTAAAAAGGCACCTCAAATGTTAACATTTTTGTCATCATTTGGGGTGCTCTTAATTATTTTTATTTGTTTTTATTTTTCTATTTCTATTTCATCAATAACATTAAGGGATTCTATTAATACTATGTCTTCATTTCTTTCTTGGAAGCTTTTTAATGCATATTGATTTGTAAATAAGAGTACAGGTCTGTCATAGTGGTCAAATACAAGCATGCATCTGGAATTTTGGAATTTCTTTAAAGAATCTGGATTCTGTGTTTTAACCCAGCGTGCAACTGAAAAATCAATATTTTCCATACGGATTTCTGTATTGTATTCATTGGTAAGTCTGTATTCAAACACTTCAAATTGAAGAATTCCTACGGCACCAATTATAACTTCATTGTATTCATTTCTATAAACCTGTATTGCTCCTTCTTGAGCAAGCTGTTCAACGCCTTTTTGGAAGTTCTTGCCCTTCAATGAGTTTTTAGCACTTACTCTTGAAAACAATTCAGGAGGGAATGTAGGAAGCGGTTCAAAAAATATTTTTTCCTTGCTGTTTGTAAGAGTATCTCCTATTTGGAAATTGCCTGAGTCATATATTCCTATAACATCTCCGGCATATGCTGCATCAACTGTTTCACGTTCATTTGCCATTAAATGAGTTGATTGGCTTAGCTTCATTTGTTTGCCTGTTCTTGAGAGAGTCACATTCATTCCTCTTACAAATTCACCAGAGCAAATACGTAAAAATGCTAGACGATCACGGTGATTTGGGTCCATGTTTGCTTGTATTTTAAATATAAAGCCTGTAAACTCATCATCTGTAGGCTCCACATATCCTGTTGTAGTTTTTCTTTTTGCAGGTGGAGGAGACATTTGCAGGAAATGCTCTAAAAATTCAGTTACTCCAAAGTCCGCTAATGCTGAACCAAAAAATACAGGTGAGAGTTTGCCGTTTAATACTTCATCTAAATTAAACTCATTACCGGCTCCATCTAAAAGTTCCATGGCGGATCTTAAATTTGCTAAATTGGCAGGGCTTATTATTTTATCTAAAACACTTGAATTAACTCTTTCTTCGTCTAGATGTATTTCTTCTTTTTTTCTAAATAAATAAACGGAGTTTTTTAAGCGGTCATAAACTCCTTCAAATTCCTTTCCGCAGCCAATAGGCCATGTTACTGCAGTTGAAAGAAGTCCTAATACATCTTCAAGCTCCTGCATTAATTCAAGTGAATCCCTGGCTTCACGGTCAAGCTTGTTAATGAATGTAAATATGGGAATACCCCTCATGCTGCACACTTGAAATAATTTCTTTGTTTGAGCTTCTATACCTTTAGCGGCATCTATTACCATTACTGCTGAGTCAACAGATGTTAAAATACGATATGTATCCTCACCGAAATCGTTGTGACCTGGTGTATCCATTATGGATATTACCTTATCATTATATTCAAATTGCATTACTGAAGATGTAACAGATATACCACGTTGCTTTTCTATTTCCATCCAGTCTGATTTTGCAAATTTAGAATTTTTTCTGGCTCTTACTGTTCCGGCTTCTCGAATAGCTCCTCCATGAAGCAATAGCTTTTCAGTCAAGGTTGTCTTACCTGCATCCGGGTGGGAAATTATACCGAAAATTCTCCTTTTATTAATTAAATCTATGTTATTCATTTACTTACCTTTCCTTTTTTAAGCATTCATTTAGTATTGTACATCATTAAGGCAAAAATATAAAGAAAATTTTTTTATTTGCTTATTTCTTTAAAAATAGAAACGGAAAAGCATCAAGCTTTTCCGTTTGCAATATATGTTAATTAATCGCGTTCACATCGTATGGGTTCTGCTGGTCCAGTAGCAACATTTACACAGTGTCTATGGCCGTCGTTAGTTGTTGTAGTACCCTCTATTAAATGAATATGATCATTAAATCCAAATGGTATTGCTGGCCCTGTTGTTCCGCATATTTTATGGCAATGGCATTCTTCAATATCAGTTATGAATTCAACTTCGTGTACATGACTGTTGCCCCTAGGAATTGCTCTTCCTACTCTTGCGTTAAAGCAGTGCTTATGTTCACATCTACCTGCTAAAGCTGTATATCCTTCTGCGCTATGAACGTGGGGACGAATTCTTTCGCATCCGCAATCTCTATTAAAAAACATATTATCAAACTCCCTTTGATATAACGGAAATTTAAATATAGTAATTTCCTATTATCATAATATGTACAGACAGTCATTATGTGCATTTTTATATTGAAGAAAAGAAAGTAAAATGATATAATACGAAAGATATTAATGTTTAATCAGAAAGTTGGAGGAACATGAAAAGATTTAATATAGAAACAATTAATACTGAAAATACTAAGCTTTCAAGCGAAAGAATAATTGAACTTAGAAATATTAATGAACAACACTTCATTATGAACGGCAGAAGAAAAACATTTCATATTTTAACATATGGATGTCAAATGAATGAACATGATTCAGAAAAAATTGGTGGTATGCTTTCTTCCATTGGCTATGAAGAAACTAATGATGAAAAAGATGCTGATTTAGTTATATTTAACACCTGTCTTGTAAGAGAAAATGCAGAGCTTAAGGTATTTGGAAAAATTGGAGAAATAAAGGGTTTAAAAAGAAAAAGACCCGATATGTTAGTTGCTGTATGCGGATGTATGATGCAAAGAGATGACATGAGACAAAAGCTATTAAAACAACATCCATTCATTGATATAATATTTGGCACAAACACAATTCAAGAGCTTCCTATATTAATTTATGATGCGGAAGTTAACAAGAAAAAAAGTGTTGATATTATAGAAAATACTGAAATGATTTATGAAAACATGCCAAAGTCAAGAAAATTCAAATACAAGGCTTTGGTTAATATAACTTATGGCTGCAACAATTTCTGCACTTATTGTATTGTTCCTTATGTAAGAGGAAGAGAAAAAAGCAGATTACCGGAAGAAATAATAACAGAAATTAAATTATTAGCAGCAGATGGTTGTAAAGAGGTTACACTTCTGGGTCAAAATGTTAACTCATACGGTAATACTTTAGAAGAAAAATTTACTTTTGCTGATTTATTATATGAAGTGAATAAAATAGACGGAATCGAAAGAATTCGTTTTATGACCTCACATCCAAAGGATTTAACTGATGATTTAATTAAGGCTATAAAAGAATGTGACAAGGTGTGCAACCATGTGCATTTGCCTGTTCAAGCAGGAAGCGACAATGTGCTAAGAAGAATGAATCGTATTTATACTAAAGATCATTATTTAAACCTTGTAGAAAAATTAAAAAAGGAAGTTCCTGATATTGCAATTACTACAGATATAATTGTAGGTTTCCCTGGAGAAACTGAAGATGACTTCTTAGAAACCATAGATGTTGTTGAAAAAGCACAATATGATTCAGCATTTACATTCCTTTACTCTGTAAGAGAAGGAACAAAAGCAGCTGAAATGGAAGATCAAGTACCTGATGATATTAAACATGACAGATTTAATAGATTATTAGATGTATTATATCCAATAGTATTAGAAAGAAACACTCAGTGCATTGGAAATGTATATCCTGTATTAGTAGAATCAGTAAGTAAGAATAGCGATAACTCCTTGACAGGGAGAACTGAGCACTTCAGACTTGTTCATTTCGAAGGAAGCGAAGATTTGCTTGGTGAAATAGTAAATGTAAAAATAACCAATGTTAAAACCTTCCATATGGAAGGTGAAATGGTACAGTAAATAATTTAAGAAATAAAAAAATAAATGTTGTAGAAGCGATTAAATGCAAGTTAAAGGAGTGTTCCTATTGCTTTAATTGCTTCTATTTAACTGCTATATTTGCAGAAAGGAGATACAATGGCAAAATATACACCTATGATGGAGCAATACTTAGGAATTAAAGAACAATACCCGGACTGCATTTTATTGTACAGGCTTGGTGATTTTTATGAAATGTTCTTTGATGATGCCATAACTGCATCTAAAGTTTTGGAAATAGCATTGACAGGTCGTGATTGCGGCCAGGAGGAAAGAGCACCTATGTGCGGAGTTCCATACCATTCAGTGGACACCTACATACCAAGACTCATTGAAAATGGATTCAAGGTTGCCATATGTGAACAATTAGAGGACCCTTCAGAGGCCAAGGGTATTGTAAGACGTGATGTTGTAAGAGTCATAACTCCAGGTACAATCATTGACCAAAACATGCTTGATGAAAAAAGCAATAATTATTTATGTTGCACCTATATAGATAAGGGCTTTGGAATGTGCTATGCTGATATTTCCACGGGAGATTTATTTGTTACGGAAAATATTTCAATAAGTGATTTTGATATAAATAACAATAGAAGATTTGATTTATTAAAGGAAGAAATTTTTAAAATAAATCCTTCTGAAATAGTTTGTAACAAAGAAACTGAAATTGACCTATTAGATTCAATGATGACTGTTTCAGATGTTTTAAGCTACAATGAATATAAATCAATTATATTAAAGCATTTTAATGTGGTGTCTTTAGATTCCTTTGGCTTGTCTGATAATACCTATGCTGTAATGGCATTGGGAATGCTTATTAATTATTTGTACAGAACGCAAAAAAGTTCTGTGGAGCAGCTAAATACTCTTCATTTTTACCATGTGGGAGAATATTTGTATTTAGATTCAAGCACTCGTAAAAATCTTGAGCTTACAGAAACAGTAAGAGGTAAAAAAGGACAAGGAACCCTTTATAATGTAGTTGATTATACTAACACAGCCATGGGCGGAAGACTTCTTAAAAAATGGCTTGAAGGTCCTCTTAAAAATATTAATTTAATAAATCACCGTCTAGATTCAGTTGAAGAGCTGTACAACAACATAATGACATCTAACAATATTAAAGAGTATTTGAAATCAGTATATGATATTGAAAGACTTATTTCCAGAATAGTTTATGGCAATTGTAACGGAAGAGATTTTAATGCACTTAAGCAATCCATTTCAAATCTTCCAGATTTGAAATCAGAAATATCATCTTTAATCTCTCACATGTTTAAAGAAATATATGATAGCTTTGATACATTACAAGATATTCATGATCTTATTAATAAATCCATAGTTGAAGAACCTCCTATATCCATTAAGGAAGGCGGTATTATTAAAGACGGCTACAATTCAGAGCTTGATGAAATAAAAGACATTACTATTCACGGGAAGAACTGGATTTCAGAGCTTCAAAACAAGGAAAGAGAAATTACGGGTATTAAGAATTTAAAAATAGGATACACAAAGGTATTTGGTTACTATTTAGAAGTTACAAAGTCATATTTAAACCTTGTTCCTGACAGCTACATACGAAAGCAAACATTGGCAAATTGTGAAAGATATGTTACTCCTGAGTTAAAGGAAATGGAAGCTAAAATCCTAAATGCCGATGAACAACTTATGAAGCTTGAATATAATTTGTTTATGGAAATAAGGCAATGCATTAAAGAACAAGTGGTGAGAATTCAAGAAACCGCCTACAACATTGCAGTAATAGATGTCCTTAATTCACTTTCCATTGCTGCTGTTAAAAATAATTATATTAGACCAAAAATGAACACCACAGGCCAAATAAAAATAACAGATGGAAGGCATCCTGTTATTGAAAAAATAATGAAAAATGAAATGTTTGTTCCTAATGATACCTATATAGATGGCAAGGAACATAGAATGTCCATTATAACAGGTCCGAACATGGCAGGTAAGTCCACATATATGAGGCAGGTTGCTTTGATTGCCCTTTTGGCTCACATAGGAAGCTTTGTTCCTGCAAAGGAAGCTGAAATAAGCATACTTGATAAAATATTTACCCGTGTGGGTGCTTCAGATGATTTATCCCAGGGACAAAGTACATTTATGGTTGAAATGAGCGAGGTTTCAAACATTTTAAACAATGCAACAGCCAATAGTCTACTTATACTTGATGAAATAGGAAGAGGAACCAGTACCTATGACGGATTAAGCATTGCATGGAGCGTTGTGGAATACATTACAAAGAAAATCAAGGCAAAGACATTGTTTGCCACTCATTACCACGAGCTTTCAGAGCTTGAAAGCAAGCTTAAAAGCGTTAAAAATTATAGAATTTTAATTAAGGAAACTGATGACAAAATAATTTTCTTAAGAAAAATAGCTGAAGGCAGTGTAGACAGAAGCTACGGTATTCAGGTTGCAAATCTTGCAGGACTTCCTCTGGAGGTTGTTACCAGAGCAAAAGAAATATTACATCAGCTTGATGAGTCAGACATCAACAAGCCTTTTGCCAAAAGAAAAAAAGAAAGAATAACCGATAACTTTCAAGTGTCAATGTTTCAAGGAGATCCTATACAAAAAGCAGAAAGTAAGGAATACAAGGAGCTGACAGAGTCAATTAAAAATATAGATATTAATAACATAACACCTGTGAAGGCATTTACACTTTTAAACGAGCTCATAGAAAAAGCAAGACACATTTAAGGGGTTACGTATGACTAAAATACATTTGTTGGATAACGAAACAATCAATCAAATAGCAGCTGGAGAGGTTATAGAAAGCCCTAAATCTATTGTTAAGGAATTAGTGGAAAACTCAATTGATGCTGGGGCTGATGAAATAATTGTTGAAATTAAAAATGGTGGAAAAATTCTCATTAGGATTTCAGACAACGGCAAGGGAATTGAAAAGGATCAGGTGGAGGATGCTTTTCAAAGACACTGCACCAGCAAAATAATATCATCAGAAGACTTAAACTCGCTTCATACCTTAGGCTTTAGAGGTGAAGCATTAGCAAGCATTGCTGCAGTTGCACATGTAGAAATGATTACTCGTGTTTCTGGTGATATGCTTGGAGTTAAAATTGTTATTGAAGGTGGTACCATTCTCTCTAAGGAAGATATAGGATGTCCGGTTGGTACTACAATTACTGTTACAGAACTTTTTTATAATGTGCCTGCAAGAAAAAAATTCTTAAAAAGCGATGCTTCTGAAAGTGGCAGCATTAATGAAGTAGTTGTAGGGCTTGCTCTTAGCAGTGAAAATATATCTTTTAAATATATTAATAACAATAACGTTGCATTTAGAACCCCTAAATCTGATAATTTATTAAATATAATTTCAAGCCTTTATGAAAAGGATTTATACAATTCATTGCTTAAGATTTCTTATTCAAGCGATATTGTTAAAATTTCAGGATTCACAAGTAATTTGAATTATTACAGGGGTAACAGGAAACAGCAAATAGTATTTGTAAATGGGAGAATAATAAAGCATAAAAGAATTAGCTATTTTATTGAAGCAGCCTACAACACTCTGCTTCCTAAAAACAAATATCCTGCTTGCTTTTTAAAAATTGAAATAGAACCTTCCTTAGTAGATGTAAATGTGCATCCTGCAAAAACTGAGGTTAGATTTCAAAATGAAGATTTAATATTAACTGAGGTTAAAAGGGCTATTTATTCTGCTCTTCATTCTACCAGCATTATTAAGGAAGTAACTAAGGAAAATGTTACTGGTGTATATGGTTCTATTTTTGAAAATAAAATATTAAATGAAAACAAATTAATTCAAAATATATTTGAAGAAAACAATCACGAAGATTACGAAAATATAAAATTTACTGAAATAAATATACAAGATAAACCTAAGAATATATTCGAAGAAGCTATTGAAAATGATTCATATAGCGAAATAAATGATCCTATTATTTTTCATGATACAAATGAAACTATTTATGAAGATAAAGAGGCAGCTGGTGAAATAAAGAAAGATGTAGTACACGAACAGCAAACATTTATTGAAATAAAAAGCGATGAACGAAAGCTTCCAGAGCTAAATGTTATTGGTATATTAATGGATACATATATAATATGCGAAAGTTTTGAAAAAACAGAAATGTATATGATTGACCAGCATGCAGCTCACGAAAGAATTAATTATGAAAAGTTTTTAAATCAGTTTAATCATAAAGAGATATTACAACAAGAGCTGTTAGTGCCTGAAGTAATCAATTTATCCTATGAAGATTACCATACAGTCACAAATAACATAGAAATATTTGAAAATTTAGGGTTCAACCTTGAACATTTTGGAATTAATGCTATACTTATAAATAACATACCATCTATTTTAAGGGATTCAAACATAAAAGATATTTTCTATACCATACTTGATTCCTTGAAACATACAAATAAATCAAATAAAAATTTAGAATTAGAACTAGACAAAATAATAAAAAATGCCTGTGTCAAATCCGTAAAGGCAGGTGACAAACTTCATATTCAAGAGATAAAAGCATTATTAAAGGATTTAAGCAATGCTGAAAATCCGTATACCTGTCCACATGGAAGACCTGTCATTATTAAAATGACAAGGTATGAATTAGAAAGAATGTTTGAAAGAATACAAAATTAAAATTAATTAAACTTATTAAAAATGAAGGATTTTAAAATGAGCAATAAAATAATTGTTATTGTAGGTCCAACTGCTGTGGGAAAGACAAAGTTTTCCGTTGAACTTGCAAAAAAACTAAATTCGGAAATAGTATCTGCTGATTCTATGCAGATATATAAAGGAATGAATATTGGAACTGCTAAGATAACAAAGGATGAAATGCAAGGAATTACTCATCATATGATTGATATTGTTAATCCCAATGATGATTATTCTGTTTCTGATTTTAAACTTGATTCTGAAAATGTGATTGATAAACTGCTAAGGCAAAATAAAATACCTGTTATAGTAGGAGGAAGCGGTTTATATGTAAATTCTCTTATTTATGATTTGGATTTCAGTAAAGCAAAAGCAAATGAAAGCTTAAGAAACTACTATGATTATTATTATAAAGAACATGGCATAGATGCTTTATATGATAAATTACAGAAAATCGACCCCCAAGCAGCTGAAAAAATCCACAAACAGAATGTAAAAAGAGTAATCCGTGCATTAGAAGTGTATGATTTAACAGGCGTTAAATTTTCTGAAAATAATACAGACATAAGAAAACCAAGCAATAAATATGAATGTATTTTAGTGGGTTTATCAATGGACCGTAAGGTTCTGTATGAAAGAATCAATCAGAGAGTTGATAAAATGATATCTGAAGGATTAATTGAGGAAGTTAAGAATTTATTAGAAAATGGTTATAACAAAGATTTAGTTTCTATGAGAGGAATAGGTTACAAAGAAATTATTGAATACCTTGAGGGAAATTATAGTCTGGAAGAAGCAATAAGCATTTTAAAACGCAATACAAGACGATTTGCCAAACGACAATATACCTGGTTTTTAAAAGATGAACATGTTAAATGGTTTGATATTAAGAATATTGGAGAATTAAATTTAACAGTTGAAGATATATATAATTTTGTAAAAAACTAGAGGAGGAGAAAAGATGAACAGCATTAATTTGCAAGATTCTTTCTTAAACAATGTGAGAAAAGAAAAAATAACCATTACAATTTTCTTGAACAATGGTTACAAGCTCACAGGCACTGTAATTGGCTTTGACAATTATGTTGTTTTTATTGAAACAGAAAAAGGTCAACAGCTAGTTTACAAACATGCCATAACATCTATATTGCCATATAAGCAAGTACGATTATTTACAAGCGAAAACACAGAGGAGTAATAAATGTCAACAGAAAATATATTATGTAAACAGTTTGGTATAAGCAGAACTGTATTTAACTATGTAAAAAAAACAGAAGATGAAATATCATCAAAATATTTCGATAAAATTAATGAAACAAGAGAATACAATCAATACAAGGTAATAAGTGCAATGCAGGAAAACAAGCTTGATTATACACACTTTTACTGGAATACAGGATACGGTTACGATGATCCGGGAAGAGAAAGAGCAGAAAAAATATTTGCCAGCGTTTTTCATGCTGAGGACGCTTTAGTTAGACCATCCATAGCTTCAGGAACTCATGCCCTTTATTTAACGTTATCTGCATTGTTAAAGCACGGAGATGAAGTAATTGCAATATCTGGCAAACCCTATGACACCATGCTTACAGTACTTGGAGAAGAAGGAAATGAACCATGTAATTTAAAGGAAATGGGAGTAATATACAAGGAAATTCCTCTTTATAATAATGATATAGATTGGGAAAGTGCAATTAAGGCAGTTACAATGAAGACAAAGCTTTTGATGATTCAACGCTCAACAGGCTATAGCTTCAGACCTGCACTTACATTATCTAAAATTAAAAAAGCAATTGAAAAAATAAGAGAAGTTTATCCAAACATATACATAATGGTTGATAATTGCTATGGAGAGTTTATTGAAGAAATAGAGCCTTCCGATATTGGGGCGGATGTTACAGTAGGTTCTTTAATAAAAAATCCAGGGGGTGGAATTGCATTATCGGGAGGATATGTTGTTGGTAAAAAAGCTATAATAGATCGCATTGCTAACCGTCTAACTGCTCCTGGAGTAGGCAAGGAAATAGGATTAACCTTCGGAACTACAAGAAATACTTTGCAAGGACTGTTTTTTGCACCTCATATAGTATCAGAAGCTTTAAAAGGAGCATTGCTGTTTGGAGGAGTATTTAATGCTTTAGGGTTTGAGGTAACACCAACATTAGAGGATAGTAGAAGCGACATAATTCAAGCAATAAAATTCAATAATAAGGACATGGTTATAAAAATATGTGAAGCAGTTCAAGCTGCATCTCCTGTTGATGCCCACGTATCTCCCATACCTTGGGATATGCCCGGATATACAAATGAAGTTATAATGGCTTCTGGTGCCTTTGTATCCGGATCTTCCATAGAACTAAGCGCCGATGCACCTATGAGACCACCATACATTGCTTATATTCAAGGCGGATTATTCTACGACCATGCAAAATTGGGAGTAATGCTGGCCTTAGAAAAGATGATGGAGTTTGAGGAGATAAAGAATAAAATTAATTAAATTTAAAATGGAATGACGTTACGTCATTCCATTGTTATTTTCTAATATTTTCTAACTACAGCTTTAACAACTCCTAAAATATATGGTTCTTTTATTAAAATCGGCTCCATTAAGCTATTTTGGGGTTGAAGTCTAATATGGTCCTTTTCTTTATAAAATGTCTTAACTGTTGCTTCATCATCTATTAATGCAACAACTATATCACCGTTTTTAGCTGTATGCTGAGAATTAACAATTACAAAATCTCCACTTAAAATTCCTGCTTCTATCATGCTTTCTCCCTTGACCTTTAATACATATGATTCTTTATTTCCAACAAAGTCAATTGAAATAGGCAGAGTGTCGTCCACATTTTCAACAGCCAAAATAGGCTGGCCGGCAGTTACTGTACCAATAATAGGAACATTTACAATTTCTTTTTTAGGCATGTTGCAACATATGTCATCAACATCTATTAATTCAAGTGCCCTTCGTTTATTATTTCCTTTTTTAATATAACCTTTTTCTTCTAATGTATTTATGTGAGCATGTACTGAAGATGTGGAGCTTAAACCTACTGCTTTGCAGATTTCACGGATTGATGGAGGATAGCCTCTTAAGGTTAATTCGTCTTTTATGTATTCCAATATTTTAACTTGCTTATCGCTTAAGCCTTCAAAATTCATAGGTTCACCTCTTTAGTTTTTCTATATTTTAACATAGTTTGTACTATAAAGCAAACATTTGTTTGAAAAAAACAAAAAAATATATTGACA
>CAZJKK010000017.1:0-21137 GCA_964546605.1 uncultured Clostridia bacterium
AAATTAGAGGTGGAGGAATTCTCGAAAGGTTATGTTAAAATAATTGTTGTTATTTATATTGTAAGCATGCATTTCGTCCCTTGTTTGCATAACATGGTCAGAATTTTTTCGGATTAAAATTTATATTTACTCAAAACAAAAGTTCTTTGCTACTCTTTGGATGACAGGCATTTATTAATATTATCTTATGTTTATATGTACTGTTTGAACACCGAAAACTCCCCTTGCTTTTTTAATTAAATGCGCCAAATTATAGCAGAATGGAGCTTTTATCCTATGTAGGTTTGCGGTAAGAGACAATTATTTAAAAAAATATTACCATTTATTCCTAAAGACATTTCAACATATTATGAGTCAGTTGCACAGTAGTATATAGGTACTTGAAGTGAAAAAGAGGCTCCAGCATATATTTGCCAGAACCTCTTAAATATTATTTTACTACAAAAGCAGCTGCGCTTGCTCCTGCTATTCTTCCGAATACTGTAATGTCTGTTACTGCATTTCCGCCGATTCTGTTACCGCCATGAACTCCGCCTGTTACTTCGCCTGCTGCAAACAATCCTTCTACTGCTTCACCTAAATTGTTTAACACCTGTGCTTCTGTGTTGATTGTAACTCCGCCCATTGTGTGGTGTATTGCCGGAGAAACTTCAACTGTGTAATATGGAGCTGTAATAAGCTCTACTTCTAATGAAGTTCTTCCAAATTCAGCATCTGATTTAGCTTTCACTGCTTCGTTATATTTAGCAACTGTTGCTTCTAATGTGGCTGCATCAACTTTCATAATTTCTGCTAATTCTGCCAACGTCTGAGCTTCCTTCAAGAAACCTTGTTTCAAGTATTTTTCATAAGTGGATGCCTTTGAATATACTTGGTTATCTATTACAAGAAATGCTGTCGCCCCGTTTTGTTCCAGTATTGCTTTGGAAACTACATCTCTTGTTTCAAGCTCATTTATAAATCTCAAAGCTTCGTGGTTAACAAGTATTGCACCGTCACCCCTCATGCCTTCAGTAATCATTTCATTTACTCTTGGAACTACAGTTGGATGTGTCTGAATTTGATCAATGTCTGTCAATGACACGTCAAGCTTTTCAACTAATGCAAGAGCATCGCCTGTTGCTCCCGGAGCATTTGTTGTTCCAAATCCCTTTAATGATGGTTTGTACTTTTCAACTAATTCAGGATTTGCTCCAAACCCGCCTGACGCAAGAACTACTGCTTTTGCATTTATGTTGTAAGTGTTTCCGTCCTTGTTTTCAACCTTAATTCCTGTTACCTTATTTCCGTCTGCCAATATTTCAACTGCTTTTGTATTTAATTTTACTTCTATTCCTAATTTGTTGATTTGATCAGTGAAAACATTCATCAAGTGTGTTCCAACCGGCATTCCTCCCGGTCCTTTGTGAATTCTGTTAACGCTCTGTCCACCTGAAGCTCCAACTTCGTGCAGATCAGCTCCCAAACTTTCTAACCAATAAAGTGTATCCGCTGATTTTTCTGTCAACATCTTTAATAAATCAGGATTATTTAAGTTCTTTCCGCCTTTCATAGTATCTGCGTAGTAAAGCTCAGGACTGTCCTGGATTCCTTTTTCCGCTTGATACTTTGTTCCTGCAGCATTCATACCGCCGGTTGCATAGTTTGTATTGCCTCCCATGAAGGCATTTTTTTCAACAACTATTACATTAGCACCTGCATTTTTTGCTTCAATTGCAGCAGTAAGTCCTGCTCCGCCGGCTCCGATAATAACTATGTCAGTTGTTAAATCTTCAACTTTTTCGGCTTCAACTTTAACTTCTTTTGCTGTCAATGTTGCTCCTGATTTTTTTACAGCATCTGATACGGCATTTTTTAATGCGAAGCTTGTAAGTGTTGCACCGGTAACAACATCAACTTCAACAGAATTTGAATCAATTATTTCTTTTGTAAGTTGTTGAATAACTGGTGCCGTGAATCCTGATTCAGAGCTCTCTATAACATTTATGTTCTTTATCTCAGAGTTTTCCAATGTAACTTCAACTTTAAACGGGCCATATTTTCCTGTTCCTTCGCCTTGAATTACCGTATTTACAAGGTTCTGTTCCTGTTCAGTAGGTTCTGCTTCTTCTGGTTGCTTCGTTTCTTTTTGCTGGCATGCTGTCATTGATATCACAAGCATTATTGCCAACAGCAAGGATATTAATTTTTTTAACTTCATATTTACTCCTAGTTTGATAATTTTTTAACTTTGTGTATTATACAAAACGCAATCAGGCATGTCAATGGAAAATATTTCTTTTTAGCTCTAAAGATAATTTATGATTTATAAACACTTTACTTCTTATGCCATAGTAAGCAATACAAATTTCTGATTGCTAATAAACAAAAAAAGATTTATACTTTGTATTAGTTTATTGGATATGAGGAGAATATCATGCAGTCACATTTAGGTGAAATAGCAGCACTTTTAACAGCTATATGCTGGACGCTTAATGCAATTGCCTTTGAAGCAGCGGGTAAAAAAATTGGTTCATTATCTTTAAGTTATTTAAGATTATTTATTGCATTTTTCTTTTTATGTATTTTTTCATTTTTTTCAAGAGGTTTAGCACTTCCTGTAGATGCAGCTCTTAACACATGGATCTGGCTTTTAATATCAGGACTCATAGGTTTTGTGCTAGGTGATGTATTCTTATTCCAGGCGTTTATAGAAATCGGGTCAAGAATTTCTTTACTTATAATGTCTGTTGCACCACCTTTAACAGCTCTAATAGGATTTATTGTTTTAGGTGAAAGAATATCTTTAATTGGACTTTTGGGTATGTTCATAACCATGGTGGGAATTGGTATGGTTATATTAAGTAAAAATTCTGATGAAAAAAAGGTGGAATTTAATAGGCCAATTAAAGGTCTTATTTATGCAAGCATAGGAGCTTTGGGACAGGCACTTGGATTAATATTCAGCAAAATAGGTATTGGAGACTATAATCCATTAGCTGCAACGCAAATTAGAATCATTGCTGCAACTATAGGTCTCACAATATTAATAACCAAAAATAAAAAATGGCCTGAAATAAAGGATGCCATAAAAAATAAAAGTGCTATGCCGGCATTAGTGGCTGGTTCCATATTCGGACCTTTCATCGGTGTGTCTTTATCACTTCTTGCAGTAAAGTATACTGCAACTGGCATTGTTTCATCAATATCATCAATATCACCAATAATAATCATTCCTGCTTCTATAATGATTTTTAAAGAAAAAGTAACTCCCAAAGAAATCTTAGGGGCAGTAGTATCCATAGCAGGAGTTATATTATTGTTTTTATAGAAATTTTAACCCTCTGTTATCTTCATGATAACAGAGGGTTTACATTATAAACAGTTTACTAAAAATCTCCTGCAGTTACAACTGAAGATTCAAATGTAGCCATTTCATCTGCAACTTTTAAAGCTGCTTCAACTATAGAAAACATTAGTGCTGCACCTGTACCTTCTCCTAATCTCATATTTAAAAATAATCTTGGTTCTAATCCCATGTGTTTCAAGGCTACTAATTCACCTTTTTCCTCTGAGGAGTGGGATGGTATCATGTATTCAACTACATGGGGATTAAGCTTTGCAGCAACAAGAGCTGCAGCAGAAGATATAATGCCATCTAATATTGTTGGTACATTTTCATATGCTGCTTGTAAAATTGCACCTACCATTGCTGCAATTTCTAATCCGCCTATTTTAGCCAATGTACCTAATGGGTCATTTGGATCAGGGTCATTAATCTTAATTGCTTTTTTAATCACCTCAAACTTATGTTTTAACGCATCATTCTTTAATCCCGTTCCGCTGCCTGTTGCATCTTCAACACTGCATCCAGTAAATACAGAAATTAAAGCTGCACTGGGAGTAGTATTTCCTATGCCCACTTCGCCTGTTGCTAATATATTTATTCCGGATGCAATCGCTTCTTGAGCAATCTTAGCACCTGTAAGCATTGCCCGAAGTGCCTCTTCCCTTTTCATAGCAGGACCTTGAGCCATATTATCTGTCCCACTTTTTACACGATTTGCCATTAGTTCTGGTGGATTAATCGGACCAGCTATACCTATATCACTGCAGATTAAATTTGCTCCTGCATAGTCAGTTAATATATTGATGCCTCCGCCTCCGGTTAAATAGGTATAAAACAACTGTGCAGTAACATCTTGGGGAGCCGCACTAACCCCTTCTTTTACAACACCATGGTCACCTGCCATTAAGAGAACTGCTTTTCCTTTAATTTCGGGATATTCGGTTTGTTGTACTCCTGCAAGCTGGATGGCAATATCCTCTAACACTCCAAGACTTCTAAGTGGTTTTATCTTTGAATCAAGTCTTTTCTGCATCCCTTCAGCTGAAACTATATCAGTTTTTTTGATTCCAATAATAATTTCATTTAATGCTAATTCTAATTCTTGTTCACTGATATTTTTGTTGTTTAAAATTTTGAAAAATTTCTTATTCATTCTAATCCTCCGATTTTATGAAAATATAAAGTTCTTAAAGTCCTTAGTGCAAACAAAAAGTCCCGCCATAATAAAAATATTATGGTCGGGACTTTACCTTCATCGCCGATGCTTTCAAAACTGAAAGACTTACTCTTCCTAGGCAGGTCTCCTGACTTAGACTCAAGCATCCTGTTGCTCCTTCCCAGCATACGCCAGTGGTACAGCAAAGGACTAATCATTACAGTGTTGGGTACGTAACGGACTTTCACCGTCTTCCCTATTCTCCTTAAAAGGCACCTAAGAACTTATTTAATTAATAATATTTTAATATAAAAACTCTAATCGGTCAATAAATGTTATTAAAAATTTTTAGTGATTATTAATCATAAATGTTGGCACTTCCTCATTTCAGTACTAAGTGAACATTCTAAAACATATATTTATAGGGAAAACAATAAAAAGGAGTGTATATCATTGAAAAAGGTTAATGTTAGTTTGCGACCTATTGTCAACAACATAAATTTACCTACTGTCATAAAAACAGCCATTCTGCCAGGCGACTCAGTGGAAAGTATATTTATTGCAACATTAGTGGGTGAAATATTTTACTTAAGAGGCGATATGATTAATACTTTTATAGATATCAGTCAACGGGTATTAGAACTGGGTTCTGATGGTGGATATGATGAACGAGGGCTGTTAGGATTAGCATTTCATCCTAATTTTAATTACAATGGTCTTTTTTATCTTCATTATACAGTTGCGGGGTCACAAGGTCCAGGCGCTCTTCCTGATTCATTTATGCCAGACCCTTGCGACCCTAGCACCTTAAACATGCAATGGACTAACAGAGAAACTCGTTATGACCATATTGATACTATTGAAGAATGGATTTTACAATCAAACAATCAGGTTTTAAGAAGGAGAACATTGCTAACCTTAAGGAGACCATTCCTTAATCATAATGGTGTTAACAGTTTGAACTTTTCACCTGAAACGGGGAACTTGGTATTCACAAACGGGGATGGTGGAGCTGGTTATGATCCATTTAATTTAAGTCAAAATATTATGGAGATAGCAGGTAAAATAATTGAAATTGATGTAAACAACAATATACTATTCAATAATCCTAATCCGCCTGCTGCCACACGTTTTAATGAACTTCCCGTACAGATTCAAAAAAGCCTTACGGTAATTGCAAAAGGTGTTCGCAATATACCTGGTATTTCATTTCAAAAATATTATAATCAATACATTAAATATGTAGGAAATGTTGGTCAGGATTTAGTAGAGTCTATATATTCATTTATTTACTATAAGCCAATTCCGGTTACAGAAATTATTCAAGCTTCTTCTCGAAATGTTGAGCTTAATGAGGAGGGACTGATTAATTTCGGTTGGAGAGGATGGGAAGGTGATTTTCCTACTTCCATTATAAATAACTGTTCTGCAAATTCTGCTTTGAATGAAAAGATAATTGCTTATTACAATGAAGCAGTACAAACTGCGACGCGTAGAATTCATCCTTTAACTTGTTATTATCATATGGATGCACGACCTAATAAGTTTGAAGGTTCAGCTCTTACTGGCGTGCAACCATATATGGGAAATGAAATCCCCGACTTAACCGGAAGTGTTGTGTTTACAGACTTTGCATCCGAAGATGAAAGTCAAGAGCCTGCAAGAGGAACTTTAGCTTACACTAAGGTGAGTCCTGACTGCAAATTAAATGATTATGGTATTATTGAAACAAACTACAATTTTGGATCAGGACCATATCATTTTATGTGTTTAGGAACAAATTTAGCACAAACAAAACTATATTTAGGGGCTTATACCTCTGCCAATGTAACAGATTTTAATCAAGGAACTATTTTTGAAATTGTACCAAGGAGTATGTAAATTGCTTCTCCAAGCTCTTCGTATAGGAATTCAGAAGTATAATCCGCCAATAAATTAAAATATTGCAGGCTGAAGTATAAATTCAGCCTGCAATTGTTTTATTGTTAGTAGATTATAACAAAGACATTTCCTTTGTAATTTTTAAGAATTCATCAATATCATTCACATCGTGACAATGTAGTGGTGATACTCTAACTACTTCTTTTATACCAAATGAATTTAGCATTCTTGAGGAATATAAGCTTGAAGCTACTCTCTCAAATGTTACAACTCCTCTTTTTTCATATTCTGCAACAGCCTCAACGCAACCGATATTATCGAAACCTATAGCCATTATAAAATCTCTTGTAGAAAGATCTTCATAATCTAAGTATACCTTAACACCTTTGATGTTTCTCAGGCCTTCAGCTTTATCAGAACCATTAAGCATTCTATACATTAACGCTCTTTCATGAAGATTTATTCTGTTCATACCTTCTACAAATAATTCTCGTCTGTCACTAGAGTCAATAAACTTTGAGCCTATCCAGCAAACATAGTTAACTATTTCAGTTATTGAAGCAAATTGAGATGGTGCAGGACTTCCTAGCTCCCACTCATCAATAGGTTTTGCAATCAGCTTATTATGAGGCAATTTTGCAGCTCTTTCAGACATAAATCCTACACCATAGCCTCTTGTGCCGAAAAATTTATAAGGTGCAAAGTTAATTCCATCAACCGGAGTTTTTTCTAAATCTAAAACTCCATGAGGTGTATGTTGTACAGAATCTACAACTATATAAAGATCAGGTTTGATTTTTCTGCATTCTCTAACGATTGATTCTACATCAAGAACAGCCCCTGAAACATTAGAAGCATATATAAAACTTAATAAGCAAGTATCCTTATCAACAAGCTTTGTAATTTCTTCTACATCCACTCCTCCTGTAACAGGATTGGTTTTTGCAACTCTCACTTCTTTTCCCATTTTCTCAGCATAACTAACTACTGAATCATATGCGGAAGGATGTTCTAAAGCAGTGGTTACAACATTACTTCCTGATATATTTTCAATTATTGCTCTATTCATTTCAAATATTACCATTGAAGCTGTCAGTGAAGTAACTATGCTTCCTGATTTTGCGTTAAAAATAATTTTTATATCTTCCATTGCTTTTTCCTGAACTTCTAAAAGCCATTTAGCTGTATAGTTAGAATGCTCAGGACAATCAGGAAGTTCATCCATTTTTTTAAAAACATCATTTGCTTTTTTAAGTCTTAATGAACCACCAGCATTATCGTAAAATATCCTTCTTTTATTTAAAATTGGGTCCTCATCCACATGATAAAATAATTCTTTTATCTCTTTAGAAAGCTGTTCGTTAAACAACTCTCCTTGATTAATTTTGTCACTCATCACTTGCCTCCAAATTAATTTATATTTATACTCTTCTTAACTATTTAGTACTTTTAGTAATTTCTTTATTATATACATCCATGTCAATCACTCCTAATTGTTTGGATATAATTGTGGTTCCAACTATATCACTAACATTGTTTAGTAATGTGTGAGCAGGGTCAATAGCAGGCCATATAGCTGCCAATATAGGAATCAATGATAATGGCATTCCTAATGCTTCCATTAAAACTGTTGACATAACAACACCTGCACCCTTTACGCCAGCAGCTCCAATTGACAAAATTATACCTAAGAAGACAAATTGAGCTATTCTGCCGAATGTTATATCAAATCCATATAAATTAGAAGCAAAGACACAACATAATCCTATAAAAAGTGCAAAACCATTCATGCCACAAGTATTTCCAAGAGGAAGAGTGAAACCGTAAATGTTTTCAGGAATCCCTAATTTTTCTTCAGCAGTTCTAATAGATACAGGTAAAGTAGCTGCTGAAGATGTAGTAGATATTGCAATTAGCATTGGTGCAGTAATCTTTTTCATAAATCCAAAAGGATTAAGTTTAGCAAATACTTTAATTAACAATGGATAAGCAACAAACAATAACACTAATGCACTTATGTTATCTAATATAATAAAGTTAATTACTTCTTTCATAGTTGCGCCACTTACTTTTGTCACCATAGTTGCCATTAAGGATGCAATGCCTATTGGAGAAAATGCCATTACAAACTCTGTAATCTTTAGCATTACATCGCTACCTTGGTCGAACAGAGAAATTAAAGGCTTCACTCTCTCACCAATTGACAATAAAGCTACTCCTACGAAAATTGCAAAGAAAATAATTTGAAGCATATTAGCTGTCGCCATTGCTTGTACAACATTATCCGGCACCCATGAAACAACGTTGTCGATAAAGTTATAAGGAACACTCTCAACAACTGCTCCAGTGTTTAAAAACTCTGTTGTTCCTTTACCTGGTTGAAAAATAAACCCTGTAATAATTCCGATAGTTGCAGCTATGCCTGATGTAATAACGATATATAAAACAAATCTTAAACCAACAGTACGAAGCTGCTTTACATCTCCCATTTTACATACTCCACTAGTAATGCTGAAAAATACAAGTGGAACAATGAGCATTTTCAACAATCTAAGAAAAACATCCCCTAGTGGTGATAACATTTCTGCTGCCTTTGGTGAAATAAATCCAATTGCCAAACCTACTATAATTCCTATTACAATTTGTTTACCTAGTGATAATTTTTTAAATTTTTCCATGTGTAAGCTCCTTTTTTATTATTTTTTTTTACTTAATTAATGTGTTTTCGTTTTCCCATTATAATCTAGTTTTAAATATTTGTAAAACTGAAAAGTTTGATGTATAATATTCAATAATTCGATATTTAATTTAGGAGGTTCTCTATGGATTATACAAATATTGAAACATTTCTGGCAATTGTGGAAACAAGAAGTCTTTCAAAAGCAGCTGAAGTGCTTTTTTTGACCCAATCAACCGTCAGCTATCGCTTAAAATCCCTTGAAGATGAATTAGGTTGTGAGCTTGTACACCGCGAACAAGGAAAAGCATTTATAACACTAACTAATAAAGGCGAAGAATTTATTAATATTGCAGGAAGATGGAAATCCCTACATAAGTATACTGATATCTGGAAAACACAAAAGACAATATATGAACTTAATATAGGTGGCGTCGACAGTTTGAACACAAATGTATTTTATAAGTTATATAGAAGAATTTTAAAAAGCGAAGCACGTATGGTTGTTAAAGTCAGTACTCATTGGACCACGACCATTTATAAAATGATAGAAAACTATGAAATTGATGTGGGTTTTGTATTATGGGAACTTCCTTACAAAAATATTGCGTGCAAACCTTTGTTTAGTGAAAGAATGGTTTTAATTTCATCTTCAGCTTCTAATTTTCCTGAAACAGTAAATCCGATTGAATTAGATCCCGACAAGGAAATATCTATGTACCACGGTCCTAATTTTCAATTGTGGCATGACAACCTGTGGAAAAATCGTTCAACAAAGTTTTCAACAGTGGACACCGTATCCATGTTAAGCTCATTTATGGATATTCCTGACTTCTGGTCAATTGTTCCAATTTCCATTGCTAAAAATTTAAGTAAAAATGGTGATATTGTAATTTCCGAAATAATAGACCCTCCACCAGAACGCATTTGCTATCAAATTACTAACAAAAATCCTATACCTTTAAAGGCAGAAGCGCTTAAATACTTCAATAATATTTTGGATGGATTTATAGAAGAAAATCTAAAGTTTTTAATTTGAATCTTTCTACTATACTGAAAAGTTTAATGGTATTTGGTTTTGATGCCAAATACCATCTTAGCATTGTTCTTCACAAACTATTTTGTCTATTTATTTTCCAGTTTCCTATACAGCGTAGCCATACTTATACCCAATTGTGTTGCGATTTCTTTTTTCGAATCCAGGCTGTCACCATATCGATTTATATAGTTTTCAATAATGGTCTTTTCGTAGACCTTTGTCATTTCGGCTAGCGTCTTATCCTTTTGCTTTTCGTTAGTATTTATCTTTTTTTTGATATTTTTAATGCCTACTATATTGCTGTTTTCAAATATGACTGCATATTCAATGAGGTTTCTAAGCTCTCTGATGTTTCCTGGATAATCATAGCCTAAGAGATATCTTTCGCATTCGCTTGTAAATCCCCATAAATCTTTTTTATAAACTTTAGAAAAATGACGCAAAAAATATTGAGACAATAAAATAATATCGTACCCTCTCTCTCTAAGCGGGGGTACATAAATTGGAATTACATTTAGTCTATATAATAAATCTTCTCTAAATGTGCCTTCTCTTACCATTTTATTTAAATCTCTATGTGTAGCAGAGATAATTCTAGGACTAACTTTAATAGTTTTATGTCCACCCACCCTTGTTATTTCCTTCTCCTCAAGAGCACGCAGAAGTTTAACTTGTGTTGAAAATGGCAAGTCTCCTATTTCATCTAAAAACAATGTACCTTCCTTGGCAATTTCAAATTTTCCTATTTTACCAGATTGGCTTGCACCTGTAAATGATCCTTTTTCATAACCAAACAGCTCACTTTCAATGAGATTTTCCGGAATTGCTCCACAGTTTATTGCCATGAAAACTTCATTTCTCCGCCCGCTAGCATTATGTATTGCACGGGCAAATACTTCTTTACCTGTGCCTGTATCACCAATAATTAAAACAGATACGTCTTGTTCTGCAACTTGTATGGCTTCTCTTCTCACATTTGACAGTGGTTCGCTTTCACCAACTATATCTTCAAATGTTGTGATGTGTTTGTCCAAATTTGACTTTAAAACTGATTCTTTCATCTTATTAAAGTCTGTAAACACAAGAATTTTGCCATGTTGTTTTTCTTTAATCTTTATTTGATTGGCATTAATAATGTATTCATGTTCCTCTATTGTAACGGGGCCAATCTCACCTAAAAAATCCATTTTCACCAAGTCCGTATATATCTTTTCATTCAATATGTCCCTTATATCATGCAAATGCTTGTGTTGGAGGTTTAATTTCCGGTTTATATATTTATTAGTGGTAATTATCTTATTATCTGCACTTAGAATGATTATTCCTTCGTTTAGTGAATTTATGAGTGTAATGAGTTCAGAGGACCTGTAATCCAACATCTCCAAATATTTCTTTTCACTTAAGATTGTAGAAATTATATTGCTTAATTGGCTTTCTAATTTAATATAGCTGTCTTGATTATTTATTAGATTTTCTTTGGCCTTCTCATTAAAGGCACACATGCCAAGAACTCCGATTATTGTATCATTCAAGTGAATTGGTATGCACATCTCAGCAAGCTCAAAGCAATTATCTTTGCTGGAGCATTGGAAGCAAAAAGAATCTTTTCTTGCATCTTTTATGAAATATTGCTTTCCTGTTTCCAAACTCTTATGAAATACAGAATTTAGTGGCGCTGTATTTCCAAACAATTTGCTTGATTGACTTGTAGCAACAATTCGTCTTAATTTCTCATCCACTATTGTAAAATCAATATTTGTTACAGATTTCATAACTTCAATCATATGCTGCAATTCAGGTGCAATACTTTCTAAAAGGTTCATGTTTCCTCCGAAATATTTTATTTATATTAATAATTATAAACTTCTACCTCAAAATAGACAATATAAACTTCTCATATTTGAGGATAACTTTTCAAAAATGATAAATTTGAATATATGAAGAAAGTTAAGCAATTTTTTAACCGTCCAATTATAGTGTTTCTTATATTTGAGAAATCTATATCGCTGAATATAGGAAAATTAAAAATTTAGTTTATTATATTTGTTCATTTTAGACGGTTTTCAACTACCTTGATGCATGCTACTTTTTGGCATATTAATTGCATTATTAATATTAAAATAGTTGAAAGGGGGCTTAAAATGCAAAATATTTTAATTGAACTTCTTAAAGATCAAGTTAAACCGGCACTTGGCTGTACGGAACCTGGTGCAGTGGCATTAGCTGTAGCACGCTCTAAAGAAATACTTGGTCGCAGTATTAAAAAGCTTAAAATAAGCGTAAACAGCAATATACTAAAAAACGGATTAGGTGTTGGCATTCCCGGGACAAGCGAACGAGGACTTGTATTTGCTGCTGCCCTTTCAATGGTAGTAGGTAAGTCTCAATACGGTCTGGAAGTTCTTAAGGATGTTAATGCGGATAGTATACAACAAGCCTTGGAAATAACTAATTCCAAAGTTATTGATTTAGAATTAAATAAAGAAGCTGAAGGGCTTTATATTTGTGTTGAAGCATTTGGGGATGAGGAAATTTCAAAAGTCATCATTGAAAATTCTCATACTAATATAGTTTACGAATGCAAAAATGATATAGTAATATTAAATAATAAGCAATTGGCAAATGATAAATCCTCATTAAATTCTAAAAATTCTCATGAAATAAAATATGAAATTCAAAACTTTACTATTGATGATCTTATTGAATTTGTAAGTAATATAGACATTAAAGATATTTCATTTATTCAAGATGGCATAGATATGAATATGCGTCTTGCAAATGTGGGTATTTCTGAAAAGTTAGGCATGGGTCTTGGTAAATACTTATGTGATAATATAAATGGTATATATGAAAAAGCTAAAGCTTATACAGCAGGAGCCTCTGAAGCTAGGATGTCCGGTTACCCTCTTCCTGTAATGAGCAGCGCCGGTTCCGGTAATCATGGACTTGTAGCTATTATTCCAATTAATATTATTGGATCAGATTTAAATTTACCTCACGATAAAATTCTTAAATCCATAGCTCTCAGCCATTTAATAACAATTTATGTAAAATCCTATATAGGTTCCCTATCCCCTGTATGTGGCTGTGGCGTTGCAGCAGGTGTTGGGTGTGCTGCGGGTCTCACATTTATGATGGGTGGCAGCAATCATCAAATAAAAGGTTCAATAGATAACATGATTGCAGGGTTAACAGGAATGATATGCGATGGAGCAAAGCTAGGCTGTTCTTACAAACTTTCAATATCCGTTGATGCTGTAGTGGATGCTTCAAATATGGCACTGAAAAACATATTTATTCCCCTAGACAACGGAATATTAGGCAACACAACAGAAAAAACCATTAAAAACCTAGCAAAAATTTCTAATGTAGGTATGAGTAATACAGATAACATTATATTAGACGTTATGCTGGATAAGTGCTAAAACAAAAAGAAGTTCATCATATGTGAACTTCTTTTTCTTATTGCCTATAAAATATTATTTTCCGGAAGCAGCTGATTGTCCTGCAACACGACCAAAAACAACTGTTTCTGTTACTGCATTGCCACCTAATCTGTTTCCACCATGGATTCCGCCGGTTACTTCTCCACCAGCATATAATCCAGGAATAATTTCTCCATTTTGATCTAAAACATGTCCATCAGCATCTATGCGTAATCCACCCATAGTGTGGTGAAGAGCAGGCACACGTGGAATTGCGTAGAATGGTCCTGTTTCCATTTTCATAGTGAGTAATTTTCTTCCAAATGGATCTTGTTGAGTATCAACTGCATCATTGTATTCTTTTACAGTTTGCACAAGATTTTCTGCAGGTACACCCATCTCTTTAGCAAGCTCTTCTAATGTATCGCCTTTCTTCCAGCCATAAGCACCTGTATCCAACAAATCCTTCATTGGAATTCCATCTATATTTACTTGAGTTGCAGGGTCTTTTAAAGAATCTGCACTATGAAGCATATACATTTGTCCGCCTTCTTGTTCGAACACAGCCTTACTAATAACATCACGACGTTGATCTTCTGCAACAAATCTCTTGCCTTCAGAATTCACGAAAACTGTAAGTTCTGCAGAAACATTATACACTCCTGATAATAGACCAGTTTTTGGTGTTCCTAAGTAAAGGAATTGCATCAGATCCATATCAACTACATCAGCACCTGCTTCCTGAGCCATTATAATTCCATCACCTTGAATGCTGTTCATATTAGTTGATACTGAGTTCTCATCTAATAATGGCCATTTTTCAGCATCACGATATTTCATTACCATTTCTATATTCTTAGAAAATCCGCCTGTTGCTATAATAACACCTTTATTTGCTTTTATTGTTAATTCAGAACCATCAGGATTTATTGCCTTTACACCAACAACTCTGCCATCTTCTTGAATTAAACTTTCACCTTTTGTTTCATAAAGTATATTTACATTATCCATCTTAGCAATATGATCTAAATACACATTAATCAATCCTGTTCCCAGAGGTGCAGGTGTATTATGTGAACGTGGATGTAGAGCTCCAGGAGCTTGTATTACTTTTTCATCAAATACAACACCTAATTCTCTTAACCAATTTAAGCCATCAAGAGCTTTACTTGTTAAAATACCAACAAGTTCTGGATTTCCAATATTATCTCCGCCTTTAAGGGTTTGCTCCATAAATAGCTCTGGTGAATCTTCAATACCTTGTTTTGCCTGTAGTTCAGGATCTGGCGAATTATAAACACCACCACTCACTACAAGATTACCACCTGCGATTCCGTTTGTTTCAAGTACAATAACAGAGGCATTTTCTTGTCCTGCAGTAACTGCAGCTGCTAAACCTGTTCCACCTGCACCAATAATAACCACATCTGCTTCTCGTTCAGATTGAATATCACGCTCTATTTTATATTCTTCAGCAAATTGATTTTCTGTAGCTCCTGCTTCATCTAAAGTTTTACGTACAGTTGACATCAAAGCTCTTGATGAAATTGTAGCACCTGATACTACATCAACATTTGTACTTTGTCCTTCAACAATACGATCAGCAATAATCTCTAATGCAGCCTGTCCAACGCCAGCTGTTTCATAACTTTTTACGATCTCTACGTCTTCAATTTTACCATCATTGATTGATACTTTTACATTCATTATTCCACCAAAACCAGAACCTTCACCTTCATATGTACCTGATTTAAGTCCTGTAGATTGTTGTTCTTGTTCATTGCCTTTTACTTCTTCCTTCGCGACTTCCTTACTGTTGTCACATGCTGTAAATGTAAACAACATAAGAATCACAAGCAGAAAATTCACATACGTCTTCCAATTTCTCATTCTTTTTCTCCTAAATAAATATAATATATTATTTGAATTACTTCACTGAAACAATTTCATTGAAATAATTTCAATGTGATTATTATAACAACACCTTTTTATTAAGTCAATGTATTTTTTGATAAAAATGTAACATTTATAATATTCATAAAATTCATAAAAAATTATTGCAACTTGATTATTCATATAACTTTGATATAATTATATTGAAAGGACGTTGTATAAAATGAAAAAAGAACTTACCACAAGACAATTGCAAGCTATAGAAACTAAGCAAAAAATCAAGGATAAAGCACTGGAATTATTTAAAGATAACGACTTTGAAAATGTTTCAACTACAGATATATGCCAATCCTTAAATATTTCGGTTGGCAATTTTTATAGATATTATTCATCAAAAGAAGAACTACTGATGGAATCCTACCCTAAGTTTGATAAGTATGTTGACACGGAATTTGTTTTACATCATTTCGAAAAAAATACAGAAGCAATTAAATACTTAATATTTAAACAAACTAATGTTGCTGAAATGCTTGGGGCAAAAATTTATGCACAAATGTTGCGAATACAGGTTAAAAGTGAAGGTAAATATGTTGTAGAAAGTTCTCGTGCATTTCATATTTGCCTTAAAAAATTGGTTCAAAATGCCATAAGTGAAAAAGAAATTATTAATACATATTCTGCAGATGAAGTTTCTTCCCTTATTCTGCGAACCTCTAGGGGTGTACTTTTGGAATGGGCTATGAAAAACGGACATTATTCAGTAAGTGAATATGCTGTGCACGATATTGATATAATTCTAAAAAGTATGAAATGCCCATCCTAATTTCAGCTAATTAAACTAAGCAATGGTAAGGTGGGTGAGAGCATGGTATAATTGCAATTATTATAAGAGAGGTATTTCGTTATGATTCATGATATTTCACCAAGAACATTCAATAATAAATTTCAAAATAAAAAGGCTGAGCAACAGGATTTGTTTCTTGCTTATGATGGGGACACTGTCTTGGTTAAGGAAGATAAGGACAAGTTGTGGTATCCGTCTTTTTCAGACTTTGAAAAACAATTTCCACATCTTATTAATAATGCTCAATTTCTTTTTACAATAGATAATATAAATTATTACCTGGTTGATGAAAAGGGGCTCGATTCTGTAGAAGGCTGGATTTATGCTTCAACAGGAAGATTCAGGACTGAAATAAAATATTGGCGCTCATTTGCAGGGGTTGTGGGATGGCAGCTTAACCGCTGGTACAATAATCACCGCTTTTGCAGCAAATGCGGCAAGCCAACGAAAGCTTCCGACAAAGAAAGAATGCTTTACTGTGAATCTTGTGGATTTCAAACATATCCAACAATATCTCCATGTGTAATAGTTGCAGTTCACAACGGGGATAAATTACTGTTAACAAAGTATGCCGGACGTGCTTATAACAGATATGCTCTTATTGCAGGCTTTGCTGAAATCGGTGAAAGCTTGGAACAAACTGTTCACAGAGAAGTTATGGAAGAAGTAGGTATTAAGGTAAAGAATTTAAAGTTTTACAAAAGCCAGCCATGGCCATTTACTGATACATTGCTTGCAGGATTTTTTGCAGAGCTGGATGGTGATGACACCATAACTTTAGATAAAGACGAACTTGCTCTTGGTGAGTGGGTGGACAGAAAGGATATTCCTCCAGCAGAGTCCAATATAAGCCTTACAAGTGAAATGATGGAGCTATTTAGAACAGGTGGACAGTAGGGAAGGTTCTGTGCCCTATGGCCATTCTCGGTCTCCAAAAGGACAGTCACCAACAGGATTATAATGTATATGAAAAACTAATGGAGGTGAATATGATAGAAGTAAAAGTTCCCGGTAGACGGGATTATTTAATAGAAAATATAGTTTTTGACTACAATGGAACAATTGCAGTTAATGGGAAAATCTGTAATAATACAAGAGAAAAAATATCTGAGCTTTGCGAGCTTGCCAATGTCTATGTACTTACTGCCGACACATATGGTTCTGCTGCAAAAGAATGTGAAGGATTAAATTTAACACTAAAGACTTTCCCTAAAGACAATGCTGCAGATTTTAAAGCTGAAATAGTTGAAGAGCTAGGAAAAGATAGGACCATTTGTTATGGAAACGGATATAACGATATAAAGATGTTAAAACTTGCCTCCCTGTCCATTGCCGTCTTAGAAAAAGAAGGGATGTGTGCCGCACTCATAAATGAAGCTGATATTATAGTTAAATCTATTGAAGACGGAATTAATTTGTTGTTAAATAAAAATGCGCTTATTGCTGCATTGAGAGGGTAAAACCCACTAAAATACTAAAGTTGCAATTGTAACTGGCGGAACATATGGTAACCAACATAGCATATTTCATATGAACAAGGGGCATTACACTGTTACTTAGTGCTAGCCCCTTGTTTCTCTCACCCTATGTCTCTTCCTTATTCTTGACCTTCTGCAGGCTTTCCAATCCATGACATCATAGATCTTAATTTTTTTCCTGTATCTATTATTGGATGTTGTAATTCCATGTTTTTCATTGCTTTAAATCTAGGCTGTCCTGCCTTATTTTCAGTTATCCAATCATATGCAAATGTTCCGTCTTGAATATCCTTTAAAACACCCTTCATGGTTTTTCTTGTTTCTTCAGTTATTACTTTTGTTCCTGTTATATAATCTCCATATTCAGCAGTTTCGCTTACTGAATATCTCATATTTTCAAATCCGCCTTCATATATTAGGTCAACTATAAGCTTCATTTCATGCAAGCATTCAAAGTAAGCTATTTCTGGTTGGTATCCTGCTTGTACTAATGTATCAAAGCCTGCCTTAATTAATTCTGTAACTCCTCCGCAAAGAACAGCTTGTTCTCCGAATAAGTCAGTTTCTGTTTCTTCTTTGAATGTTGTTTCAATAATACCTGCTCTTGTTCCGCCTATTCCCTTTGCATATGCTAATGTGATTTCCTTGCATTTTCCTGTGTAATCCTGATATACAGCATATACATCCGGTACCCCTTTTCCTTCAACATAAGTTCTTCTTACAAGATGACCAGGTCCCTTTGGAGCAACCATGAATACATCTATATTTTTTGATGGTATTATTTGATGATAGTGAATATTAAATCCGTGAGCAAATGCAAGAGCACTTCCCTCTTTAATATTAGGTGCTATACTTTCATCATATATTTGTTTCTGAACAGTATCCGGTGCAAGCATCATAATTACATCAGCTATTTGTGTTGCTTCAGCAACTGTCATAACCTTCAGTCCGTGAGATTCTGCTTTTGTCTTAGATCTGCTCCCTTCCTGCAGTCCTACAACTACATTTATTCCGCTTTCCTTAAGATTTAGAGCGTGAGCATGCCCTTGGCTTCCATAACCAACAATTGCCACTGTCTTTCCTTCTAAATACTTTAAATCTGCATCCTTGTCATAATACATTGTTCCCATTTTACTTCCTCCATGAAATTTAATTTAGTTTTAGTTATGTCATTTTGACTATACCTACGTTGATACATTGTTTTTCCATGAGAAAGGTATAAAAAAATCTTCCTCTCTCAGGGAAACTATCCCTAAGAGACGGAAGATATAATCTTTCGCGGTACCACTCTTATTCATTTCATACGAAATGCTCTCTCCGGATACGGATTATAAAATCTATATCCTGCCATTTTTAACGATTGGCTTACCCGTACCATCCTACTGCAAATTTTCAGAAGGTCCGCTCCAAGGCTACTTCGTCATTTCATCTGATGTTGTTTCTCACCTTCCAACAACTCTCTGAAATCTCTGAAAATGCTTACTACTCCTTTTCACTGCGTTTATGTTGCTCATTCATTTTTAGAAGTATAACATCCCAAAAATAGGTTTGTCAAGCAAAATTTAATTTTTTCCAACCGACTTACATAAGTGTCTCCCCATTGCTACAACAATTTTAATATCAGTTCAATTTTTAGTCTACTTATTGAATCGTTTAAATCTACATCTATCATATCAGAAATTTTCTCTATTCGTTTCCTTACAGTATTAATATGAATGAACATTTTTTCTGCTGTAAGGCTAAAATTCATGTTACATTCTATATATGTTCTTAAGGTTTCTATTAAATCTTTGTGTTCATTATGGTCATACAGTTTTTTAATATCTTTCATCATCATCTCAAATTCATCTTCCTTAATATCCATCCAAGCAAATGCCCCTAATTGGGAATACATCCATATGTTTGTATTTGGATACAAATAACGTCCTATTTGTAAAGCCTTTAAGCATCTTTTATAGCTACGCTCAGCTTCAAATATATATGCAGGCACATCTGAAAATCCCAATGATAATTGAACATTCTCTATATCAAGTTCTATTCTTTGAGTAAAGTTTTTTGCTTTTTTAAGTAAAGTTTCCAATTCATGATTATGTAACAAACTCTCATCTATTTTGAATAATAGCAGGCATTTATTATCTTCAACAGAAGCATAGCGATATTCATTGTAATTAAAGGATTTTCTTACATTAGCTATTATAGTATCATTATAGCTGGATAATGTTATTTTTTCATTGAGTTGTTCTACAACAAGCATATAATGCTTATAATTCACATCAATATTGATTTCAGCGCATTTTTCAATTATATTTTCTTTGTCCGTTACTTTTCTAGATATGACCTTTTTGATAAATGATGCAAAGCCTACATCACCTAAACTTTGAGCAACTAAAATTTGTTCATATATGGCTTGAAGCTGCATAAAGCCTAATCTTATGGCAAACTGATCAAAGTAATCAATTAAACCTGTAGCCTCCATTAAAACAAAGTATGCCCTTATTCTTTCTGAAACAACTATGGGAACGGTAATCCAACTATAGGGCTTGTCATAATTATCGTCATAAAACCTGTATCTTGCCATTTTTAAATTGTCACACAAAACTTCTTTGCTGAAATTAAAGGATGGATTCCAAAAGTCATCTATTTTAAAATCTTTTGACATTTCCTTGAATTTATGCGAACTGTAGTAAACCTTTTCATTAGTAATGTCATAAAGCATAGAAGGAAATTTCATGTCATATTCCATTGCATTTAAAATAGCATTAATTTTTCTTTCATGAAATGTTAAATTTGAAAAATTCATAGTCTTTATTTTTCCAATATTAAACTGTCTTATTGTTTTATTCATTACAATTACATTCGTTGCATTATAAATTTCCATCCAAGGATGTATAACTGGAATGTCAATAAGTGGAATATTACGTTCATTGAAAATTTCTAAAAATTCAAGAGGCATTTTAATTGAATATCTATCAAATTTCAGCCCTAGCGCTGATATATGTTTAAAGAATTCTGAATTTAAGAAATCCTCCAAACTATTCACATTACTTTTAAAAATGTATCCTGATGTCATTACAAATTCACGACCCTTTGTCCATTTATAGCCATCAGGGGCATCAAGTATTGTCACACCTTGGATTTGATTTTCCAAGCCTCCATGGCCTGCAAGAACCTTAAATTCCTTAAAAAAATCATGATTAAGCATTTCTAATACTGTAAGTCCCACAACATCACCTTTAACTTTTTTATTACATTATATCTTATATTTTTTTTAAATCAATAAAAATAAAGATATATATACATTCTATATATACCCTTTATTTTTGAATTTTATAGTACCCCTCAATTTATTGGGATGATATATTTATTATCCATGGTTCTTTCATTAAATTCATGTAATGCTTTTTTAACTAATTCTT
>CAZJKK010000018.1:0-21111 GCA_964546605.1 uncultured Clostridia bacterium
GAAAATGGATAATCATTTATATGCTCACTTAAATAGTCTTCATAAAACTCAGTCATTTTCTTAGCAGTATACTCATCTAATGACATCTTAGGTCCTTCAACCCTGTATTGATCAGCTATTTTCTTTTTTTCGCTCTTTATGTTTTCAGAAACCCTTTCATATATGTAATCATTTGAAATGCTGCTGCCAACAATGGAGTCTCTTATTAACACATCATTAACAACCGTCCAATTAAATCCATCCTTTACAACTGTTATGTTTATGGTATTTTCTACAGTATTATTAATGTTTCTGTTTACTATGCTAACAGGTAAATCGCTCATCGCTTTTTCAAGCTTTTTATTATTACCGGCTATACCTGAAAATCCATAATTAAACATAAGCATTTCATAAACTATCTTCGCAGTATCCACTCCAGTAATAGTCATTTCCACAAAGGCTGTATCCTTGGAGTCATTTAATTCTATAGAGTTTATTTTATATTCCATCCTGCTTAATAAAAGCTTTAATGCTTCCTTATCGCTTATAAAGTCAATGAAATATTCCTCCTTGAATTGTTTCTTGATTTTTGATTCATCATATTTTTGAATTGCATCAAAAACCTCTGTTACCTCTTCATACACATTTTGTTCAGTCTTGTCATCATAGACAACTTCAGAGTTATTGTCAGCATCAACTGTTTTATCTGAGGCAGAACATCCTGAAATTAATATTGCTGTTGCTAAAATTAATAATAAAAGCTTTCTCATATAATTCCAACCCTTTCCTACCCATTCTAAGCCACCTTTTGATATAATTTATTTATAAAACTTCGATAGCTATGTTGAGTATTAATAAAATATTTATAATTATACCATAGCAACAAATCATTATGTAACATTTTTTACAATTATTGATACTTTTTCTTTCAGTTTTTTCATAAAATTAGACTTAACTTTCCTAGTATGACTAACATACGTTATAATCAAAAAGACACACACTAAAATGCGTATCTTTTTGATTAATTATTATAGTATCATTTGGACACAAGACAATCTCATTCATGAACATTAGTATATTGATATTATCCACATAAGTGGCACCTTATTATAAATTTATCCACAGTTTATTAAATGCCCATCTTTTGTCTTTTCTTCATAATGTGAGCTTCAATGCCGTTAGCAGCTTCCACAGGGTCATCGCCAAGTCCAACCTTTCCACCTGTTAATCCTTCAACATCTTCAGTTAGAAGCTTCACTAAATCAGGTGCACCGGTTATAAACGGAGTAGGAGACAAATGGGTGTATGCTCCATAAGCTACAGCAAATAATCCGTCAATTGTTGCCTTTTGTTCCATCCATTCAGGAGCAGTTACTGCAATAGGAAGGTCAGAAATATCCGCATCCAAATGGTCGGCAAGTGCTGTTACCAGCATGGAGATTCTTCCTGTGTCTGTACAAGTTCCAAAGCTTAATACAGGAGGAATACCTAATGCCTTGCAAACAGCCTTTAGATTGTCCCCTGCCATTTCAACTGCATCCATGTTGCATAAGCCAGCTACCTCAAGACCATGATTACCGCAGCCCCCTGCAACTACAAGTATGTTCTTTTTAATAAGCTGCTTAGTAATATTTACTGTGTTCCAATCATGGGGTCCATTTCGAAGTGTTGCACAGTTTGCCAATGCAACAACTCCCTTTATTTGTCCTTTAACAATAACATCTACTAAATTATTTAAATCATTGTTAATTGCCTTTAGAACAGCTTCTGTTGAAAAGCCTGCAATTGCTTTAGTGACATGTTTTGGAACCATTGGTTTTATTTTGCCGTGTCTTTTTTTGAAGTTCTCTATGGCGATGTTAATGCAGTTATCAGCCATTTCATCTGCTTTTCCAGGATAATAAGGCATGTTATGTTCTGTTCCCGGTACACCGATTATTGTACTAACGCTTATTAAAGCAACCTGGTATTTTTCTGCATATTGATCAATTGCAGGAGGTGAACAATTTTCTTCCATTACAAGAGCATCCACTGTTCCTGTTGCCAAGAAAGGCTCAATAGCAAGCCAGTTACCCATAAGCCCTACAAACACATCATCTGTTTCAAATCTTTGAAGCATTTCCTGACCTGTTTCTATAGATCCAACTATATGAATACCTTTTGCTCCAGCCTTTCTTGCCATTTCTTGATATTCTGGTTTTCTTGCTTTTTGAAGACAAGCCACACCAATCCATGGCTGATGACCGTTAAATGCTATGTTAACATAATCAGGATCCATTATACCTAAGTCTACTTCAACCTCATGGGGCATTGGAGTTCCAAACAATATATCCTGTGTCATCTCAAGTCCTATTTGAGCAGTATAAATAGTCGAGAGTCCCAACCTAAGAGCCTTCTTCGCCAATGATACATAGTCACCATCAACGTTAGTTAAACAACTTGCAATAGAATTTTCCACATCATGTTGGACTCCACAAGGATATATATTTAAGCCTCTCCATACCTTTTTTCTTTTTTTAGGAGCAAAGGCTTCTACCATTATACTTTCCTGATCCGGTGTTACCTTCATTTCCCTGTCAAGAAGCTCGGCCAGCTGAATTGCCAATTGATTTGTGTCCTGATTTATGTTGATTCCGGTTTTTTCACACATCCACTTTAACTTTTCAACATCCGTAATTTTAAATGGTGTTTTTCCTTCACCAGTAGCCTTTAATGTTCTAAATGCTTCATAAGCATGATGTCCGTATGTAGCTGCACCCATAATATTTCTTTGCAAAAGATTACGCATTGCCATTGCATCAGGACCTATACCACATACTCCCTTGGTAGCTCCTGATTTTTCGCTAATCCTGCAAGGACCATGTGTACAAAGCTGACAGCTCATACCTTGCAAGCAAAACTTACAGCGAATTTTTTCCTGCTCGGGCCATCTTGAAAATACACTTGAAAGACCATCACTTTGAATCCTTTTAAGCATTTCTTCTACAGAGTCGTGATAGCTTACACGACCTTCCATTCTTTCTAAAACTGTTTCAGACATATTATCCTCCCATATGATTTAATTCATATTTAGAATGACCATCTGCAAAAATAAAATACTTAATTATTTCTTTTTGTTAATTTCATCAAAATAAATTTTTTTTATTATTATGTTACATTATTTGACAAAGGGGTATATTTATTATAATATAATGAAAACGTTGTGTTGCACTCTATGCAACTAAGGTAAGGTGATGTTATGAATGTTGACTTTTTAAATCCGGATAAAATATTTAAAAATAAATTTTTTAATTTATTTACACACCTAGGAATATTATTATTAATTATTTTAATAGGTTTTTTTGTTTACTTTACAGGCGGAACCACTTCTTTTGTGCATTTAATGTACATTCCCATATTAATTTCTGTATTTTTTTTTGGAATTAGAGCTGGAATTATTACTTCCATAATAGCAGGCTTAATTCTTGGTCCATATATGCCAATGGTTGTAGAAAAGGGCATAATGCAAGAAACAACCTCCTGGGTTTTTAGAATAATTATGTTTATTACCATAGTAACATTTGTTGGACTTTTATTTAGATATATTAAAGCTATAAATGAAGCAGAAAGAAGAAGAGCATACATAGATGTTATAACAGGATATCCAAATTCAACCAAATTAATTGAAGACTTAAACATGATAATAAGAGAAGAAAAGCATCAAACACTTTCTCTGATAGTTTTTGAATATAAAAATAGAGAAATGATTAATCAGTACGTAGACCATGATGTGGGTAATAAATCGTTTATTGGATTATTAAATAATGCAAATAATTTTTTTAATTCATGCAATATTTATACGGTGAGTACAAACAAGTTTATTATAATAATTCCCGACTATGATTATAACAATGCATACAACTTAGCAAATGAATTTACTGTTAAAACTAAGGAACCAATGTATATAGATACCCTGCCTATTTCCTTAATAGTAAAAGGCGGTATTGTAAATTATCCAATGCACAGCAACGAAATTAGTGATATAATTTTAAAATTAGATAAGGTATTAGGGCAATCAACAAAGACTCAAAAGAACATAACTATTTACGACAACAATATGGAAACTGAAAGTATAAAATATTATAATACATTGGTTTCTCTTTATTATTCATTGCAAAATGATATGTTTCATCTTGTCTATCAGCCTAAAATAAGCTTAAAAAACAATGAGATAGTCGGTGCAGAAGCATTACTAAGAATTAAATACAATTCTTACAATAATCTATCCATCGCTCAATTAATTGGTATAGCTGAAGATGTAGGTTTTATTAATGAAATAACTAATTGGGTTATTAATAATTCCGTAAAACAAATTAAAGCATGGCAAAATGATAATATATTTACTAATATATCTATTAATTTATCTTCATTAGACTTAAATGATGATGCAATAGTATATTTCGTAATGAATTGTCTAAAATCTAATGGTGTGGATTCATCAATGCTAGAATTTTAACTTACCGAAAGATCTATCATTGATGATGAACAAAGAGTATCCACTGTTTTAAATAAAATAAAAAACGAAAAGATCAAAATTTCTTTGGACGATTATGGTTCGGGACATAACTCATTAAATTACCTGGTAAATGCATTATTTCCTTTCGATTATATAAAAATAGATAAATCTTTTATAGACAACATCGAAATTGAACAAAACGAAGTATTGATACAAGGTGTTATAGAAACTGCTCATGTTTTAGGGATTGAAGTTGTGGCTGAAGGAGTAGAAACTAATGAGCAGATGGAAATATTAAAAAAAATTGGTTGCGATATAGTACAGGGTTACTATATTAGCAAGCCACTATCACCTGAAGATTTTGCTAAATACATAAAAGTTCACGCAAAGGCGTGAACTTTATTATATGTTTATACTTTTACTTTTTTATCACTATACATTTTTGCATCTGCTAACACAATAGCTTTATCAAAATCAATATGTTCAGAATTAACTTCACAAATTCCATAACTGAAGCTCAACGCTATATTATCAATATGAACAGATAATATTTTATCTCTTATATTCTTCATTTTGTTTTTTGCCATTTTGTAATCATGTTCTTTGAATAAAATAACAAATTCATCACCGGCAAACCTTGCTACCACATTAGAATTTCCAATTGATACATTAAGAATCTCAGAAAACCTTTTTAAAACCAGATCTCCGCAAAAATGTCCATAAGTATCATTGATAACTTTAAAATCATCTAAATCAATCATAACCAGAGACAATGGCTTCTTAATGAACTTCATTCTTTCTATTTCTTTATTAAATTCATATCTAAGTTTTCTTCTATTAATAAGACCTGTAAGCTCATCATAATTTGCTAAGTATTTTAATTTATTATGTGCTAAAGCATTTTTTATCGCTAATTCTAATTCACACTTTATTTGCTCCATTAAACTTAGGTCTTTTTGTGTGAATACATGTCCTGGTATATTAGAATCCACATTTATCATTCCTATAAATCTACCATCTGCATAAATAGGTCCAGATAAAGTACAGCTGATATCAAGAGCATTTATTCTATCAAGTCCTTCAATGGTTTCTTTATCTGTATTCATTGCATCAAACTCTTTAGGATTGTGAATTATTGCTGTCTCTTTAAACTGGTTAATTTTATACAAATAAGCTTCTTTTCTTTTTATCGAAAAGTTTTCCAATTCTTTATCAAAACCTTTGCACGCCTTAAAATATAATTTGTCATCTTCATTGTTATAAAGCAATATACTTCCATTAGTTGAATTAGGAATTAATTCAACTATTGTATCTAAAACAATAGAATAAATCTTATCCTCATCATTTGTTTTTGATATTTTATCGCTTGTTTCATAAAGCTTTTGTCTGATTCTCTCATAGTTGTTCAAAAGCATTTTATGATTTTGTAGTAATTTATGTTGATATATAGCTATAACTGTAACTAATATTAATAAACCGATTCCTACAAACTCTAATTTCTTCAAGATAACACCTCATAGATTCAAGTCATACTGTTTCAAAAAAGAAAATCATAAAATCATAAATATTATAGCACATATTGAGAGAAATTGTAATATAATCTTATTAAATATTTTCACAAACAAAAAATTCACGCTAGTAGCGTGAATTTTTCTAATTTTGGCGGAGAATGAGGGATTCGAACCCTCGATGCAGTTCCCCACATACACGCTTTCCAGGCGTGCTCCTTAAACCACTCGGACAACTCTCCAAATACTTTACAGCTTTGATATTATAACCTAACTATTTGTAGTTTGTCAATGGCATTTTAAGGTTTTGCATAAATAAATAAAGCTCGACTCCTATTTTTAGAATAGTACGAGCTTCTGCTTAATAATTTTTTATCTCTCTTTTCCAAAGAAAAATAACGCTAATGCTCCTTGGCCAGTGTGTGAACCAATAACTGGTCCTATGTAGTTAATTACAACTTCTTTTACATTTAATTTATCTTTAATCATATTTCCAAGGTATTCTGCATCCTCATAACAATCAGCATGGCTTATGAAAACAGAATGTTCTTCAGGATTTGTGCATGTTGCTTCCATGTGTTCAAACAAAGCATTTATAGATTTTTTTCTGCCTCTAACGTTTGAATCAGGAATCAAACGTCCTTCATTGTCAACATGAAGAATAGGTTTTACTCCCAACGCAGTACCAATAGTGGCTGTCATAGCATTAATTCTGCCTCCACGCTTTAAGTGATTTAAATCATCCACAGTAAACCAGTGGCATAGATTAAGTCTATTATTCAATATCCATTGTTTAACTTCATCCAAACTTCTATTTTCCTGCTTCATTTTTGCTGCATAATAAACCAACAGTCCTTCTCCCAAGGAAGCTGCAAGTGTATCTATACATTCAATTCGTGCATCCGTATATTTTTCCAACAACTCATCTCTAGCAATTAAGGATGAACCATATGTACCGCTTAATGCCGAAGAAAATCCTAAGTACAATATATCATTTCCATTCTGAAGCGCTGCTTCAAAATATTCTTTGAAGGTGCTTGCATTAATAAGGGTAGTAGTTGATCTTTCGCCTTTTTTTATTCTTTCATAAAACTCTTTTATTCCCAATTGACTGTAATCCGGCAGGTTTAAATATTGCTCATCTTCAAATCCAAATCCCAAAGGTGCTACTGTTAATCCATATTTTTTTATTATTTCGACAGGCAAATCTGTAGTAGAATCGGTAATTATAACATAATTTCTCATAGCTTAAATCCCTTCTATTTAGTTAATGCTGTTATTAAATAAATATATCATATAAAAATTACCAATACAATACATAAAATTTCAACATTTAAAAATTTATCTACAAATTACGACTTCATAAAAATAACTTTTATTCAATTTTATAAATTTTATGTTTTAATTTAATTGATAATGGGTATCAATTGATTATCAAATAAATAAAAATTAAAATATAATATATGATTCAGGAGGAATTTTGATGATAAAAATAGCTATAATTTTAGGAAGCACAAAACCGGGAAGAAATGGAGAGGCAGTTGCTAAATGGGTATATGAACTGGCAAAGAAAAGAACTGATGCTGAATTTGAATTAGTAGATGTAGCTGATTACAATCTACCACTGTATGATGAACCATACCCAGCAATGATGCAGCAATATACAAAGGAACATACTAAAAAATGGTCACAAAAAATAAGTGAATTTGATGGTTACATATTTGTAACTGCAGAATACAATCACAGCATACCAGGAGCATTAAAAAATGCAATAGATTTCTTAAATGTAGAATGGAAAAACAAAGCAGCAGGCTTTGTAAGCTATGGAAGCGCAGGTGGAGCAAGAGCTGTTGAGCACTTAAGATTAGTATCAGCAGAACTTCATATGGCTGACGTAAGAGCGCAGGTAATGCTTAGCTTATTTACAGACTTTGTAAATATGAGTGAATTCAATCCAGACCCAAGACATGAAGGAGAAGTTACAGAGTTATTTAACCAAGTTGTTGCTTGGAGCAATGCAATGAAAACACTAAGATAAATAAATTATAGCCGGCTTATTCAGCCGGCTTGTTTTTATGAAAGCTATTATATAATTCATAAATTTCTTCTTTATGTTTATTAAATGAATTAACTATTGCAGGGTCAAAATGGTTTCCGCCACCTTCTAATATATAGTTAAAGCTTTCCTCAAATCCAAAAGCCTTTTTATAAGGTCTTTTGCTGGTAAGCGCATCAAATACATCTGCAACTGCCACAATTCTAGCACTTAGAGGAATTTCATAACCTGACTTTTTATAAGGGTAACCTGAGCCGTCCCACCATTCATGGTGCCCTTCAACTATTTCAATTCCCATTTTAAACATGCTGTAGCTTTGTTTAGCTATATTGCTTTCAGCAGTTTTTAAAACCTCCACACCATATGCAACATGCTTTTTCATTTCTTCATATTCGTCTTCAGTTAACTTGCCTGGTTTTAACAAAATACCATCCTTAAATCCAACCTTACCAATATCATGCATGGGACTGAATCTTTCTATGTCTCTCATAAAAGACACCGTCATTTGGTCACAATATAAATTATCATTAACCAATGCTTCTGTTATTTTAACAGAATATGCAGACATTCTGTCTATGTGATCGGCTGTATCCTCATCCCTTGCTTCAGCCATTTTAGTAAGCGCCAAAAGGGTTGAATACAACATTTCATCAATAAATATATTCTTATTGAGACTAATTGAAATACTGTTAGCCAATATTTTTAAAAACTCAATATGTTCTTCTTTGTAAATATCCTTATTTATATTTGAGAAGAAAATAATTCCAATGGGCTTGTTATTTACTTTTAATGGAAGCGTAATTGATGATTTAATGCCTGCTTCTAATAAAATTATATTATAATCTGCTTTTTTATTATTAGTGAAGCTTTCCAAATCATTGATAATTCTTGGCGTCCCATCTGTTACAATTCTTTCCAAACTTGTTTTACTAACTTCGGCGCTTAATCCTACAAGTTTTTTAGGTAAGTTATCTAACGCTGGATCTGAAACACCAAAGGATGCCTCTAATACCTTTCCATTATCCTTTAATAAAGCTATACCAATGTGAGAATAAGGAATAAATTCTGAAAAGGTCGAGTATATGTAGTGCAATATTCCTTCAAAAGATAAATTTGTATTCATATTTTCAATTAGTTCTACTAACTTTTCAAGTTTATTGAAACCTAGATTTATTTCATCAATTACCGGTTTTAACTCTGTTTCGGCAATATCACTATTACTTTTACTTAATTTTGTAACACCTATTTTATTTAACAAATTATTAATAGGTTCGGTTAGGTGCTTGTAAAATATTTCTCCAGTACTCTCCATGACTAATCCTTTTGTTGTTTTTTTTATTGTAGCATATATATATCGGATGAAAGCTCAGAAAATTTAGATTAGCAAACAAATATAATGGTATAATAATCATACGGAACAAATTTAAATGAAAAACGTCTAACAGAAAGAGGTGATTATATGAGCAGAATAAAAGATTTTTTAAATAAAATGGCTTTAAATTTAAAAACTACTTTAACGAGATTTCCGCTAGTTCTCTTGTTTTTAGTGTTCTTGACAACAACAATGTTTTATGAAATAGAAAACGACTTTAGAAATGAGTCATTGTTTGGAAGACTGTTTTTTACAGGAATTTTTGGAGCCTTACTTGCAACCTTAGTTCAATTTAAGACAGAAAGATTCATAACTCTTAAGAAAAACAAATTATTGCTACAAGCTATAACTATACTTTTAGCTGTTGGATATTATCATTTCATGACAAATGATGATATATCAAATTCAATGATCGTGCATTTGTTTGTAATATCATTTGCTTTATTTGCAGGGTATTTATATGTTCCTTCTTCTAAAAATGAAGTTAATTTTGGTAATGTAGCACTTTCACATTTTAAGGCTGCATTTACAGCCATTCTATACGGAGTTGTTATATTCCTTGGTTTTGTAGCCATATTTGGTGCAATAGACATATTGCTCTTTAATATTGATACGAAAATTTATGGACATTTAGCTAACATAGCATTTGTCTTTTTCACACCTGCATATTATTTATCTCTTCTTCCTAAATTTAATTCAGAAGAAGAAAATGATATTAAGAAAAACGAAGTATCCTACAGCTACCCAAGAGTGCTTGAAATATTGGTTTCTTATATATTGATTCCTTTGATTTCAATATTCTCAGCTGTATTAATAGTTTATTTCATAAAGATTTTAGTAACAGGTGTATGGCCTGTTGGGCAAGTTGGCCCTATGGTACTTGGATATTCTGCATCAGGATATTTCATATATATCTTAGGTCATAACTTAGATAACAAGTTTTCTCTCTCTTATAGAAAAATTTTTCCTATAGTGCTGTTACCTCTTGTAGCTATGCAACTGGTATCATCATATATAAGAGTAGATGCCTTCGGTATAACAGAATCAAGATACTATGTTATTTTATTTGGAATATTCTCCATTGCTTGTGCTTTAATGCTAATATTCGGCAAAAAGAAAAATCCAAATTCAATAGTTTTGTTGTCAGCCCTGTTTGCTTTGTTGTCCATTATTCCACCTGTTGATGCTTTTACAATATCTAAAAACAGCCAGGAAGGGAGATTACAGGAATTTCTTTTAGAAAACAACATGCTTTCTGAAAATAAAATAATACCCAACAAAGACGTATCAAATGAAGATATGAGAGAAATAACTGATATTTCCAATTATTTAGCTAGAATGGGTTATTTAGAAGATATTGAATGGTTCCCTAAAGAATATGCTTCTACTTCAAGCTACTATCAAAATTTTAATAAAATTTATGGATTTCAAGCATATTACAATGAATATTATCCTGATGGAAATCCAACATATGCATATGCAACATTGGATAACAATGTAGAAATTGATTCTTCCGGTTATGAAAAGTTCCTAAAAATAAATATATTCAGCGACACAAAAAACAATTCTATCTCTATAAGTTCGTTTAATTTAGACAATAAAAAATATTCCATAGAACAAAAAACTGATGACAAGGGATATGTAGCTTTATTAATTCTGGATAACTCAGGCAAGGAAGTGCTTGAAATATCACTTAAGGATTTTACAGACAGCTTGTTTGAAAACTATGCAGAACCTAAATCCATGAAAAGTCCTGAGGAAATGATAATTTCATCCCAAAATGAATATATTAAAGCTAAGATTATTATAAATGACATAAGCGCAGACAGGTCAAGTGAAGGTAATATTTATATAAATGCTAATCTGTTCTTGTTTGCGGCACATAATAGTTACTAATTTTAAAAATCCTTTGGAGATTCCAAAGGATTTTTACATTACACTCTATTTGTTGCTTTTTCTTTATAAACAGCTTTATTATTGTTTGTTTCATTATCCTCATAAAAAACTTTAAATTTGGGGTCGATATTTCCCACACTTAAATATCTTGCTTTATAGTCTTTAATAAGATCTACGAACTTAGGCGTTAATAAGAATAATGTAATTACGTTTGCAAAAATAGGCAGAGCCGTTGATGCATCCGAGAAAATCCATACTGTTGTTCCAGGAAAACCATAATATACAGCTATAATTACCAATAATAAACTTGGAATTGGATATGTCCATTTATAGAATGACAGTATGGCATTTTTCTTAGGAGTGTTGCCAATCAAGTAACGCACAACTACTTCAATTTGAGCATATACTCCGCTTGATGTTGTAATACCAAACAAGAATACTCCAGCTGCCAGAATGACTCTTCCAACCCTTCCCAAGCCTGCTTCAAAAGCACTTAATGTCAGTGTCGCTCCATCTAATCCGCTTGACCATTGACCTGTTACTATGATTACTAAAGCAGTTATGCTGCATACAACAAATGTATCAACAAACACTTCAAATATACCTAATAGACCTTGCTTAATAGGATGATCTACCTTTGCAGAAGCATGAATCATTGGCGCAGAACCCCAACCAGCTTCATTGCTGAAAACTGACCTTGACATTCCAAGTTTTATTGCTTGTGAGAATGATGCCCCTAAAAACCCTCCAAAAGCAGCTGTTCCAGTAAATGCACTACTGAAAATCAAGCCAAACACTCCTGGTAGCGCAGAAATGTTTTTTATCAGTATAAACACCCCTCCTACAAGATAGAATATAACCATAAAAGGAACCAGTTTAGATGCTATTCTTCCTAATGAAGAAACACCTCCACTTATCATAAAGTACAACATTACAGTATAAACTACAGCAACTGAGATCATCCCAAAATCAAACGTGTTAGCTATAGCTTCAGAAACAGTGTATGTTTGAATGTTTATGAAATAACCCGTTGAAAATCCAAAAGCAAATATAAAACTCAAAACCTTTGCTACAACCGGCATTTTCTTTTCAATTCCTAAGCCCTTTTTCATATAATAGTTGGGACCGCCATAGGCTTCATTGTTTTCATCTTTAGATCTGTAATAAACGGCAAGTGTAATTTCTGCCATTTTAATTATTAATCCAAACATAGCAGCAACCCACATCCAGAAAATCGCACCAGGTCCACCTACAGCAATTGCTGTTGCAACACCACCTATGTTTCCAACGCCAATAGTCGTTCCTAAGGCCATACTCATTGCTTCAAGTGGCGATAATACCCCGGCCTCTTTTCCTTGGGATTTATCTTTAACAAAAATGCTTTTATAAGCATTTGACATGGCTAATTTAAATCCGGTAAATTGAAAAAAGCCAGTTCTAACAGTAATATACAAGCCAACACCCAATATTATAACAACCAGTGGAACACCCCATAGGTAATCCCAAACTATTATTGATACCACATCTATAAATGACATTTGTACCTCCTATTTTGTTATAGCTATTTATTTGTATTTTTCTGCAACTTAGAATCTTAAAGATAAGCAGCTTAACCCACCATCTAATTTTCTAAATTCAGATGTATCTACGAGAATAACATTGTAGCCTGCTTCTTCTACTAATTTTTTTACAGTAGGATATCCTTCCGGAACAATAACTGTATCGTTTACCCAAATGCAATTAGCTGCATATGCTTCATTTTCAGGAATAGTTATTTTATTATATGACTTAAAGTCTTCTTTTTCAATAAATTCTCCAGAAACTAACATATTATTGTTTTCTATATAATTAACCCCTGTTTTTAAATGCAAAACTTTTTCTAATGGAACTTCTGAGCCTGTTAATCCATACTTATTTAATATTTCTATAAATTGTCTTATGCCTTCTTTATTTGTCCTTGCTGACAGACCCGCATAAAAATGATCTCCTACCATCATTACGTCTCCACCTTCAAGCGTTCCAGGATGTTTAATATATTCTATTGTATCTTCAGAATAAAATTTTTTAATAGTATCTACCATGTGCCCTGATTCTTTTTGACGAGTTGCAGCTCCCGGATTTGCAATAATTGCACATTTTCTTGTTAATACTGCTGTATCCTCTACAAAGCATGAATCAGGAAACTCTTCCAAGGCTTCTAATACAGTTACCTCTACACCACATGATTTTAAAGCATCAATATAATTGTCATGCTGCTTTAAAGCAAGTTCAAAATCAGGTTTTCCCAATTCAGGTGCTGAGGTAATTCCTTCCACTAATGATTTACCAGGTCTTCTTACAATAACATTTTTAAACATTTAATTTCCTCCATTTTTAGTTTTAATGCAACACTCAAGGTGGAGCAATATTAATTTCCAAGCACTAACGATAATGCTTCATTAATTATAATTGGTGTTCTTTCGTATAAGTCCTCTTTTAATACTCTTTCAGTCATTTTATGAAAATCCTTACCCCATGGCCCAATATTAATACAAGGCATGGATATCTTTTCAATTAGCTCCACAGGAACATCATATAAATTTCCAAACAAAGGCATTGATTCTCTTAATGCTTTAAATATTTCTTCGCTGTTATGAAGACTTGTATAGCTTAAATCAGATATTCCTGTATAAAAATATTCATGATTATATTTTTGTCCAAACTTCTCTTCTGAAAATTTGTTTAAACTATTACTCAAATTATCTATAACATCATCCAAGTTATCTAAATACATGTTTACAACATTAGGATAATATGGAGGAATTAAGCCATAAACAACTCTAGGCATAATATCATCAATATAACCGTAGATAAATTCTATAAGTTCAAAATTGCATTCAATCATTGAAACTTCATCATTCTTTAATTTTTCTTCCAACTCATTTAATTTATTTTCATATTCTTTAGTAAATACTTCATGATAAGACTCTTCTGCTTCTTTATATAACTCCTGAAAATTTACTACTTTTGTTTCCCAAGGCAAATATTTAAGAGGCAATCCTTTAGCTTTTGCGTATCTTCTATAGCTGTTATTCATGTTGTCTATAACTTTATCAAATGATACTTCACAAATACTTTTAACTGTTTCTAAAATACTTTGAGGTGTTTGTTTTAATGTCAATATGCTAAAGCATCCTTTTACGCTCAAGGGCATTGACACATCGTATTGTTCTTTGCTGTCTTTTAAATACAGCCAAGTTGGAGGAGGTGCAGCTTCTTTCCCCACTATATCACTAAAATCCATGTTGCATTCTGTATTACTTACAATTTTACTCATTATATGAATTGGATTAAATCCTTCAAAAACCTTTCCTGCGTGTGCTAAATAACCTCGTATGTATATAAAAGGCATTAATTTTCCTACAGAGCCTAACGAAAATATTCCAACATTCGGATCTATTCTTTGATGAGGTTCTGAATTTATCATCAGCTTATAATTTAATTTATATTTATCCTGCAGTTCACTTAGTAGTTTTACTGCTGCTCTCATACCAGCAGAAAGGTTTTCTTCATCAGGAACAGCTATTAAAACAATATTGCCTTTAAAGTTTTCTAATTGGCTATATCTTTTTAATAATGCAATTTGTACGGAACCTCCGCCCTTCATATCGCAAACGCCTCGACCAAACAAAAATTTATCTTCTTCTAAATCCTTTTTTACATCTTTGTTTAAAGTGTCTTTTATTTGAACCAGCTGACTTTTTAATTCATCTGGTGAAAATGCATACTTTTTCAATAGTTTAAAGTCTTCTATTGTAACAATATCATTGTGATGTACAAATACAACTGTATCATCTCCACTGCCTTTTAAAAATGCATAACTTACACTTCTATCAAAAGGATCATGATCTATTTTATAAGTTCCATATGACTCAGGTGTGTTCTTAAAATAAGGAATATTTGAAAAATAATTCATAAGAAATGTTTCAGCCTGCTTTTCATTTCTTGTATTTGTATAACTTTCTGCTTTAACATAAGAATATAATATCTCTTTAATATCCTTTTGTATGCCATTTAATATATGCTCTTCTGTAGTGTGCATCATTATTACCACCGCCTATATTCTGGTTATAGGGCATGTTAAGCAAGTCGGCCCACCAGTACCTTTAAAAGACATTTCGTGACCTTTATAAGCATAAACTATGCAGCCTTCATCAATAAGCTTTTGTTTTATTTCAGGATTTCCGTCAAGCAACACACATACTCTTGGAGCAAGTGCAAGAACATTAGAACCTAAATAGTCATACTCCTTGTCATTAACTTCTACTAATTTAATACCTCTGTTTATAAGCAATTCTCTAAAGAAAACAGGCATATATTTAGAATAAACTACAGCTAAATCGTCAGCCACCATGCTTATTATGCTCATTAAATGAAGACAAGCATCTACTCCATCTCCGTGAGGCATTGGAACGACAATGACTTCATCAACAAAATCTTTTACTAACTCTTTAAATTGGCGAATTCCTTCATCATTTGTTCTATATCCTCTACCGATAGCTACAGTTTTTTCATCAAGCCAAACAACATCGCCGCCTTCCATTTTACCTGGGCTTGTTATATAGCCTAATGTAGGTATTCCTATACTTATTAAATATTCTTCAGTAGCCAGATATTCTTTACTTCTCAATTCTTTTCCCATAGGGAAATAAATTACTCCTTTTTTTGTTACCTTTAATGGGTCATGTGTATATATGGAATCTAAGCCAGTCCTATTATCTTGAGGCAAGTAATATACATTTTCCACATTGTCTTTAATAATTTTTTCAAACTTTTCATATTCTGCTAATGATTTTTCATAATCTGGACAACCAAAATAACAAAATTTTTCATAAGAATTATTTAAATTTTCCTGACTTATAAAAGCTTCTGATGGGCGTTTAATTAAAATTGATTCTATTTTGTTAACCATTGACTGACATCCATAATTCATTTTACATCCTCCTAAAATTGAATAAAGTATTTTGTATACAATATATACTATACTAAGTTTATGAAAAATGCAAGCGTTTTTTTAATTAAAATATATTGTATACAAAATATTGCTTTTTTCCTACTCTCATGATATTATATTAACAACATATATATTAAATGGAGATTACTATGAATCAGTACTTATCATTAAAAGATCATGTTTATAATTATATTTCAGGGAAAATTAATGATGGCTCCTTAAAACCTGAAGAAAAGATTAGCGAGCAACAAATTGCTGATGCCTTGGGTATAAGCCGTACTCCCATAAGAGAAGCTTTAATCCAATTGGCATCTGATGGTTATTTGGAAAACATGCCAAGAAGGGGTTTTCGTGTTAAGCTGTTGGATGTTAACAAAGCGAAAGAGCTATATGAAATAATAGGAGTCTTAGATGGAAGAATTGCATATATGACTGTAGATTTAATAACCGAAGGGCATTTAAAAAACATGCGGTTTATAGCTGATTCCATGCAGTTTGCTATAGAACAGGGAATGAATACCAAGTATTATGAGCTTCAGGGTGAATTCCATGATGTTTATACTAATCTATGCAAAAACAAGGAAATGGTATTGTTAATAAATGATTTAAAAAAGAATTTTTTAAGAAAATACTATGTCTTTGAAAAGGATTATGATGAAACATCAGTATTAATAGAAACCAACAAACAACATTATGAAATCATAAAATTATTTGAAGAAAAAAACAAAGAAGAACTGGAAAAATTTATTAGAGACATCCATTGGGAAGACGAAATGGCAATATTTAATTCACTTTAATTGATGTCTTGTAAAATAAAAAATAGAAGCAATGCAAAAAATTAGAGAGATTCTTTCGAATCTCTCACTTTTTTAGTCTATTGCTACAACTGCACCTTTGTAAGTGTCGTTAATGAACGTTTTAACTTCTTCGCTCTTCAATGCATCTATAAGAGCTTTTATATCTTCTCTGTCTTCATTGCCTTCTTTAACAACCAATATGTTAGCGTAAGTTTGCGCTGCTTCTGATTCCTGTTCTTCTTTTGCTATTGCATCTGATACATTTAAGCCTGCATCAAGAGCGTAGTTACCGTTTAATACTACAAAATCAACTTCATCTATAACTCTTGAAACCTGTGCCGCTTCTAATTCAACTATTTCAAGGTTGTGAGGATTTTCAGCTATATCATTTTTTGTTGCAGTAAGGCCTGCACCTTCTTTTAATTTTATCAAGCCATTTGCTTCAAGTAACAATAAAGCTCTTGCTTCGTTAGTTGTATCGTTAGGTACTGCTACTGCCCCTCCTTGAGGTATGCTAGCTAAATCATTTGACTTGCCTGCATAAATTCCAAGTGGTTCAAAGTGAATTGCAGCTACAGAATTTAATTTTGTTCCATTTTCTTGGTTGAAGTTATCAAGGTATGGTTGGTGTTGGAAGAAGTTTGCATCAATGTCTCCTGAATCTACAACCAAGTTTGGTTGTACATAATCAGTAAATTCTACAACTTCTAATTCAAATCCTTGTTGTGCTAATGAATCCTTAACTAATGCTAATATTTCAGCATGTGGTGTCGGTGATGCTGCTACTGTTATTTTACCCTTTGCAGGTGTTTGTGCTGGTTGTTCTGCTGGTGTTTCAGCTGGTTTTTCAGCTGGTGCAGGTGCTGGTTCACTTTTTTGGCAACCTGCTAATACTGTTACTGATAATGCTAAAACTAATACTAATAAAAATAATCTTTTTAAATTTTTCATAATATACTCCTATAATTTATTTTGTCTTGTTACTATACAGCTCTTTTGTCTGTTTTGTTTGCGATTTTCATTCCTATCATTTGCAAAAGTTGAACCAGAATTACCAATAAAATTACAGTCATAAGCATTATATCGTATTGATATCTGTTGTATCCGTATCTTATTGCTATATCTCCCAGGCCTCCGCCTCCAACAACACCTGCCATTGCAGAGTAGCTTAGTATGGTTCCTATTGCAATTGTTGCTCCCACTATTAGGGATGTCTTTGCTTCAGGAATCAATACCTTAAATACTATAGTTGAAAGAGAAGCACCCATACTTTGTGCTGCTTCTATAACTCCTTGATCAACCTCTTTTAGTGAGGATTCAATCAATCTTGCTATAAATGGTGTTGATGCAATTACCAAGGGCACTATTGTTGCAGTTGAACCATAACTTTTGCCGGCTATTAACTTAGTTAATGGTATTACTGCAATGAGCAATATTAAAAATGGTACAGAACGCCCGATATTTACTACAACATCCAATATTTTATTTAAAAATCCCATAGGATGTAAACCGTCTTTTTTAGTTACTACCAATGCTATTCCAATTGGAAAGGCAAATATATATGCAAAGATGGTTGATACAAAGGTCATGTACAAAGTATCTCTGGTACCCTCTAAAAGCATTAAGACTGTATCATTACTCAACATAACCAATCAACTCCTCTACATTAACATTTTTACTCTTTAAATAATTTATAATTTTATCTGCTTGCATCTCATCTTCAGGCAGCTGTAAAACCATTTGACCAAATGCTTGGCCTTTTATGTCCTTAGTATCAGCAAATAGTATGTTCACCTGAGCCCTGCAATCTAAAACCATGTTTGCTATAACAGGCTCAAAGGATGACTTACCGTCAAATACAATACGTATACATCTTTTTCCTGACATTTCCTTTACAGCAGCATTTGAATTGCTGTGATAAACAAGCTTTTTAGCTGCATCTGTCTTTGGATTTGAAAATACTTCTTCAACCCTTCCATTTTCAGCCATAATTCCATTGTCTATTATTGCAACATAGTCACAAATCTCTTCCACAACAGTCATTTCATGAGTTATGATTACAATTGTTATACCCAGCTTTTTATTAATATCTTTCAACAGTTCCAATATAGATCGTGTTGTTGTAGGGTCTAAAGCACTGGTTGCTTCATCACAGAGAAGAATTTCAGGATTTGTTGCCAGTGCTCTGGCTATGGCAACTCTTTGCTTTTGTCCACCACTCAGCTGAGAAGGGTATGCAGTTCTTTTGTTTGAAAGACCAACAAGCTCTAAAAGCTCAGCTGCTCTTTTTCTTCCATCCTTTTTGCTTATACCGCTAATTTCTAACGGGAAGCATATATTATCTTCAACATTTCTCTGCATTAATAAATTAAATTGCTGAAATATCATTCCTATTTTTTGTCTAACATGTCTCAACTCTGTATCTTTAAGCTTGGATAAATCCTTGTCACCTATTATTACGGTTCCCTTTGTAGGTCTTTCCAAGTAATTAATACATCTAACTAACGTGCTTTTTCCTGCACCACTCATGCCTATAATTCCGCAAATATCGCCTTTGTTGATATTAAGATTTATATTAGACAAGGCAGTTACCTTGTTGTTTTGGCTAGAAAAATCTTTTTGTAAATTTTTAATTTGAATTAACGGAGTTGTCCCCAATTTGCTTCCTCCTTTATTTAGCTGCTAAATCTTTTACTACCTCACTTGCTATAATGAGTCCTGCTACAGAAGGAACAAATGATACACTGCCTGGTATGGCTCTTCGGTCTGTGCACTTTCTTTCCGAACCTGGAGGGCATACACAATTATTTCTGCAACTCATTTCATCATCATCAATTGGTGTAATAGGCTGTTCTTTGGAATAAACTACTTTTAATTTTTTAATTCCTCTTTTTTTAAGCTCATGGCGCATTACTTTGGCTAATGGGTCCATGGATGTTTTATATATGTCAGATACCTGAAGCATGGTTGGATTTAATTTATTTCCTGCCCCCATGCTGCTCATGATTGGCACATTGGCATTTGTTGCTCTTACTATAAGCTCAAGCTTTGCTGTCACAGTATCAACAGCATCCACCACATAATCATACTTACTTAAATCAAATTCATCTGCATTTTCAGGCAAATAAAATGTTGCATATGTTTCAACCTTGGCATGCGGATTAATTTCCAATATCCTTTCAGCCATTACATCAACTTTTTTTCTGCCAATTGTCTTTCTTGTGGCAATAATTTGCCTGTTTATATTTGTAAGACACACCTTATCATCATCGAAAATAGCAAACCCGCCTACTCCGCTTCTCGCCAATGCTTCTACTACATAACCGCCAACGCCGCCTATGCCAAAAACAGCCACTGTTGAATTTTTTAATTTTTCCATTGCTTCTTTGCCTAATAAAAGCTGTGTTCTTGAAAATTCGTTTAACATAATTCCCTTTCTATAATTAAACCTAGTATTCTTATATGTTTTGTTTAAATTTAAAATATTTTATATTATATTCTCTACTTTGTCAATATTTTTATTCGCAGTTCATTTCAATGTACTGCTCTACCACCCTTTGCATACATCAACCCATTCTTTGAAATCAGATGTTTTCTCCAATTCCTCAAGAGTAAGCTCTATGGCAGAATTGCCGCTGCCGCAGGCAGGAAACATAGTTGTAAATCTTTTCATTGAATCATCCAAGTATACTGTTACACTTTTAGGGAGGGCAAAGGGGCACACACCACCGATTGCATGGCCTGTATATTTTACAGTGTCTTCTGGTGCAAGCATTCGAGCCTTGAAGCCGAATTTGTCCTTAAACTTTTTATTGTCTACCTTAGCATCTCCTGCTACAACAATTATCATGGCTCCCTCACCATCGTAAAAGGACAATGATTTAGCTATTCTTGCTTCATCAGTTCCCAAAGCTAATGCTGCAAGCTCCACAGTGGCAGTTGAAACATCCATTTCTTGAATGTCATTATGTTTTTCAAATTGTTTTAAATATTCTCTAACAGTTTCTACTGACAT
>CAZJKK010000019.1:0-17929 GCA_964546605.1 uncultured Clostridia bacterium
AAATATTTTGTACTCCATAGAAGCCTGCGAAACCATCGATGATTTAGATGACATTTATAAAGAACTTATTGATCAAGGTATAATGAAAAAAAAATCAAAGCTAAAAAAAACCAAGGAATATATGCCTGAATTCATCACATATATTTCATCAGGTAATCATGAAATACTGGTAGGTAAAAATAATTTACAAAATGATGAATTAACCTTTAAGGTAGGAAAAAAAGATGATTTCTGGTTCCATGCTAAAAACATGCCAGGCTCCCATGTAATCATAAAAACAAACGGCGATACACTTGCAGACCAAGAATATGTTGAAGCAGCTCAAGTTGCAGCCCACTACAGCAAGGGCAAAAATTCAAGCCTTGTTGAAATTGACTACACAAAGAAACTAAATGTGAGAAAACCCCCAAATGCAAAACCAGGCTTTGTAATTTATGAAACAAATTATTCCATGATGGCAAAACCTGACATAACAGGCATAAAACTTAAAAAATGAATCCTGTTCCAATTATCAAGATAGTATTGTAATAAACTGTTTATGTCATCCAGAGCGCAAGCAAAACTAAAAGCTGTTACGTAAATTATTATTACATAACAGCTTTTTTATTATTAGATAATTTTTTTATGCAGCATTTAAAATTTCCATGAACTGTTCTCCAGTTATTGAATTCAATTACTAAATAAATTTTTTAGGATTTTTAATGATATTTAACCAATTGTACAAAACATTCAAAAATATTCAAAAAGTTTCAAGTATCACAAATATAAAAATAGCATTCCATAATATTGTTATTATGAAATGCTACTAATTAATCTATTACTATTTATAAATTAAACTATGATATTCTTCGTTCTTTTCCATTTGTGCTTTGGCATAGGGGCATATAGGCTTGATTTTTTTGTTTTCCATTCTTGCCATTTCAATAATTTCCTTTAATAAAAGCTTTCCGATCCCTTTACCGTTTAATTCCTCTGATACATATGTATGCTCAATATTAATAAGATTTTCTTCTACTGGCAGATATACCATTTCTGCCAATGGTTTTTCTTCTGAATCCCCAATATAATATTTATTATTTCCTTTTTTTATTTCCATTTTGCCCTCCTTTGTTTAATGCATTATTTTATCTATATTATATACACTTATTTTTATTATCTAAAACAATAAAAGCACCAAAGTAATTCATCGGTGCTTCATATCATTTTCTTGAAAGAATTATTCTGTTATAATAACCTGATTTGTACTATCTATTTCTTCAAGTTGTACGCTTATTCGTTCTGACCTTGATGTTGGCACATTTTTACCTATGAAATCTGCACGGATGGGAAGTTCTCTGTGACCTCTGTCTACTAAGACAGCAAGTTCAACATTTTTTGGTCTTCCTTGGTCAACTATGGCATCCAGAGCTGCTCTTACTGTTCTGCCGGTATATAATACATCATCAACCAATACTACTGTTTTGTCCTTAATATTAAAATCAAAGCTTTTTACTGCTAGAGGTGCCCTTTCATCCTTTTCATAATCATCTCTGTAATATGTTATGTCTAGTGGGAAAACAGGAACTTTTGAACCTTCTATTTCCTCTATTTTTTGTGCTAATCTAACAGCCAAAGGCCATCCTCTTGTTTTTATTCCAATGAGCACCAAATTTTCAACACCCTTGTTTTTTTCAATAATTTCATGAGAAATTCTGAATAATGCTCTATTTATTGCTTTTTCATCTAATATTACTGCTTTTATATTCATATGTCCTCCAATTAACAATTGGTATTTTTAACCTTTAACTTTATTTAACACCTTTACAAAATAATCCGGCAAATTGCTGTCAAATTCCATATATTCTCCTGTTGTGGGATGTATGAATCCCACAGACTTTGAATGTAGAAGTTGACCTGTTAAACCAAACTTATCCTTTTTGCTGCCATATACATCATCACCCACCACCGGATGACCTATATGTTTCATGTGTACACGTATTTGATGAGTCCTGCCTGTTTCAAGCTTGCATTTAACCAAAGTGTATATGCCGTATCTTTCAACTACCCAGAAATTTGTAACAGCGTTCTTGCTGTTTTTATATGTAACTGTATATTTTTTTCTGTCCTTTTCACTTCTTCCAAGCGGAGCATCTATAGTTCCCGAATCTTCTTTAACATTTCCTTCTACCAATGCATAGTATATTCTGTTTATGGAGTGTTCCTTCAAGCATTTGGCTAAAAAATTATGGGATTTGTCATTTTTAGCAACCAACATAAGACCTGAGGTATTCATATCAAGCCTATGGACTATGCCAGGACGTAGAACACCATTTATTGAAGATAAATTTTTCAAATGATACATTAAACCGTTAACAAGAGTACCTGAATAATGACCGGGAGCAGGATGCACCACCATGCCCTGTGCCTTGTTTATCACAGCCAAATCATCATCCTCATATACTATTTCTAAGGGTATATCTTCAGCTGCTATGTCTAAAACTTCAGGTTCCGGAATTATTACATTAATTACATCATTTAATTTAACCTTGTAATTGGACTTAATTTGCTTAGAATTAACTGTAACATTTCCTTCAGAAATGAGCTTTTGAATGGAACTCCTTGACATATCTTCAATTAAGCCCGAAATGTATACATCAATTCTTTCATTTTCCTTGTCGGAAACAATAATTATATTTTCATTCTCATTTTCAAATTCATCAATTTCTTCATTGTCATCATCATTTTCAACAGCAACAACCAGTTCTTTTTTCTTATCCATTCGCTTCACTCTTCTCAAATTTATTAAAAAGTATTAAGAGTATCATTAGTATGGTTCCGCAAACTACAAAGCTGTCTGCAATATTAAATATGGGAAAATTATAGAAACTTCCAAATCTTACATCTATAAAATCCACAACGAAACCAAGGCGCAACCTGTCAATAAAATTTCCTATGGCTCCTCCTGCAATCATAGCAATAGAAAGCCTAGATATGTTTGTAATATTTTTTGTTTTAAAAAATATATATCCCATAATAATCAACATAATTGTGGTAATTATTATAAAAAACATCCTTTGATCCTGAAGGATACTAAAGGCTGCTCCTCTATTTTCTGCATAAGTAAATCTTAAAAAATCACCAATAATTTTTATGGAGCCTCCATCTTTTAATACATCTATTGCCCATAGCTTTGTTAGCTGGTCAAAAGCAATAGAAAAAGCAAAAACAACTCCTATTAATATATTCATATAAACCTCTCATTAAATGTAATGCTTAATTTCAACTTTATATTTGCCGCTTTTTGTAAGCCCTGATAATTTAGATATTTTATAGCGGCCATATTTAGCTATTGAAATCATATCATTTTCTTTTGTCTCTTCTGATATCTTTTCCTGTACTTGCCAGTTAACCTTCACATTTCCTGTCCTTACCATTTCAGAAGCAGTTTCTCTGGATTTTTTGATAATGTGTTTAACAATGTTGTCAATTCGCATGGATGAGCTTGTAACATTTATAACCGTATGCTCTTGTTCCTTATAATTAACATCACTAATTTTTATTTTTTCTATATTTATTTTATTATGGCCAATTTTTTCCAAATTGTACATTATATAATCAGAAATATCCCTGTGTAAAACAATATCTGCATATTCATCATACACATAAATATCTCCTGTTTTATTCCTGTCTATACCAAGGGACATAAGAGACCCTAAATAATCCTTGTGGCTTAAAAGTTTGAATTTAGAACCGTTATAAATTCTAAGCCCCGTAATAAATTCATTCTCATCAATATTTTCAATATTTTCAAGAAAATCCGGGTATAAAATGAAAACTTTCCTCTCACCATGTTCAAATGAGGGGAAAAGTTTAAATTTTACATCATAATTATTAATAATAGGCATACACAACTCTGCAATATAAGGATTAGCAAATTCAGTTACTGCAGGTGCATAGTTTTTATTTACATAAGAAATTTTATCAGCAATTTTTCTTACTGAACTTTTTGCTTCTTCATCCTTAATAAAATCAAAATATTTATCAAAATCTTTCATTTTTTCTTTTCATCTTTACTTTCTTGCTTTTTTTATAATCATGTGATGATTCACATTAAAAAACAAAAATTAAATTTTGCATTATGCCTAATAATATGAATGCTAAAATTGGTGAAAAATCCATCATTCCCATGCCTAATCCCAGTCTATCTAAAATTGCTCTGCAAGGAGCCAGTATGGGCTCGGTCATTTGATAGATAAAGTAGGAAATTTTTGATGATTGTAGGGTTGGGAAAAATGATAATAATACTCTTACTAGTATTAGCACATCTATGATTTCTAATAGTAGATTAAGAGCGATTTTTACTGTATAAAACATATATGCTCCTTATTTATTATAAAAATAATTTCTTTCATATCTGTCGCTTAGTCTTCCGTCAATTTGCACGTTATTAGGAGCTAAAACGAATATACCGTTAGAAATTTTTTGAATGCTTGCTTCCAGTGCATACACAGCACCTTTTATGAATTCAAAAACCTGTTTTTGATCTTCTAGTTCCATTCCTTCAATGTTTAGAACTACAACTTTTCTGTTTTTGATTTCATCAACAGCCTTAGTACATTCCTCGTACTTTGTGGGCTCACATATAAAGACTTTCATATCAGCATTAGAATGAACCTTAATCACATTGTTTTTCCTATTATAGGTTTCCATTCTTTCTGGCTTGCTGCTTTGACTTTCAGCAACAATCTCCTCCTCTTCATAATCTTCTTCCAATTCAGTGATGCCGATAAAATCCTTTACCTTATCCATCATACCCATTACTCTTCTTCCTCCTTCAATAAGGGCTTTAGCCCGTTATTCAACTTTTAGTTATAATTTCTTGCGCCAAATATTGCTGTTCCAATTCTTATTATATTGGCGCCTTCCTCAATAGCGATTTCAAAATCATTGGTCATTCCCATAGATAGATATTTCATTTCAGTATTTTTAAGCTTCATGCCTGAAATCTTATCAAATATTTCCTTCATTTTCTTGAAAACCCATCTAACATCTTCCGGATTCTCCGTAAACGGAGCTACGGTCATAAGCCCTAAAACCTTAATATTTTCAAATTGTTCTAGAGACTTTACAAATTCATACACCGCATCTTCGCTAATTCCAAATTTGCTCAACTCTTCTCCAATGTTTAATTCAATAAGCACATTGGAAATCAAATCGTGTTGTTTTGCCTTTTTATTTATTTCCTTAGCCAGTTCCAAGCTTTCTAAAGAATGAATAAGAACCGTCTTATCTATTATGTATTTTACCTTGTTTTTTTGTAAATGACCTATTAAATGCCACTTTACATTTGTATTTGAAAGCTCGTCATATTTTTTTACAAGCTCTTGAACTCTGTTTTCCCCTAAATTTACTAAACCTGCTTCCACTGCTTCCCGGGCACGCTCAGAATCAACTGTCTTAGAAACTGCAATAACAGTAACATCCTCCAGATTTCTGCCTGACCGTATTGCTGCTTGTTTTGTTTTTTCTAAAATGGTATATATATTATCCTTTATCAACTATAAAACAACCTCCTAATCTGCTATTTGTCCGTCATAAACATTTTCAGGTTCCATTACTATTTTGTCAAATATTTTAACAGTAGGATGTACCTTTTCTCCAATTTTTATTACCCGTCTTTTGTTCTCTGAAACATATTCCCCTATGGATACTATGGAGTTTTCTTCATCTTTCCCTAATATTTCTACAGGGAAAAATTTAATAATGTTGCTGGCATCAAGAATGTATACACCTGTAAATTCATTTTGCTGCGTAATAGACTTGTTGCTTATTTTAATGCCTTCATATATATCTGTAATTAACTCTAAATTAACATATCTTTTGTCATAAACCTTGTAAAAATAATCATTAAAATATAATATTAATACAGATTGCTCACTGCCATAATTTATTTTTTCTATGTAACCCCATACCTCATGTTGTTCGCCATCTGATAGTATTCTTGTTTTTATGTATTTATTCTCTTCGAAAAGCTTCGCCTTTTCATTATCAACTGTGGCAGCAATATAATAGTCAAAATTTCTTATAATTTTAAACATTCCTTCATTTGCTGAAAATGCTACTTGAGATGATTTATCAGCTAATTGCATATCCTTTTTTATTGTACTGCTAGGCGTCATATTATGTACATCTTCGTAATTATACTCATTTTCCAAGCCATCAATTTTGTATGTAATTAATCCTGCATGAGCTGAATAATAAGGTACCTTATGTGTTGAAATACTCTTTTCAAGATTGTTTTTCATGCTTTCAAGCTGAGATAAATCATATTGTTCATAAGTTCCTTCATTTACAGTTGCTACAATGCTTTCATTATTATTCGTTTGTCCAACAATATTATACATATTGATAAATTCGTTGTTAAGTATACTCGTTTGAATTTCATTTTCAAATGCAGAAAGTGTTTCCTGTGTTAAAGTTGCTGCCTCTGTATTTGTACCGTTCGCATTTTTCTTTATATTAATTGCTGCTTGTATTTCAGATATCTGTTTATTAATTTGTGATGAATTTGTATCTGTATTTAAATCAGCAACCAGTTGTCCTTCTTTTACCTTTGAGCCATCTGCATAATAATATGTAGCACTTCCATTAACAGTTGCATTATAAACATGCTCATCCTTTATTATAACACCATCAGCATTAATGATATCTTCAAGAGTTCCATTCTCGGCAACTGTAGTTTCAACAGCAATATTCATATATTTAAATATATAAAATGAAAGTAAAACTACTGCCAAAGAAAAGAAAAAGTTTTTCAAACCAATGTTTCTTCTTTTAGCCATTTTCAAGCTCCAATTTAAACAACACCAGTATATAAATTCTGGTAGATATCCACATTATAACATAATTTTCAATATTTTTGCAAGCTATATATGCTTATTTTCAAAGAATATTACAAACAATTTACGTTTATTTATGTAAAATTTTCTAGTTTTATGACATTATACTATATTAAACAACAAAAAAGATTCCTCTAGGTACAAATTACATATGTACACTAGAAGAATCCGTATAATTGTCATACGCCGTAGTATCGAATCTCATCATCATTAACATTAAGAAGATTCCAAACTTTGTTCAGAATGACACATTTATTAAATTATCAAGAAAATTATGCTTCCAGTACCGTCGTTAACAATTTTTTCAATTGTCTTTTTAAGTTTCCTTCTTGCATTTTCAGGCATTGTGTTAAGTTTTGTTTCAAGTTGCTCTTCAACTAAGCTGTACATGGTCTTGCCAAATATTTCAGCATCCCAAATGCATTGAGGATTATCTTTCATTTGTTCAGCAAGATGAGCTACCAAATCCTCGCTTTGAGCCTTGTTGCCTATTATAGGAGATACCTCAGTATTTATGCCTGCATTAAATATATGATAAGATGGAGCTTGCGCCTTAATTTTTATTCCATATCTACTGCCTTCCTTAAATACTTCTGGTGTCTCAATAATCATATCGCCAACTGCAGGCGATACATAGCCATAACCCTTTGCTTTAGCATCATTGATGGCTGCTTCAACCTTCCTGTAATTATCTTTAGACTTCGATAAATCTCCTATTAATTTTAGTATTTGATGCTCACCGGTGATTTCTTCACCTGATAACTCGCTTATTACCTTGTAGTAATATGAATTGTCAAGGTCAACTCGCATGTTAATACAACCGGTTCCCAGTTCAATATCCTTTACATAAAAATCTTCAACAAAATCATTCTCAGCAGAGAATATATTGTCTGCATTAAAGTCGCTTAATTTATAGAAATCATCGAAGTCATTTCTAAGAGTATTGATTAAATCCTTTTTAAGTGTATAATCAAGAGTTAATCCATCAAACCATTTTGGAAGTTCTACATTTATCTCCTTAATTGGGAATTCATACAACACACTTTCCATTACATTTTCAATATCTTCAGTTTTTAAATTCATTAAATCCAATACACGAACTGGTGCATCATATTTTTCCTTAAGCTGCAAAGACAAGGCTTTAGTGTTTTCATTTTGAGGGTGCGTAGTATTAAGTATGATTACGAAAGGCTTATTTATTTCTTTTAATTCTTTTACTACTCTTTCCTCTGCCATAATATAATTGTCTCTGCCAATATCAGTTATACTTCCGTCAGTGGTCACTAAAACACCGATTGTTGAATGGTCTTTAATAACCTTTCTTGTACCAATTTCAGCAGCCTCAGCAAATGGAATTGGGTCTTCATTCCAAGGAGTACTCACCAGTCTTGGTATTTCCCCTTCCATATTGCCTATTGCTCCAGGAATCATATAACCTACACAGTCAATTAATCTTACTTTTGCATTAATGTTATCATTAAATGTTATTCTTACAGCATTACCGGGTACAAATTTAGGCTCAGTAGTTGTGACAGTCTTACCTGTACCACTTTGAGGCATTTCGTCCTTAGCTCTTTCCCGTGTGTACTCATCTTCTATATTCGGTAGCATTACATTTTCAGAAAACTTTCTGATGAAAGTGGATTTTCCTGTACGAACAGGTCCAACAACGCCCAAATATATTTCGCCCTTCGTTCTTTTTGCTATATCCTCATATATATTTATATCAGTAATAATAATCCCTCCCCCTGCGAAATATGCACTTTCGTATACAATTAATTTATATGCCTGGATTACTTTTAATATTCCAAAATATATAAAAAAATATATTACAACTAAAAGGGTTTTCATGGTATTATATTAAGGATATTACACATGGAGGTCAACATGCGCACAAGCTTCAAAAACAAAGATTTTTTTAAAGTTATGATGTCCATAGCTTTGCCAATCACATTACAAAATTTAATAGCATCTTCTGTAAATATGCTGGATACACTTATGATTACCAGCCTTGGAAATGAAAGTCTTGCCGCTGTAGGACTAGCTAATCAGGTGTTCTTCTTTTATTCAGTGACAATATTTGGTGTGGCAACTGGCTCATCAATATTTATTTCACAGTTTTGGGGAAAGAAAGACACTGAAAACATAGGCAAAATAATGGGAATATCTCTTGCTATAGTTACACTATTAGGAATTTTGTTCACATTAGCAGCTTTAATTGTACCGGAATACATAATGAAAATTTTTAGCAATGATTCTGAGGTTATTAGATTGGGAGTAGATTATTTAAAAATAGTTTCTCTAAGCTATATAATTACAGGCATAAGCTTTTCATATGCAGTTGCTTCCAGAAGTATTGGCCAAGCTAAAATGCCTATGGTAGCAAGTATGGTTTCTTTTGCCACAAATGCTGTATTTAATTATCTGCTGATTTTTGGGAAGTTGGGTCTGCCTCAGCTTGGAGTTAAAGGGGCAGCATATGCTACAGTGTTGGCTAGAATTTTAGAAATAGCTTTAATACTTTACTCAATTTATTCAAATAAAAATAATCCTCTTGCTCAAAATATTAAAGCAATGACCAATTGGTCAAAGGATTTCATCAAAAAATATTTTAAAACAGCCTATCCTGTTATTTTAAACGAAGCCTTTTGGTCACTTGGTACCGTGCTTTATTCATTGGCCTACGCAAAAATAGGTACAGAGGCTGCAGCAGCAGTGCAAATTTTAAGCACAGTTCAAAATATTTTTATGGTTATGACCAGGGGACTTGCAAATGCATGTACGGTTATGGTAGGCAATAAAATAGGAGCAGAAGAAGAAAATGAAGCCATAGAATATGCTAACAGCTTCATGATATTATCAGTTACATTGGGACTAATACTTGGAATATTACTTTTTATTTCAACAGATGCAATTCTTTTATTTTTCAGAAACATAACACCAGGTCTCCATGAATCCTCTAAGAAGCTATTAATAGTTGCAGCTTTCTTCTTTTTTGTAAAATCATTTAATGGTACATTGATAGTGGGTGTACTCCGCGGCGGCGGTGATACTAAGTTTTCAATGGTATTGGAAATGGGAGCCGTTTGGCTGGTAGGCGTTCCTTTAGCTTTTTTAGGTGCATTAGTATTTAAACTTCCAGTATATTATGTTTCAATATTAGTAAATATGGAAGAAGTAGTAAAAGCCGTTATTGGAATACCCAGAATAATATCAAAAAAGTGGGTAACAAATGTAATAAAGGATATGTAATCATACTTCTTGAAATAAGATTATTATAGTGCTAATATATAGTGGTCTTAAAAAATAACAGGAGTTTTATATGAAAAAATTATTTAAAGAGTATAATGAAGAAGCAAACAAATATGAATTAGATGCTGAAAGTTTAGATTTTTATTATATTGCTGATGATGTTAATTTCAAAGAGCAAGCAACAATAAAAGACTATTACCGAATTATTTTAGTAAACAATACTGAAGATTTGAGCGTGGAAGATTTAAATAAAAATCTTGAATATTTAGTAGATAAGGGACAAATTGACTTTGATTATGATGAATATCAGGATGTTATTGATGCTTTAAACGATGAATACAGCTTAAATTTAGAGCTTGAAGAAAGCATGTTTTATGACGATCTAAATTATTTCAAGAATGATAATATAGTGTATGACAAGGAGCATAATTTCTTTGATCTTGCTGAAAACTGGGATGAAGTTGTTACAACATACATATATAAAGAAGAGCACGGCTATATTGCTCACATGCAAGTAGAAATCCAAGATTTTGATATTGAAAGCTCTTACCCTGAAGTACATATAGAAGAACTTGACGAAACTGAAGAAGTTGAAGCAGAAGCTAGTGATGATGAAAGCAATGGAGATAATCTTAATCCTTTAGAAGAATTAACAGTAATGCAAAAAATTCTTATAGAAAGTACCTATATAAAAAAATTAAAGGATAATAAATACTTGATTATTATATATTCAAAGGTTCCAGGTCATATTGACATGGCAGCAATAGCTACAGAAAAACAACTAAAAAGTTATCTGGAAAATGAATCGGTAAATAACATAGATAAATATTTAGAAACAATTGGCTAAATATTTATTAAGAGTAACATATTATTTTATTCATCATATAATATAGCTAAGTAAAAAATATTAAATAATGAATAAATATAAATCTTTAACCATCAAAATCATCGACCATGTATGCACGAATAGCGATGAAATGACAAATTTATTTTTATTAAGTTTAAAATTCATTTAAATGTGAATATAGACATCGATTTTAAAAAAACGCAGATATTTATTCACAAAATCACTAAAAACACAAAACACAATAAAATAACAAACAAGCTTAAAAACTGCACTTTTAAAAAATGCAGTTTTTTATTTATTACGAATTTTCTTAACCCGCTCAGCTTAATTTTTCTGCTTATTATACTAAAACTATTTATAAATTTCCAACTAAGTGGTATAATGCTTAAATAATATCTTTAAAGGAGTTAAGGCATGAACAAAGGAAAAAAGGTTGTCTATTATATTTGCGACAACCACGATTGGGGTTATGTAAGTTACCTGGTTTGGGACATACTTAAGAAAGAGGGATACTTAAATAATACTGTTGATTTCACATTTGCAGGCAAAGAAGTATATAAATATACCGATGAAAGAAGAAATGAATATTATTTTGTTCCAACAGATATAGCTTTGTGCAGGGATTATCCCAAGTATTTGCCGGACATGAATAAATATTTCGCTGATTTTGATATGTCGGGCATGGTTACATGGCATGAAGGACAAAATGCACCAGAAAAGGTAATAACAGTACATACTGTCGGAGATGTGAATTCAGGCTCCTATGGATCAGCTAATCCTTTATACAACCACAACCTCATGTGGGCAATGAATAAATTAAGAAAAGAAATTGGCTTGGATGATTTCAGTATTGTAACAGAAGCCACTCATTGGTCAGGGGTATATGAAGGTGAAGGCGAACCTACCCTGCTTTTACAATATCCTGTTCCCATGGTTGATATAGAGGTGGGAAGTGAAACCGAAAGCTGGATGAACAAAGATGCTGCCAGAGTGCTTGCACTTTCACTTCTTCACATTTTTGATATAAATGTAAAGCTACATAATATTCTTTGTGTGGGAGGTGTTCACTTTGACCCTAATTTTGCCGAAGCAGTTCATACATCTTGGAATAATGAACAAGAATTTTTTGGAGTTTCTCATATAATAGCAAATCAATGGTTGGTTTCTGGTGAATATGAGGGAGAAAAAGGAATAGAAATGGCTTCTAGGTGTATAGACTCCATAATTGGTGGAATTGATGCCATAGTATTTCATGATAAATTAAAGGGATGCTATAAAGATGTTGTGCGTTCACTTGGGGAAAAATACAACGTACCCATACTAAAACATCAAGCATTAAGAAAACCCGAATCTATTAATTGGTACAATGGTATAACAGCATAAACAATGATTGAAAGCACAAGAATATCTTGTGCTATTTTAATATTCTCAATAATCACATAAAAAAATACTTGTAAAATATGTTGGTTACAGACTTACGATTTTGACATATAATGATTATAAATATTTGGAAAGGTGGATTTCTTATGTCAAAATATTATCCGGAGAATAATTTACATAATAAGGAGATGACTTTAACAGGACAGGGACAAATAACAGCTGTACCAAATGTGGCTGTAATACATTTAGGGGTTGAAACAAGAGGCGAAAACTTAACAAGCATTCAAGCTGAAAATGCTAAAGTCACACAATCAATCATACAGGCTTTGCAGCGCATGGGTGTTACTGATATTAAGACTATACAATATACAATAGATAAAATCTATGATTATGAAGACGGAAGGCAAATTGACAGAGGTTACAATGTAAGGAATATTCTGGAAATACGAACAACTAACTTAGATAGAGTCGGCAATATAATAGATGCTGCAGTTAATGCAGGAGCAAATGTGGTTGAACTTATTTCATTTGATGTTTCAAACCGAGAGTATTATTATCAACAAGCCCTAAACATGGCAGTTAGAAATGCAATGCAAAAAGCAAAATCTATATCAATGAACTTAGGCATATCACAAGATCCTGTTCCTATAAGGATTGTGGAAAACAGCGCCCAACCAATTCAACCAGTATTTAGAAGAGAGCTAGCAGCAACCACTCCTATCATGCCAGGAAACATAATAATAGAAGCTTTAGTAACAGTAGATTTCGCTTATTAACCTTGGGACATTGAGAACAGTTCTCTCAACCTCTTGGGGACGATCCTTTTGGAGACTATAGTCTTTAAAAGGACTGTCCCTTAAAAGCCTAAAATTATATAACACCACTTTCAAGTATGGAAAAACTTTTATCATTACAATTTATTTCTGCCATAGCGCCATAAGGAACCACAAACATTGGTAATGTATGGCCAAAATTCATATTGTATAATATGGGTAGTTCATTTAAGTTTAATTCATTTAGAACCTTTTGAATAACACTTTTATATTCTTTATAATATTTATTGTCATATGGCTTACCAAAGACTATTCCCTTTACCCTGTTTAATATACCTTGAGAACCATAATTTCTCAGCCAATATTCTATGTATTTAGGTTCAGGTATTTCCTCCGATGTTTCAAAAAATAAAATAACATCATCCCAAGCATTATTATAAGGCCAAATAAAAGTTCCCTTAGCCATTTCTAAAACCTCCATGCAGCCGCCTATTAAACGTCCCTTAACCTTACCTTTGCCTTGAACAAGCTCATATCCTGTATTTGGTAATAATGTTCTTTCTTTATTTTTATATTCTTCAAGCCATGGTATCCGCTCGCTTGTCCAATATTCAGAACTTTCTATATTTCCTATTACCTCATTGGAAAACAGCGTCTTGTTAATATGCTTAACAGTATAATCGTGCATTTTAACATTTTCGGCAAATTCATTCAGTACAGAAGGTCCATAAAATGAAGATATGCCTGCTTTTAAACAAATTAAATGAATTGTAGTTGTATCAGAATATCCCATAAATATTTTAGGGTTGTTTTTTATTACGTCAAAATCTATGTAAGGAAGCATTCTAATGCTTTCTTCTCCACCAATGCAGGAAAATATAGCTTTAATAGATTTGTCAGCAAACGCCATCATTAAATCCTCTGCCCTTTTTTGAGGGTTATTATATATAAATTCTGACCCCTTTAATGTATTAGGCATTTCTACAACCTCAAGGTCAAATAAATTTTCTAACCGTTCCTTGCCTTGGTAGTATCTCCATAATATTTCTTCGTCCCCTGCTCCTCCCCAAGAAAGACTTATAGTTGCTACCTTATCACCTCTATTAAGCTTATTCGGTTTTATTAAATTTAAACTCATATTTCACTACCTCTAATTTATAATTTTTAATTATATACGACCTCAAATTTTTCGCATACTACCAACACATCTTCAGTTGGCTCTTCTCCAATATTCCAGGGACTTATCTCCCTCACCTTCAGTTGCTGCAAATTCCTCAGTAACATTCTTGTAAGGAACTATTTCAATGCTTGTAGTTTTAATAATACACTGTGCTTCATTGTTCCAATTAATAATAATACTTAAATCTCCTACCTTAGGCAGTTCTTCTCCTTCTTTTCAATTTCTTAATTCACAATTTACAATATTAAATACTTATAAAATGCAAAAAATTCTCTTATAATAGAATATACATCTCTAATATCTATATAATCTGCATGAGCTGAGTATATATTTTCAACGCCTAACTTGTTAAAAGCTAATTTAGTTCTGGATATATGATAAAATTGTGTAATTAAAGAAACACTGCTAAAATCCATACTTTTCATAATGGTCTTTGTGTTTTTTGCTGTCATATATGTGTTGTAGCCGTTACTGTCCAACAAAACTTTATCTTCCGGTATTCCCTTTTTAACTAAATAATCTTTCATTACCCAAGCTTCATTAAACCCTTCCTTCCCTGTTCCACCGCTTACAATAACATACTCAAAATAATTATTTTCATATAGTTCTAACGTCTTATCTAATCTTGCCTGCAATCTAGCAGAGGGCTTTCCATCTAGCTCCACTTTATTTCCGAGCACAACAGCAACATCAGAAACTTCTAATTCATCATTTAATCCATCTATTGTAATTATTATAGTATGTATAATAAACCAAAGAAATAAAATTCCAATTAAATAAAACAAAATGTTTTTTAACTTCTTCTTTTTCATCTTTTTTCCCCGCATTGCTAATCCATTATAGTTTTATTCATAAGCTTTTTTATTGCTTAATTTGAATATTTCATAGCTGCCTTCCTCTAATATTAAAGAAAAATTATTCTTTTTAAGCATATTAATTGACTTTATATTTTCTATGTGTGTATATACTGTCAATGTTTTAAATTTAGCAAAATTAAAAGCATATTTAATAACTGACTTTAAGGCTTCATCCATTATACCTTTACCTTGAAATTCTGGCATAAGCTCATATCCTACCTCGGCAGACTTGTCCTCAATGTTAAAATTCCACAAACAAATTGTGCCAATAATCATGCTATCATTATCCTTTAATGCAATTCCCCACATAATTGACTTATTATCACCTATACTGTCGTTTATTCTTTCTATGTATTCCTCTGCCTCTTCAATACTTTCATATTTCTTGTTATCTAAATACTCCAGCATCTCTTCATTTGATTTAATGCTAAAAATTTCATTTCTATCTTCCGGATTAATCTTTCTAAGCATTAATCTTTTCGTGCTAATAACAGGAAATGGCATGAATTTTAATTGGAGTTCTTCATCTATTTCCTTAAAGTATTTATTTAGTATATTTTCTACCCTATTTTTAAACTCTTGTTTAACTTTTATTTTTATTTTGCAATCAATGTCTGACGTGTCATCTTTTAAAATCAAGTTTAAGTTAAAATATTTTTCGTTTTTAAGCTTTGTTTCAAAAGGGTCACTCCATTGATAATTTAATATATCATTCCACTTTATTGGCTTTTCCGATAATAAAATACTATCCTCATAAAATACAATATCTCTTTTTGCTGCAACAAAACTAAATAATGTATTGCAAATCGTAATAATTATTATGGTAGCACTATTCAATAAAAATTTTTCATATTCAATAATTTGCATTTGCTCAACAACCATAGTATTTTCAAAAAAATAATTTCTCAGCTTTTCAATTTCATTTAAATTGACCCACTGTAATGCATTATCAAAATACTTTCCTAAAAACATATAATGTGGAGCTAAAATAATTCCGCCATACGCTAAAATAAAAAAAGGAACAATAAGACCTACTAAAACTAATATTCGCTCAAAATTATTGACATTATCCATTCTTAGGATTTCCTTGTCTTGCATAAGTTTCCTTTTTTTGTTGTACGAATAATTTTTATACAGCATAGTACATAAAGACACAAGCAATGATGTGCCATACAAAATAATGAGATAGTTCAAAATAGGCCTCCAGGAGAAATTAGAAATCTTAAATTCGGTAATTCATTTATTGATTTTCTTCCTTTTCAAACACTAAATCAAATGAAAAAATAACTCCATGTCCATTGCTTTCTGTTGGTATGGCGGTTACAAACCTCCACCCTTCTCTGCTGTATCTGTCAATTAACTCTCTATGGTTTTGTTTACCATTAAAAAGCCCGCCAGTAGTTGCTTTTATATACATATATTTAAAAATTATAACCACATCCTTTCGTTATTTAAAATTTATCAGATTTTATTGCCTTGATAAGCTTTTCGGCACTATAAACTGAAAGAGGAATATTTACAAATATAACTACAAATACTGCTACAATGTCCGTATATAAATTCCATGGCAAGAAAAAATTCCATAAATACATTAAAACATTAAAATATATAATAAAAAATAAAATAGTTAAAAACCAAAAAATAATACTGTTTTTCAAAATATCCTCCTTTCATAAAAGTCTGAATTTTGCTCTACATTACATATTGAGTATAAATTCTTCTTCCAGAAATTTAGTTTTGTAAATTCCCGTTATGCTAAACTCAATATTATTTAATCGTTTCCAATACATTCGAGTAAATATATACTCTAGTTTTTGTCCATACTTGCCTTTTTCATTTTCACCTCTATAAATAATACCAATGGAGCTAAATTCATTATGTTTTTTAATATCTTCCTGTTTTATTTCTTGGATTAAAAGACGCTCATCATTTGATAAAACAGGAAATATCTCGTATTCAATAATTACGAAATTATTTGGGTCATTAGAATCATGGTGTGGAAAATTCTTCCTTGCATCTACAAGTTCAATTTTATTTACATAAATATGATGTTCTAATCTAGTCAAAGGATGCACAAATACAATATCAGTTTGATTTTCAGCTTCATCAATATTTATTGCAAAATGCTTTCTAATTGGGAGAAGCTCTTCTGTTCTATTAGTTAATATTTTTAGTTGTTCTATTTCTCTTTGTGTACTATATTCAGCATGAACTCTTGTGCAATGAAATGATTGTTCATCACCTATATTGTACTCTTCCTTTATTTCACAGAATTCGTCTGTATTATTATCTAAAAAAGAAATATAACTTGAAGCACAGCTGTTTGTTTTAGCGATTTGTCCATTTATGTAAATACTTCCTAATGGAAGCTCTAATATTGGATTTTCCTGCTCTGCAAAAAGAATATCCTCTTCAGTTAATTCACTTTCAATAGGAGCATATTTATCATAAAACATTTTGTATTTTTCATTGTCTATTAGACATATAATATCAAAAGTTATTCCCTGGGGGAAATAATAAACCATTGGAATAAAGTATTCTTCGTTATTGTATGTAAATTTCCAGTCTAATGATTTTGGAATACCAGGCAATCCATCTTCTGCTTTGCTCCAAAAGTTTTGCTTAAAATAAACCTTCATTGTTAGCTCCTTATAAGTAGAATTTTATTTTTAAATATCTACCTATTTTCAAATCTATATAAATTTTTTTATATTGAACTTTGTACTATAACTACAGTCCTGCTGTTGTTATGCCATTCCAGG
>CAZJKK010000019.1:17939-21079 GCA_964546605.1 uncultured Clostridia bacterium
TAGCCAAAAGCTTCAAATACAGCTCTTAAAGGCATATATGTCCTGTTGTTTTTAATTATTGCTTTAGTATCTGTTTCTTGCTCTAACCCGTTTACATAAATAATATTTCTGTCAATTAACACCTCGACTGTTATTCCATCTTTAACTGCTTTCACTGCTTTAGTCACATCATCATAGCTAACCTCTGCTCCTATAGCTTCAAGCGGTTTACGTATTGGTATCATAGTCCTGTTGTCTTTATTTATAAATGGAACTCCATAGCCTTCCTCTTCAAGAAACACTAATTCTCTTTTATCTAAAACAACCGTTATATATTTATTTAACTCTTCTTTAGATAAATGCTTTGTTCTATTTAATACATTATCAATCATTGATACTATGCTGTACTCGTCATTGGTATCCTCATTCACATCAAAAAGCATTACTCCTCCAGCTTTATTCAAAGAAATAATAGTCTTTTCTCTTAATGTATTCATACCGTTATAATATGATTCAAGCGGTGTTGTAGGAGCATAATCAACCAAGGCATACTCAGGTTTTTCAGCCGCCAAATGTCTGTACTGCTTCCAGCTTGGTCTTGCATATAGAGGCATACCCAAGACTATATCTTCTGCATCAACACCTCTATTCAACCAATAATCTATAGAAGTTTCAGAAAACCATAGAGGGCTGTGATCAGTATTATTTGTATCATATGCCATTACATTGATGAAACTGTAGCTTTCAAGACATTTATCAGATAATACCATAGATGGTTCAGGTCCCTGTGTTTTAGACCATGCACCGTTTAGTGCTGCTGTCATTTCCTTATTCATAAACTTAAGGGCTTCGCTTAATTCTATTGTTAATTTTTCAAAATCACCAATGGTATTTTTATTTGGATGCTCCCAGTCAAGCTCTACTCCATCTAAATTGTATTCATCTACAAACGTGCAAATATTTTCTACTAATAGCCTTCTAGTTTCATCAGAAGCAGCAACCTCTTCAAATACAGGCTGTAGGGGTTTTCCTTCATAAGACCAACCACCAACTGCTATAAAAACCTTTGCACCGTCGTTATGTGCTTTTACTACTAACTCTCTTAGCTGCTCAGGTTTTTTTAATTCAACCAGAGAACCATCTTTTTCTGGAATTAAGAATGCATATATGACATGTGTCAATTTATCTGTCTGAAGATTTTCCAAGGGCTCATTAAACAAATCCCCAGAATAATAACCGATAACCTTAAATTCTTTGTTGTTTTCTGTTTTCGTATAATCTATTGCAAATACTGCTGTTGAAAAAATATTAATTAGTATAATTAATAATATTAAAACGTAAAATAATTTACTTGTTTTCATAAATCCTCCATGTTAATTCACTATTGCTGTATTTTAATTTCATATTTTATTGATATTAATTATAATATATTTTCATCTTTTAATTCCTTTATAGCGTGTTTTACTGCAAGCTTTATAATAAAATAAAGTATTACAGCAGGTATTAAATAAAGTATTGGAATAAAAATCATCCCTAAACCAGCCATCATGTTAACCTCCTATATTTTGTCTACAAACGTTCTGAGTTCTTTAATTCTTTAATTGCATTTTTAACTGCAAGCTTTATTATGAAATACAATAAAACAGCAGGAATAACTAATAATAACGGAACTATAAATAATTCAGCAAGACCTATTCTTCCAAGCATTTTTTCCTCCTGTAATTTCTTTATTTATTATCTCACACATTTATCTTTTTTACCATAAAAATGGTGTTACTTTTTATGACGTATTTTTTTGAAAAATGTTCCAACGAAAAAAGCCGCATTATATTGCGGCATCAAGACTATTGACAACTAATATCTTGTTTTTCTTCTACTTCGTATTCTCCAAGCTTTACATCGACTATTACCCATTTATCATCCTTTTTATTAACTTCAAGAGTAATTTCTCTAGTTGCTGCAATGCCTCCATGTTCTGCTTCCACACTTGTTAATTCTATAATGCTTCCATGGACTCTATATTTATTATCCTCAATTTTCTCAACAGACAAAACATCTATGCACTCCGGCCATGGACTGGATGTTAATTTACCAGGGGCTTTTACAGGATCTTTAAGCCACTTTTCAATTAACTCCTCAGAAACAAAGTCTTTGTAATATTCATTCATGTATTCTTTTAATAAATCCTCAGGAGCTAATAAAGAAACCATTTTTAATTGTTCTCCAAAGTCTTCAACAAACTTTATCACTTCAATTTTTTCAGCTTCATCAAAATTTGCATCTTCGTATAAATCCCATTGAATACATTCAATATCTCCCTTTTCAAATTTTACCATTGCGCTTGGATATGTTAAAACTTGAGTAACAATACTTCCTTCTCCAGGAGAATTTAATGTTGCATGTATATAAGCTGTTCCTTGAGTAACTTCCGTAATACTGTCTATTTCAATACGGTATCCCCCAGTTGGTTTTTCTCCTGCTGCTACAAGCACATAAATATAATTTCCGTCCATTAATGAATAAATACCTCTAGTCATATGGTTTTTGTCATACAAATTTAGCAACAGCGCATTATCTCTTATTGATTCCATGTTTACTACATGAAATTCTATAGATTTTTCTATTGTAATAATATCACCTTCTTCTCTTATAATAACAGCACGTAGATAATTATCCCATTCCACGTCATATCCTAAAGCTTCTGCTATAAAACGAAGTGGCACATATATAATTTCTTCAGTTATTTTAGGGGCTACTTCCATATTAAATGTTTGTTCTTGTAAAGTGCCACCATCATTTATTATAACTTTTCCACTGTTTTTTCCAACAGATAATTCTATTGTAATATATTCAGAATACATTTTAATTATACCTGAATTTATATCACTTTCAACCTTTGCACCAAGCTTTTCAGCAAGTTCATTTAATGTTACCATTATACGGTCATTTTCTATAAAAGGTTTATTGATAAGTTGAATCCATTCATTATTGAATTGTATTTTAACATCACTATTTGTATTTATGTTATCAGTAACGGCAAATGATGTACTTGTAGTTATTATTGTACAGCAAAGGCCAATTAAAGCTGCTTTTTTTATTTTCATTTTATACCTCCTATTTTATTATATTTGCATCCATATATTTATTAGACTAATAAAATG
>CAZJKK010000020.1:0-3419 GCA_964546605.1 uncultured Clostridia bacterium
ATATGACTCAAAGGTCATTAGAAAGCAGATATTCTTTTTAATTATTCCTGTTATGCTGGAAAGTATCTTTCAAATGTCTGCTGGGCTCATTTCATCTGCAATGATTGGCAGATTAAGTCCTTCTTTGATTTCAGCCCAAGGCATCAGTTCAAGAGTTACCGGCATACTTTATAGCTTATTTAAGGGTATTGGTGTTGGGGCTACAGTTGTTATAGCCAAAAATAGAGGCGAAGACGACATGAATGAATGCAGAAAGACTTTTGAGCAAACTTGTATAACCGGCTGCCTTATTGCAGCTCTTATAATTGTACTTGTTCTAACAAGTTCATCAAGCATAATTGCATTTTTTACTGACAGCATTGATACAATGAAGTCAGCTGAAAATTATTTAAGAATAGTTATTTTAACAGCTCCGTTTCTTTTAATAATGTCAGCTGTTACAGCTGCATTTCAAGCTTGTAGCAATACAAAGACACCAATGTTCATAGCAATTGTTGTAAATATTATAAATGTTACGTTGGGATACCTATTAATATATGGAAAGTTTGGATTTCCTAATTTATCACTTTTAGGAGCAGCTATAGCTCTATTAATATCTCAAATTTGTGGAGCACTTTTAGGAATTTATTTATTATACAATAAAAGGCATGGATTATTTAGCACTGCTTTAAAAAGCAATGGATTTTTTAATATGGATGTTCCCTTGGTGAAGAAGGTTTATTCTATCGGAATACCTGCTGCATTTGAAACTATGTTTTGGCAGCTTTCAGCTATTATAATGAGCAAGGCTATACTTTCTTACGGAGAGGTTACATTTGCTGCGTATCAGCTTGGACTCCAAGCAGAGCTTATGTCTGAAATGCCGGCAGTAGGGGTTGGTATTGCAGCTACAAGCATGACTGCAAATGCCATAGGTAAAAAGGATGGTGCCTTATTAAAAATATATACAAAGCAATTAATTGCAACATCCACAATTATCAGTTTGTTTTCTTCCATACTTATAATTGTTTTTCCTGGCTTTTTTATGGATTTCTTTACAAACAATGCAGAAATTAAAGCAATAGGAATTAATTATCTTATAGTCATGGGATTTATTCAAGTGCCACAAAATTTATCCAAGGTATTAAATGGAACAATTCGTTCTGCAGGGTATAAAAATATACCAATGATAATCAGCTTTCTTGGAATTTGGGCTATTAGAGTACCATTGGCACTGTTGTTCGCATATGTTTTAAAGTTGGATGTCATGTTCATATGGTATTGTATGGCGATTGACCAAATATTTAAATGCACTACCAGTGCTATTGTATTTAAAGTTAAAAAAGTAGATGTTATTAAGGAATAAATCTTTGTGATAAACACTTTGATTAATCACTGAAAATTTGGTGATTAATCATCAACTCTAAATACGTGTTCATCTTTAAGCCTTTTTATTACGTCCTTGGATAATTGGAGCAGTTCTTTTTGTTCTTCATTGGAAAGGAGGTTTTTTGATAAAATTACCTTGTATGAGGAAGGCCTTAAAGAAGCACCCTCAAGTCCACTTATAAGTCCTGCCAATGTGTTTACCTTTTTTATGGGAACAAAGAAGTTCATTAATACGGATTCGGAACTGTATGAACAATTTTGAAGGTTAAAATTAAGTATATTGTCATAATAATTCATGTGACCTTGGTAGACACATTCACAATTATTTAAATTATCAATGCTTTCAGCCTTATAATATAGGGTTGCTATTGTCTTTTTCTTTGCGTCATCATTTCTAAGCTTAATATAGGATAGATATATTTTGTTGCCGCTTTGATGATACATATATAAATTATCATTTAGCCAAAAATGGCTTTTTTCTGCTTGGGGTTTCTCTTCAACTTCTATATCAACTAAATTAATTATGTTAATATTTAATGCATTTGCAATATCAAACAATGTTTCAATATCAATTGCGATTTCTCCTGACTCGTACTTTGATACTGTTGATTTGCTTTTATTTATCATTTTGCCAAGCTCTTCAATAGTAAGCTTTTTAATTTTACGAAACATTTTTATTTGACTTCCAACTTGCTTTAATACAATGTCAGCCATTTAGATATCCCCTTTACTAATTATGTAGTTTATGTAAAAACTAATTATATTTATTTAAGCATAATTCAAATACATTCAAATGTCAATAAATAGGATTTTCTATGAATTATTTATACAATAAAGTGATTTGCTCATGTAACATATATTTCGTTTCTGCATATTTTACATAAGATAGAGAAACTGTAATTATTTAATTTGAAACAAGCTATAAAAGGGGTAATATTATGATTAAGGTAATGATAGATCCAGGGCATGGACCGGGAAATGTTAACAAAGGTCCAACGGGTTATTATGAATATGAAGGTAATTGGAAAATATCCAATTTTTTAAAAGAAATATTAGAATCTGCTGGTAATCAAGCGGATCTAACACGTACAAGGGATGAAGATCCGGATTTATATACAAGAGGACAAAAGGCACATGGTTATGATTTGTTCATATCTGAACACTCTAATGCCTTTAATGGTGCTGCAAGAGGAGTGGAAGCATACTATGATTTTTCTAAGCTCTATGATGAGGTGTTAGCTTATGAAATGGCTGGCAGTGTTGCCACTGTTATGGGAAATGATAATAGGGGTGCTAAGACAAGAGTCTATACAAAAAATGAAGTAACCTATAATTATTATGGTGTTATACGTGCTGCATCAGCGACTAATTGCAAGCATATAATATTAATTGAAAATGGATTTCATGATAATCCAGTGGACGAAGCAATTCTAATGGAAGATGAAAACCTTAGAAAGATTGCACAGGCACAAGCAAATGTAATATTTAGGCTTATAAAAGAGAATAATCCTGGTGATACAGTTCATTGGGCTGAAAAGCATAAGAAAAACTTAGAAGCAAAAGGAATACCAATTTATGACACCAGGTATGACGAGCCAATGACTCGGGGAGAAGTAATTGCTTTATTAGACAGAATTATTAAATAAATGTATAAGTTCTATATGAATCTATCCTGGGATAGCAATTAATTGCTATCCCAGGATTTTTATATTACCTCTTATTTTATCCTTTTACCCTATGAATAAAATTTTTAAATTTTAAAAAAATAACTATTGAAATTTAAAAAAACAGTGATATAATAATTACAAAGGTCAAAGAAAGTCAAAGTTAAAGTCAAACAAAGGAAGTGAATAGATGTCAAATAATTTAAGTGATATTATTGAAGAATTTATAAAAGAGCTTTTAGAGGCTAACAATCACAGATCCGTAGAAATTCAAAGAAACACCCTGGCACAGCAATTTGACTGCTCTCCTTCTCAAATAAATTATGTGTTGACAACACGTTTTAATAATGACAGAGGATATATAGTGGAAAGCAGAAGAGGCGGCGG
>CAZJKK010000020.1:3519-19823 GCA_964546605.1 uncultured Clostridia bacterium
TATGTAATGAATGCGGTAAAAATGAAGCTAATGTCCATATGACTCATATTGTGAACGGAAAGAAAACAGAATGTCATTTGTGTGAAGAATGTGCAAAGAAGAATCAAACATTTTTGAATTCAAGTTTTTCAATGGAAAACATGTTTTCTGCTATGTTAAATAATGCTTTTAAAACAACTGCTTACTTGCCTAGCAAGGGTTGTACAAAATGTGGTATGACATTTGACGAATTTAGAAATACCGGAAAGTTTGGATGCAGTGATTGCATTGATACATTTAAACCAAGATTAAAGCCTGTAATTAAAAGTATTCAAGGATATGATTCACATGTTGGGAAAATTCCTAAAAGAGCAGGCGGAGATTATAAAATACAAAAGGATATTGAACTGTTAAAAAATCAATTAAAACAAGCAATTGAAAACGAAGAATATGAAAAAGCTGCTGACTTAAGAGATAAAATCCGGGATATGGAAAGCAATTTATAGGAGGTAGCAAATGAATAATAATGATATTGTAATGACAAGCCGAATAAGGCTTGCCAGAAATTTAAGAAATTACAAGCTTCCCGTAAAGATGAGTTGTGAAGAAGCTGAAAATGTAATACGTGAAGTTAACAATGCAGTTGAAAGAATAAACATGAATTACAAGCTTACTTATTTAAGGGATTTATCTGACATAGAAAAAAGTACATTGATAGAAAATCACCTTATAAGTCCTGCATTGGCAGAAAAGAAGGATAGGGCAGCATTTCTCTTAAGTCCTGATAAAAAAGTGTCTATTATGCTTAATGAAGAGGACCATATAAGAATACAAACATTGGATAGGGGAATGAGTTTAAAGGAATGTTGGGATTTAAGCAATAAAATTGATGATGTAATTGAGGAAACAGTTGATTATGCATTTGATAGGGAGTTGGGGTTTATTACATCCTGCCCTACAAATATAGGAACCGGCATGAGAGCATCAGTAATGGTTCACTTGCCTGCACTTTCTATTACTAATCAAATAGAAAAGCTATTGTATGGAGTTTCTCAGTTGGGAGTTGCAGTGAGAGGTGTTTATGGAGAAGGTACGAAATCTATGGGACACTTGTATCAAATATCAAACCAAGGAACATTAGGGGCCTCAGAGGAAACACTTATTGAAAAAATAACTCAAATAGTTAATCAGATAGTGGAAAAAGAAACAAAGACAAGAGAACATTTAAAGATAAATAATTTTGATGAATTAGAGGATGATTTTTACAGAGCGTATGGGGTTTTGACAAATGCAAGAAAAATATCCACAGAAGAATCAATGAAGCTTTTGTCCCTAATCAAGCTGGGAAAAGAAATGGATATGATAAATGCATCATGCAATATAAATCTTTATGAATTGATGACAAGAATTCAGCCTAACAACATAATATCCTTGTTCGAAAAGGAAGTCACACCAATTGAAAGGGACAAGAAAAGAGCAGAAATTATAAGAAATGAATTATTAGGTTAAAAGAGCAAATAATAGAATAATGAGGAGATGAAACTATGATTAACGGATTTAACAATTCTGCAAAAAATGCAATAGATTTAGCTCAAGAAGAAGTTAAAAAATTCAAGCAAAATGTTTTGGGAACTGAACATATACTTATTGGTTTAATGCTTGAAGAAGAAAATATTGCAGGAAAAATACTTAGAAATAAATTGGATGTTGATTCCATTAGAAACATTATAAAAAATACCACTGGAATAGGTGACTCTATGCCAGAATATATAGCAATAAGTCCAAGAAGCAAGTATATAATTGAGCTTTCTCGTCAATATTCAGCACAAATGGGTATGCCATATGTAGGAACAGAGCATATACTCCTTGGGTTGATTGATGAAGGAGAAGGTATTGGAGCTCAGATATTAAAGTCAGTAATAAGTTTAAGGGACTTAAAAAATGAAGTAGTAGAAGCAATAAAACATGGAAGTGGCGATCAAGGAGCACAAGATTTTGGCAGTGAGAGTATCCCACAAACTCAAAATTCAGGAACTAAGACTATAGATAAATATGGAACAGACTTAAACCAAAGAGCCCGTGAAGGAAAGCTTGACCCTGTAATAGGAAGAGAAGATGTAATTGAAAGAGTTATTCAAATATTATCAAGAAGAACTAAAAACAATCCATGCCTAATAGGAGAACCAGGTGTTGGTAAAACTGCCATTGCAGAAGGATTAGCTCAAGAAATAGTTAAAGGCAATGTACCTGAAACATTAAAGGATAAAAGAGTTGTTACATTAGATATGGCAGGAATGGTGGCAGGAGCTAAGTATAGAGGGGAATTTGAAGAAAGACTTAAATCAGCTATTGATGAAATAAAGTCCGCTAAAAACATAATACTGTTTATAGATGAGCTTCACACAATAATTGGTGCGGGTGCTGCAGAAGGTGCCATAGATGCATCTAACATTTTGAAGCCGACATTAGCAAGGGGAGAGCTGCAGGTTGTTGGAGCAACAACGCTGGATGAATATAAGAAACATATTGAAAAAGATGCTGCTCTTGAAAGAAGATTCCAGCCTGTAACAGTTGCTGAGCCAACAGTTGAAGATACAATTCAAATATTGAAGGGATTAAGAGATAAATATGAAGCTCACCACAAGGTAGCTATAACAGATGAATCCATAGAAGCTGCAGCTAAGTTGTCACACAGATATATATCTGACAGATTCCTTCCAGACAAGGCAATAGATTTAATAGATGAAGCAGCATCAAGAACAAGACTTAAATCTTCTACTGCACCTAAGGGATTAAAGGAAATGGAAGATAAATTAAATGAACTAAAAGCTGAAAAGAAAGCTGCAATAAATAATCAAGATTTTGAAAAGGCTGCTTCATTTAGAGATGAAGAAAAAAGGCTTACTGATGAACTGGATAAGCAAAGAAAGCTTTGGGCTGCTAAAAACTCAAAGGATACAAAAATTGGATATGAAGAAATTGCTGATGTTGTGGCTCAATGGACGGGAATACCTGTTAAAAAGCTTCAAGGAGAAGAATCTGATAAACTTCTTCACATGGAAGACGTACTTCACAAGAGAGTTGTAGGTCAGGAACCGGCAGTGGAAGCTTTGTCTAAAGCTATAAGAAGATCAAGGGTCGGACTTAAAGACCCTAAAAAACCAATAGGTTCATTTATATTCTTAGGACCAACAGGGGTTGGAAAAACCGAGCTTTCAAAGGCTTTGGCGGAAGCAATGTTTGGTGATGAGGAAGCCATGATAAGAGTTGATATGTCTGAATTCATGGAAAAGCATTCAGTTTCTAAAATAATTGGCTCACCTGCAGGATATGTAGGATATGATGAAGGCGGTCAGTTAACAGAAAAAGTAAGGAGAAAGCCTTATTCAGTAATATTGTTTGATGAAATTGAAAAGGCTCATCCGGATGTATTTAACATACTCCTTCAGCTTTTAGATGACGGAAGACTTACAGATGCTAAGGGAAGAACAGTTGACTTTAAAAATACAGTTATAATAATGACCTCAAACGTAGGAGCAAGCACAATTAAGAAACAAAAAACATTAGGTTTTGCTGCAAGTTCCACAAATGAAGAAAAAAATGAATATGAAAAAATGAAAGAAAATGTAATGGATGAATTAAAAAAGACATTCAGACCAGAGTTTTTAAATCGTATAGATGAAATAATTGTATTCCATTCATTAAATAAGGAACACATTAAAGAAATAGTTTCATTAATGATAAACAGCTTATCAAAGCGTCTTGAACATATGAATATAAAAATCGAAGTAGATGACAAGGCAAAAGATTTGTTGGCAGATGAAGGCTTTGATCCGGTATTTGGTGCAAGACCACTTCAAAGAGCCATAAGAAGAAAAATAGAAGACAGATTGTCTGAGGAGTTGTTAAAAGGAACAATACAGAAATCTGATACAATTAAAGTAACTGCTGATGATAAAGAATTGATTTTCAGCAACAAATAGAAAAAAGCATAAAAAGAATTGGTTAAGCAATGGTTTAATCAATTCTTTTTTCTATTTAACATCTGGATTAGGAGGCGCATATACTAATGGAAGAAAGGAAAGGAGAGAAATTATGATAATTCATGTAGTTCAACCAGGTGATACTGTATATACAATAGCAGCTCAATATAATACAACACCGGAAAAAATCATAGCTGACAATGAACTTACTAATCCTAATGAACTTGTAGTTGGGCAAACTTTGGTAATACTTGTACCGGATCAAGTTCACATTGTACAGCCCGGAGATACATTAGAAAACATCGCAAGGAGATATAACACAACGGTTACTGAATTAATACAGATAAACCCACAAATAGCATATGCTGATGCGATTTTTCCGGGGGATAGAATAACAATTACTTTAGAAGGAGATAAAAGAGGACCTATTCATGTACTGGGTTATGCATATCCTAATATAGACAGAACAGTTCTTATGAAGACACTTCCTTATTTGACTTATTTGGCAATTTTCACCTATGGATTAACACCCGAAGGGGAACTTGTGGAACCAGCTGATGAAGAGCTCATTAGAATTGCCAGAGACTTTGGTGTTGCACCTCTTATGCATATTTCCACATTGACACCTGAAGGCAATTTTTCAAACGAACTGGCAAGTCAATTGCTAAATAATGTGGAAGTACAGAATACCTTAATAGAAAACATTTTAAGAACAATGAGAGAAAAAGGTTATTACGGACTAGATATAGATTTTGAATATGTACTTCCTGAGGATAAGGCAGCATTTATTGCGTTTATTAATAGAATTACACAAAGACTCAATGCAGAAGGATATGAAGTAATAACAGCTTTGGCTCCAAAGACTTCTTCAGATCAGCCGGGACTTTTATATGAAGCTCATGATTATGAAGCAATTGGAGCGGTTTCTAACGCAGTTCTTCTCATGACCTATGAATGGGGTTACACTTACGGACCTGCAATGGCAGTTGCACCAATCGATAGAGTGCGAGAGGTTTTAGACTATGCTGTAACTGAAATTCCAAGAGAAAAGATATATATGGGAATTCCAAATTATGGCTATGATTTCATTTTGCCATTTGTTCAAGGAGTTTCAAGAGCCGAATCAGTTTCGAATGTGGGAGCTGTTGAGCGTGCATATGATGTTGGCGCTAACATTGAATATGATGAAGTTTCACAATCACCATTTTATAATTATTTTGACAACCAAGGAAGACATCACCAGGTTTGGTTTGAAGATGCAAGAAGCATAGAGGCAAAGCTGGATTTGTTTTCTGAATATGGCTTTAAAGGAGTGGGATATTGGAATGTAATGAGATACTTCCCTCAAAACTGGTTGGTTGTTAGTTCTTTATATGATATTGCCAAAGTATTATAACCAGCTTGGCTAAAATAAGTAATGTTACGAGAATTTCGGCATATATTTTTGTAACAGGTATTTTTAGGAGGGAATATGAATAATAAAAACTATAGAGTAATGAAGTTTTTTGAACCACTGAATAAGCAAGATAAATCAAGGGGTTACGTTCGCCTGGATATGAGAGGCATAAAGGGAAATATAATTGTTTCTGCCGAAAACTTAGGTGACGTAAAATCAACAAGCGAAGTATACTTGTATAAGGATAGAGCTAATAAAATTAAGCTTGGTGATATTAACAATAAAAAAGGAATGTTAAAAAAGATATTAACATTTGGAAACAACAATGCAATCGAAGATTATAATGTATGTGCTGTGGTAAAGAATAACAAAATAGTGCTTTATGCTAATTTATTTAATCCCACAAGTTTGGAACAAATAAAAAAACTTGAAGCTGATGATTCGTTGGCTAAAGAAGTGGCAAATCTTGAACCTGAAATAGCACATGAAACAACTGAACCTGCAATAAAAGAACCGGTAAAACCTGTTATTGGAGAAGAAAAAGAAGTAAAAGAAGTAAAAGAAGTAAAAGAAGAAAAGGAAGAAAAAGCAGAAAAAGTAGAAAAAGTAGAAAGAGTAGAAAATGAAGCTTTTGCTGAAGTATCTGCAGAAGAAAAGATCGAAGCTGTCATTGAAAATGATAGAATACGAAAAACATCTGTATCAACAGCAGTTGATTTAAATGAAAGACCTGAGCCAACACAACATTCAGAACCGGAAAAACAGGAAAATATTAAATCACAAGGACGCAAGTTTAGAAATAAGTACGATGAAAGCTTGTATAATGTTTTAAAAGATTATAAACAGGTTGAACCATTATCTGTAAAAATCAAAGATTTTTATTGGTGGTACATACCCTATGATGAATCAGGAATGCGAAACGGATTTTTGCCATATTACAGCCAAATAGTGAGTTCTTATTATCCATATCCAGTTTCTAACAGGGTTACAACATGCTCAAGCCTTATGAAAAAATATGGACACTATATATTTGGTATTTATGAGGAACAAGGCGACATAGTTAAATTTGTGTATGGAATACCTGGTGAATTTACAAAGGAAGAACAACCATATAAAGGAATTACCGGTTTTAAAAACTGGTCCTACAGTAACAAGGAAAACAACGATCAATATGGATACTGGTTAGCATTTGTAAATCCTAAAACCGGTGAAACTACAGAACCGCCTCAAATAGTTCTTAATTAAATAAATCTGTACAAATTGATTAAAACTTGCTATAATATACAGGTATAAACTAAAAAGGAGTAAAAATAAATGCCCCCCATAAGCACCAACATGCACTTTGGTAAACTATTTATAGAAAATTCAAATATAGAGCTTGATATTCCAAGCTTTATAATAGGATTAATGAGTCCGGACACAATTAACGTAGATGATTTTGAAGAACTGCATACCTTTGATGAGGACGGCAATATAGATGTGCGCGAATTTTATGAGCAGTTCAATTTTAAAAAACTTAATATTGTACAAAAATCAATTGTTTTAGGATATTATTGTCATTTGTGGTTTGATGAATACTATAAATTTAATGCCAGCAAGCTAACACTTCATAATAATGTAGAGTTAACTGATGAAGAGCTGGGGAAGGCAGTCAAAACCCTTTTAAAGTACTACGATTATAAGGCAATTAACAATTTTTATGAAGCATATATAGAAGACATAAGTTTGTATAATGAAAAAATAAACTTAGAAGAAATAAGTTGCATAAGCATAAAGGAATCTAAGGATAAGGTTAAGGAATTTATTAATGATAAACAAATCTCTGTAAATTATCCTCAACTCATTGAAGAACGGGAGTATATGAGTTTAATAAATAAGGGATTCAGCAAAATAATGAAATCATTATAGAAAACAGAAGATAAAATATAGAAGATAGTAGAACCAGAAAATTTAAAATATGCTCCTGCGGGAGTTTCAGATTACAAACATGAAACTGCTGTAGGGGTTTTTTAAATTAAATGAAATTTTAAATTAAAATTGACTGAATAAATAAAATATAATATAGTTAAACAAATAGCTAATTATGTTAGAATTACGTATAATTAAGATAAGGATGGATATAGTGAAATATAAATATGTATTTTTTGATTTTGATGGAACCTTGGCAGATACTGAAGAAGTAAACTTTGTCATTTATCAAAAGCTGGCGGAAAAATATAATTTAAGAAACATAACAATTGATGAGTTAGGCCATATAAAGAAAATGAGTGCTAAGGAATTAATGACTTATGTAGAACTTAAAAAAAGATATTTGCCTTTCATTCTTAAAAGAGGAAAAAATCTTTTAAAGCTTGATATTAAAAATGTAAAGCCATGTAAGGATGACATGTTTGATGTTATTTTGCAGCTTAAAAACATGGGAATACAGACAGCAATTATTACAACAAACTCAAAAGCAAATGTAGAAATGTTTTTGGAAGAGCATAATGCTGATATTTTTGATTTTATAGCAGGCTCATCCATGTTTGGCAAGGAATCAAAAATAAGAAAAATCATTAAAAAAGGCAAGATAAATCCTGAAGATGTGCTATATGTCGGAGATGAAATTAGGGATATTCATGCTGCAAAAAACTCATGTGTTCATATTGCATCTGTGGCATGGGGGTATAATACGGTTGAAAGTCTTAAAAAGCATAGTCCTGATTATTTAATATGTGAGCCATCTGAGTTAATAGACATATGCAAATAACTAACCGTTGAATGACGGGCAAGCCCTTATTGAACAAACCGAACGAAGCGATATTAAAATAATAAAATTATCGGACAAATAACAAACATTTTTATTGCTATGTGGTATTTCATGTGTTAAAATACCACATAAATTATTTTTTGGAGGTAAAGGAATGATATATATTATAAAGCCCGAGCATCACAACATTTCTGAATTAACAAGATTGCTTGAAGAGCATCCTGAAATCCAATTTGTATCTTTTATGGGCGTTGATATAGGCGGAAACGGTACTGATGAAAAAATACCTATAAAGTTATTTATTAAAGATATGAAAGAAATGCTGCAATATGGTATACAAACAGACGGCTCAAGTGTTGAGCTCCAAGGAATTGCTGATTTAAATAATGCAAAGGTTGATATTCTACCTGACTTAGATTGCAATTGGTTTATTGACTATAATTATGAATATTATAATGACGAAAATGGGCTTCCTGTAGGGACATTAAAAATTCCATCTTTTATAATACACAATGGTAAACAAGTGTGTTCCAGATCAATACTCAAAAGGTCTGCTACTTATTTTAAATCACAAATATTAGAGATTATGAATAAATGTCCGGAAATTGCTGAAGGTTATGGTTTTAAATATGAAGATATTGAGGAAGTACTTTTAACTGCAGCAACAGAGCTTGAAATGTGGGTTAAAACTCCGGAACAAAGTGCTGATTATGAAGAACTTCATGTATCTCAGGTCTTAAAGGAACAATATTGGAAAAGAACCATGGGAACTGTGAGAACAGTTATTGAAAAAATAATGGATATGCTGGAAAGATATGACCTTAAACCTGAAATGGCTCATAAGGAAGTTGGCGGCATTACAAATAAAATTGATGCCAAGGGAAGAATTACCCATGTTATGGAGCAGCTTGAAATAGACTGGAGATTTTCTGAAGCTTTACAAACAGCAGACAATGAAATCTTTATCAGAGAGCTTATAGAAGATCAATTTAGACATCATGGTTTAGAGGTGTTATTTAAAGCAAAACCAATTGAAGGTGTTGCAGGAAACGGTGAGCATACTCACCTAGGAGTTGCAGTAAAACTAAAATCAGGTAAAAGAGTAAACTTGTTTGCTCCTAAGGATGTTAAACAAGATTATTTAAGTGAAATAGGATATGGAGCTTTAATGGGATTACTTAAAAACTATGAGGTTATAAATCCTATTGTTACTGCTACTAATGATGCCTTTAACAGACTTAAGCCTGGCTTTGAAGCACCAGTATGTATTGTTACATCTTTGGGTGGAACAAAGGAGGCTCCATCTAGAAACCGCTCTGTACTTGTTGGTGTCATAAGAGACATTAATAGTCCGGGAGCAATACGTTTTGAGTTAAGGTCGCCCAATCCACATTCAAACGCATACTTGGTTATTGCTGCATCTTATCAAGGAATGCTTGATGGAATTAAGTTTGTTACAGAAAATAAACTTAGCTGCCAGGAACTTGAAAAGGAAATTTCAAAAAAATACGGAGATGATGCTGTTTATCTTGAAAAATACAGAGAATACAGAAGCGAAGAAGATGTATTTGAAAAGTATACACAAGAAGAAAGAGACAGACTTTATGGAGTAGCACCTGCAACTGTATGGGAGAATTTAAGCGGATTTTCAAACAGATTAAAACAGGAGGCTTTAAAAGCAGGAGGAGTTTTCACTGATGTTCTCATAAATTCATGTAAGGAATCCACTTTGCAAAAATGGAAAAATGAACTTAAGGGAAGAATAATCCATGACAACATAATGCTTTTGAAAACTTTTGTAAAACTTCATAGTGAACATGACCATGCAACAGATTTGGATGTTGTTAACTGGGAAAGAATTGTATATCTTAAAACCAAGCTTATGAAGGACAGCATGACTAAAAAGTGCATTTTTACCAAGATAAAAACAGCCATAAACGAAGGCGACTATGATACTGCATCTGATCTCCAAAAACAAATGAATGAAAAAATGACTGAAATCAGAGCATTATATATAGAGTATAAAAACAACTTATTTTAATGTAATTTTATTTATTCAATGAATAATTACAAACTTGTTAATATTTTAGTATTTACAGTTGACAAGAAATATGATAAAATCAAGTAAACGTATTCATGATATTGAAACGTTGGATTTTGTGTGTAAACATTGTAATAAGGTATGCAACTGGCTTTATATGGTTTGTTTATGGTGATTATTAATCTTATCAATGTGAACACACTACGAATAAAAGGAGGATTTTATGAGTAATGTTCCAAGAGAAAAGAAACAAGCAACATTAGGAATTTCTTTAATACCTGTTGTAGTTATTGTTGTGTTTTTAGCAATAGCAATAATAGTTTTTGAGACAGATGCACACATTCCTATTCTTATTGGTGCTGCAGTAGGAGCGCTAATTGCAGTATATGGATTAGGTTACAAGTGGGAAGAAATTGAAACAGGTATTATTGCTTCAATAGGAAGCGTAATGCAAGCTATATTAATTCTTGCTGTAATCGGTATGCTTATTGGCTCATGGATTGCAGGAGGAATAGTTCCAACATTAATTTACTATGGCTTACAGATATTATCACCATCATTTTTCTTGGTTACTGCATTGTTTTTGTGCAGTATAGTAGCCTTAGCTACAGGTAGTTCTTGGACAACAGCAGGAACAGTTGGGGTAGCACTTATAGGTATTGCTTCAGGTCTTGGAGTATCTGTTCCATTGGCTGCTGGTTGTATAGTATCAGGTGCATATTTCGGCGACAAGATGTCTCCGTTGTCAGATACTACAAACCTTGCACCTGCTATGGCTGGATCAACATTGTTTGACCACATTAAGCATATGGGCTATACAACAGGTCTTTCCTACGGTATTGCTGCAATATTATATATAATATTGGGATTGCAATATAGAGGACAAGAACTTAATGCTACTGAAATTCAAGGTATATTGGATGCAATAAAGAGTATTTATGTTATTAATCCATTATTCTTGTTAGTTCCTGTTATCACTATTGGAGCTGTTGCAATGAAAATACCTGCAATACCTGGATTGCTTCTTGGTGTTGGTCTTGGTGGTTTCTGCATGTTGTTTCAAGGAGGAGATTTCGGTTCACTATTAAATGCTCTTCAATATGGAGTAGAAGCTTCTTCAGGACATGCAATGGTTGATGAATTATTGACAGGTGGCGGTATGCAAAGTATGATGTGGACTATATCATTGATAATGTGTGCTCTTACATTTGGAGGTGTTCTTGAATCGACAGGCATGATGCAGTGTATGGCAAGCAAGATGCTTGAATTTGCAAAGAGTACAGGTTCATTGATTCTTGTAACAATACTATCTTGTTTATTTGTAAACATATTGTGTGCAGACCAATACTTAGGTATTGCATTACCTGGTAAGATGTTTAAAGATGCTTATGCACAAAGAGGTTTGGCACCAAGAAACTTGTCAAGAGCGTTGGAAGACTCAGGTACAGTTACATCTGCGCTTGTTCCATGGAACACTTGCGGAGCTACAATGGCTGCCTTCTTGGGAGTTGGAACATTTGCATATGCACCATTTGCATTCTTTAACTTATTGAGTCCTATTGTTTCTGTAACATACGGCTTTACAGGAATTTCTATAATGACATTGGATGAAGACCCTGCTTCCGAACAATACACTCATAAGATGAAATTGAAGAAATCAAACAAAGAATTGTCTGAATATATAGAAAATTATCAGGCAAAACACGGATATAACTAATAATTATAAAAAACCTTGCAGCTTGCAAGGTTTTTTTATTACAAAAATTTATCTATATTTAATTAGCTGTACACACTGTTTCCGTTTGACAATAGCCATATTTCAGTATATTATATATATAAATGAAAATGTATACATTATTTAGGGGTGGATATTGTGGATTTTATGGTTGATTATGCGGAGCAATTAAAAAGATTAAAGGAAAATGAAAATAATCTTGAATTTTATCGTGAATTAGCTTCTTGTAGAGGTGCTTCTGTAGAAGCAAAGGAGAAAATTGACGATTTATTTTTATTTGCACAGGAAAATGATTTATACATAGCAAAAGCCTGGGCTTATTATTGTATGGGTTGGTATAACTTTGATAAATCACAATACGAAAATGCCATAGAATGCTTTTTAGCTTCTAATGATATTTTTGAGTCTTCAAAATCTAATGATGGCTTAGTATATGCTTGCAATGGTTTAACTAATGTATACTGTCAAATTGGCCAGTTTAAGCTTGCTAATGAATGGGGATTAAAGGGAATTTCTTTGTGTGAGGAAACTGGTAACACAGAAGCCCTTGTTGTTTTACTCATTAATACCAGCATAAATTATATTGAAATGAAACATTTCAGCAATGCTAAGGAGATTTTTGGATCTCTAGAATTACTGGCTATTAGCTTAAGTGATGTACAGCAAATTGCATGTAATTTATCTTTGGCAGAAATAGAGCTTAACATAGGAGAGCCAAAAATGGCTTTTTCATATATTGAAAATGCTTTAAAAATAGAAAATAAACTTAATATAACATCTGATATGTGCGAAATACTAAAACTTAGAGGTATGTCATATGTAAAATTGTATTTATATGATCTTGCAGAACAAGAATTTATAAATGCATATGCATATGCTGTTGAACATGAAGTTATATATGAAAAGTGCCGCATTATGGTTGAATATGCTAAGTTACATTTATTAACGGGAAGAAAATATAATGCCTCTGAGTTATTAAATGAAGTAATAAAAATATGCAAAGATAAGGATTTTAAAGTGCTTTTAAAAGATTCTTATCATATTTTGTATACCATTTATAAGGATTTAAATATGTCAAATGAGGCTTTGTTAAATTTAGAAAATTATATTTCAATTGATGATGAAATGTATGATTATGAACAAAACCAGCTTATGGCTAAAATGAATATGAAGCATACTAAAAGAGAAGCTGATAAATATAAATCTTTATATGACAAAACAGAGCTTTTATCAACAATTGGTCAAAAAATCATCTCTAATTTAAACTTAGAATCTATTATTGATATCATATATGAAGAAATTAATAAGCTTATGATAACTGAAAATTTTGGCATTGCTCTTTTCAAAAATGAAACAGATGAAATTACATATTATTTTACAGGAGAAGAAGGCAAGTTTAATGAAACCGTTTATTACAACGATGTGGATGACAATTCATTTGGGGCTTATTGCATTAAAAATAAAAGAGATATCATTATTGGAAATTTAAATTTAGAATATAATAAGTATTATAATGGCGTACCCAATAGGATTAATGTTAGTGTTGATACTAAAAAAACAATGAATTCCATAATTTATACACCTATGATAATAAATGATAAGGTTGTGGGATTAATGACGGTGCAAAGTCATCAATTAAACGCATATAAACAAAATGACCTTAACACATTGAAAATTATTGCTATTTATACAGCAATAGCTATTGAAAATGCAATTTCATATAAAAAGGTAGAAGATGTTGCAACATATGATAATTTAACCAAGTTTTTAACTAAATTTGAAATAATGAGACTAGGTGAGATTATATATAACAAATATATAGACAGCAAGCAACGTTTTTGTGTAACAATGATAGACATTGATTATTTTAAAAAAGTTAATGATAGATATGGTCATGTTAATGGCGATAAAATATTGAGGATTGTTGCGCAAACTATTTCAAAATGCATCAGAAATACAGATTATATAGGAAGATATGGCGGAGATGAATTTTTGCTTATATGCCCCGGCGTGGATGAATATGATGCAATTGAAGTGGCTGAAAGAATCAGAAGATCCGTTGAAAATAAAATATATGACATAGGAAATGGTTTCGAAATCTCTATTACTATAAGTCTTGGAGTTCATGAAATAACAAGGGAAGACCAAAGCTTTATTGATGCAGTAAATGCTGCTGATAGAAACTTGTATGAAGCTAAAGATACAAGCAGAAATTTAGTTATTTGTGGTTAATTTATTATAATTAAGTAAAAATATTAAATAAGTAAATTACTTTACAATACTTTTACAATACTCTTGTACACATTTTACATAACAGGTTTATATTTGCTATATAAAATGATTTTAGAGGAGATAAAATGATAAATACTTCTACAAATAAAGCAAAAGAAAACTTTATGCAGACATTGTTTTTTTTGTCCGCATTAGTTTCGGTAATTGCAGTAATAGCAATTTGCCTCTTCCTATTACTAAGAGGTATACCTGCAATAGCTGAAATAGGTTTTGTAAAATTTATATTTAATGAAAAGTGGGGACCAACAAATACACCTGCATCTTATGGTATTTTATCCATGATAGTTGGAAGCCTTTATGTAACAGCAGGAGCCATTGTAATTGGTGTTCCTATAGGTTTGTTGTGTGCCATATTTTTGGCAGAATTTTGTCCGACTAATATATATAAAGTTGTTAAGCCTGCAGTAAATCTTCTAGCCGGCATACCATCAATTATTTACGGTTTTTTTGGTATGGAGATCATTGTTCCATTTGTTAGAGAGAACATGGGGGGAAATGGATTCAGCATTATGTCTGCAGCTATTATTTTAGGAATTATGATATTACCCACAATAATATCCATATCAGAATCATCCATAAGGGCTGTTCCTTACAGTTACAAGGAAGGAGCACTGGGCCTTGGGGCTACAAATGAAGAAACTGTTTTTAAGGTTGTTGTACCTGCTGCAAAATCGGGGATTTTGACTTCGATAATATTGGGCATAGGAAGAGCTGTAGGTGAAACTATGGCAGTTGTAATGGTAGCAGGAAATGCAGTAATGCCTTTAGATAAAATAAAGCTTTTGAAACCAATAAGAACTTTAACAACAAATATTGTAACGGAAATGAGCTATGCCTCTGGTCTTCATGAATCATCGCTAATTGCCACAGGTGTTGTGTTATTTGTATTTATAATAATATTAAATACCGCACTCAGCCTTATTAAGGCAAAGTCAGTCAGAAACTAGGAGGCAGCTATGGTATATATAAAAGAAAACAATAAAATTTTATTGCATTTGAAAAAAAGAAAGTTAACATCCGCATTATCAAAGCTTCTAGTGTGGTTTAGCGGTATGTTTACAGTTGGAATTTTGGTGTTTATACTTTTCTTTATATTATTAAGAGGAATTCCGAAAATTAACATGGAATTCTTGTTTGGAAAATACAATTCGGAAACATTGTCTGCTTTTTCATCAATTGTGACCACAGTTGAAATGATTGTGATATCTCTAGCTATTGCAGTTCCAATCGGTGTATTTTGTGCAATTTATCTTGCTGAATATGCAAAAAGAGGTAACAAGGCTGTAAAAATAATTAGACTTGCAGTTGATACTCTTGCGGGTATTCCTTCCATAGTATATGGCTTATTTGGTATGATTTTCTTTGTAAATATTCTTGGATTCAGAGCATCAGTTTTATCAGGTATATGCACGGTTTCCATAATGATATTGCCTGTAATTATCAGCTCTTCAGAGGAAGCAATAAAACAGGTGCCTGACATGTACAGAGAAGGAAGCCTTGGTCTTGGTGCATCAAGATTAAGAACTGTTTTTAAAATTGTACTGCCTACAGCAATGCCCGGAATATTATCAGGTGTAATACTGGCAATAGGGCGTATAGTTGGAGAAACGGCTGCTTTAATATTCACTAGTGGGACTAACGTATTAGAGAGCCCTACGCTGAATTTGTTTGCTTCACAAAGAACGTTGGCCATACACATGTACATGCTGGCAAGTGAAGGATTACCTCATTCAAAGGATATGGCATTTGCTACAGGGGCAATATTAATATTGGTAGTATTTATAGTTAATTTAGCAACAACAAAACTAGCCGGTAGACTGGGGAGGATAACTGATGATAAATAAAGATAAGATTAAAATAGAAAATGTAAATTTATATTATGGTGATTTTCAAGCACTTCATGGTATAAATATGGATATAAAAGAAAATGAAATAACTGCATTTATAGGACCATCAGGGTGTGGTAAATCAACACTTTTAAAATCTTTAAACAGAATGAATGATTTAGTTGAAGGTGTAAAAATAACCGGAAAAATGACTTTAGACGGTGTGGATATTTATAAAGAAATGGACCCTACTGTTCTTAGAAAGAGAGTAGGTATGGTATTTCAAAAACCAAACCCATTTCC
>CAZJKK010000021.1:0-19718 GCA_964546605.1 uncultured Clostridia bacterium
TTACCATATGGTATTGGGCTTAATGATATAGGGTCGGTTATTTCAAATTTATTTGAATCAATTAGAATAGTTCCTTCAAACGTCTTTGGTCTAAGCATTAAATCTCTCTTTAAAACGCCATTTATATTTACTGTAACTGTCTTAACAATCTTATCATCATTAAAATCAAAATTAATTCCATTGTATGATTTGCTTACATTAAAAGGTGTAATGATAAATAAGAGTATTATATATAATAAAATTGTTATAAAAATTAAAGTTCTTTTTTCTTTTAACATAGTATATCTCCTGAAAATCCGCATTGGTAAGATATATTAACAGTAAAAATAATATTTATTTTAATAAATGGTGTTTTTTTACATCAGCATCTAAAAATGAATAAACATAAAGTATAATGTGCCATCCGCTATTATTCCACCTACATATGAGCTTAATCAACTATTTTGTCTAATGAAGAAACTACTGCTTATCTACTTAATTGGATTTTCCATTATGCCCATGAAAAGAGGTATACCTGTTGTAATATCCACTATCCCATATACAAACGGTCTGTCAAAAACAATTTTTAGAAGTTCTATTGGCATACTTGTTAGAGTCATCTCGACTGAAGTTACAGCAGAAGCTTCAGTACCTTTTTCATCAACTTTTATAAATGTTTTATGCTTTATTTCACTTATAAATAAATCCCTTTTTAAATCCTCTTTCATTAAAGAAAAATCTGCATTATTATAGTCAAAAGGAACTTCCATTCCTTAACCTTTCAATTCATTTACCAGGGTATCTAGAGATCTAGGAGTAATTCTTAGAAGGCTTTATTAAAATATTTTTTAAATTAATAAAAATTAGTAACAAAACTACGAGGGGTTCATAATATAATATGATGCACAATAAATATGTATGTTTCAAAACAAATTCATATGCAAGTATAATACAAAACATAAAATTTCAAATTCATCTAACTGCCACTTTTTACACGTTTGGAACAATTTTATAATATTTTAAGCAATAAAGCCAGCATTTTTTATTATGATTTCAACACTATTAATTTTAATAGCAATATTGATACATTTATGCTAATCATGTATAATTAAACATAGTATTTTAAATTGCCAATGGTCACACGACCCTTTTATATTTCTTCAACCTGTTTTTCACTATTGATTACAAACTCATACCTTGGGTCTAAATTTGAATTATCTTAGGAAACTAGCAAAGGTTTATTATTCATGAAATACAAAACTATTCTATTTTTCCTATGCGATTAAAGGGAAAGAATGATTATTAAAACAAACTTATCTGCTCATTTATTTGCTTATCTTCAAATTCACTTAAATATGAAAAAACCTTGTCTACTCTATAAAGTATATTATGCTCGTTGCACTCTGAGTAAAGCATTTTCATAAGCTTGCTGTGATTATGGCTGTGACATTCATATGAATTTCCAAATTCTTTAATATATTTTTGCTTCATTCCCGGAAAGTGCTCATCTAGCTTTTTATAAAAATATTCTCTATTTCCTTCTCTCAGGGTTACGCCTATGCCAAAGCACATGATTCCATGAACTTTTGCTTCTATGCAATAGTTTAGAAGTGTTCTAAAATTTTCTTCTGTATCGTTAATGAACGGTAATAATGGTGACAACCATACTACTGTAGGTATACCATTATCTCGAAATATCTTCAATGCTTCAAAGCGTTCCTTTGTGGTAGAAACATTAGGTTCAATAATTTTGCACAAATTTTCATCAGCTGTTGTAAGAGTCATTTGAACTACACATTTAGTTTTATTATTTATACTTTTTAATATATCTAAATCTCTTAAAATTCTATTTGATTTTGTCAATATGGAAAGCCCGAAGCCGTACTTATCTATAATCTGCAAGCATTTACGAGTATACATAATTTCATCTTCAATATGAATGTAGGGATCACACATGGCACCTGTACCAATCATGCATTTTTTACGTTTACTCATTAACGCTTGCTCCAGCATTTTTGGAGCATTTAGTTTTATTTCAATATCTGTAAAGTCATGATTCATCTGATAGCACAAGCTCCTGCTATCACAATACATGCAACCATGGCTGCAACCCCTATATATATTCATTCCATTTTTTGCTGAAAGAATAGATTTGTACTCTCTATAATGCAATACCAACACCCGCCTTTGTTGTACACTTTATTTAACAGCTTTAAAATATTCAGCTTAAGTAATTTATTACTAAAGCTTATCATCTTTTAGTATTCGTGTATAATATCTTATCTGTTTTTATTGTAATTATCAATAATTAGTTAATATTTTTAACCAAATATTTCAATAAACTAGTTAAATTATGTTAGCGCTATAATTGAATAATCATATTGTAAGAAAAAGAAAGAATTAAAATCGCCTTGTAAATTTATATGAATATTATGTCAACAAAATGAAAAGGAGGATAATAGGTAAGTTCTTACAATTACATTACAAACCACAATGAAATTTAGTTTTATAGAAATAACTTGTACAATTTTCTAAAAAATGCTACTATAAATTTTATAGATTACATAAAAGTGGAAGGAAAAATATTATGACTAATTTATCAGGATTTTTATCTTATGTTTTTATATCAACCTTTACCCCTGGACCTAATAATATTATGTCAATGACTAATTCAACTAAATTTGGATTTAAAAAAAGTATTCCCTTTAATATAGGGGTATTTATAGGATTCTTTCTTGTAATGCTGTTATGTAGTTTTTTCAGTATAGCACTATATAGTTTAATTCCTTCAATAAAACCATATATAACAATTGCAGGTGCCGCTTATATTTTATTCCTTGCTTGGAAGATTTATAAAAGCGAACCTCACAGCATGGATAGTAATGAAGAAAAAAGTACCATATCAATATGGTTAGGAGTTATTTTACAATTTGCTAATGTAAAAGTTATACTTTATGGATTTACAATCTTATCAACCTTTATAGTCCCATATTATAAATCATGGTATTCTTTAATAGGGTTTTCTTTATTACTTGCCTTTATAGGCTTTGTATCAACATGTTGTTGGTCTCTTTTTGGTTCAGTATTTCAAAAAATATTTATTAAAAATGAGAAGATTATTAATATTGCTATGGCACTTTTATTAGTTTACTGCGCAACAACCTTATTCTTCTAATGTGAGTCTTCTAAAGCAGACTCAAATATAATAGTTTTATAAAAATAAAATCAATAAAAAGAGTGATACCTTGAACTACTACTTGTTTCATATCACTCTTTTTCAATACTTTATGCATCAACAATATTTATAAACATTCAGCTTATTTATTTACTTCTTTTCCATTATCAATTGCTAAAGCAACATTTTCAGCAGATAGAGGTAATTTATAGAAGTTGATTCCAAGAGCATCATATAAAGCGTTTCCTATAACTGATGGTACAGATATCATTGGATGTTCTGCAACACCTCTAGCCCCAAATGGTCCATCGAATTGTGGATTTTCAATGCAAATTGGAACCATTTCATCCGGAATATCCTTAGCGGTTGGAATCTTATAGTCTGTAAAGTTTGGATTTAACAGCTTACCTTCTGCATTAAATATTAAACCTTCATACAATGCGGAACCAATTCCTTGAAGCACTCCTCCTATAATTTGTCCTTCTATTAGCTTTCTATTTATAACTTGCCCCACATCAAATGCTGAAGCAATCTTTAATATATGAACGTCTCCTGTTTCTAAATCCACTTCTAAATCAACTCCATGAGCACCATACGTCCATACTAATGCAGGAAGACCTTGACCTGTTTCTTTGTCTAGATTTGTAAGCCCATCAGCAATATAAGTTCCACGACCTATAATTACTCCACCAATAGCATTTCCATTTTCATAAGCATAACCTCTTGCTAACTTGCCATATGGCAACTTTTGGTTAGTATGATGAACATGGTATATAAAACCATCACCATGGGATAACTTACTCGTATCACATCTAAATATTTGTGCAGCCACTTCCTTCATTTGTTGTATCATATCCTCTGCTGCTTTAATAACAGCGTTACCGCCCATAAATGTGAATTTTGAAGCAACAGTCTGCCAATCATAAGGACTTTTATGAGTATCACTTTCCCATACAACTTCTACATTTTCTAATGGTATATCAAGTGATTCTGCAGCAATTTGTCTCATAGCAGTATTTGCACCCTGCCCAATATCGATGGCACCTATCATAACCTTAGCGTTTCCATCTCCATCCATTTGTATTATAGCAGCTGTAGCTGTATAAGTAGGCATGGCTGGAGCCTTATGTAATACTGCAAGTCCTTTGCCTCGTATTTTTCCTGCCTTTCTTTGGACTTCGCGTTCATCCTCTGTTTGAGGACCGGTCCAACCGATTTCCTTAGCAACTGCCTTAAGACAATCTGATGGACTTCCTGTTGATTCTGATATTACCTCTCCGCTAACAGTTACTTTTCCTGGCATTAATATATTTATCATGCGAAATTCATATGGATCCATGCCTAACTTACTGGCAACTATATCCATTTGTCTTTCTATAACCCAGTGTGTTTCCAAATGTCCAAAGCCCCTGTAAGCTGTACTGAAAACTTTATTTGTATAAAGGGTCCTGGAATGAATTTCAACATTAGGAATTTCATATGCTCCTGCACCGGAATAAATTGCAGTCTTACCTACATTAACTCCATAATCTGCATAAGCACCGCTATCCCAATCGTAATATACCTTCATTGCTGTAATTTTACCATCATACATTACGCCTGTTTTAATTCTACCTCTCATAGCTGCCCTGGTTGGCAGTTGATTAAATTCCTCTTCCCTGGTAGCTTTATATTTAACAGGACGCCCATTACATGCTCTTGACAATAATGATACTAATGGCTCTAGGTGAATACCTGCTTTGCCGCCAAATGCACCACCTACGTATGGAACGATAACCTGAATACTAGATTCAGGTATTCCAAAGGATTTTGCCATTAATTGTCTAATGGCAAATGGTGATTGTGCTGATGACCATATCTTTAGCTTATTTGAAAAAGGATCTGCTTCTGCAATTGCTACATGTGTTTCCAAAGGTGTATGAGCTGCAGCAGGTAAATACATTTCATTTTCTACTACAAGGTCAGCTTCTTCAAATGCCTTTTCTACATCACCTCTTATTGTCTTGTTCCAGCTGGCAATATTAGAATCCTTTTGTGGAAAAAATACACCTTTCAGATATTCTAAATCATTAATGTCCTCATGAACCAATATTTTAGCCTCTAAGGCTTCATCAATAGTTTGTATTGAAGGAAGCTTTTCGTATTCAACCTTAATTAATGAAATAGCTTCATCAGCAGTTTTTTCATCAACTGCTGCCACTGCTGCTACTACTTCACCCTGATATCTTATTATGTCCTTAGCAATAATTCTTTTATCTATCATATATAAGCCTACAAGATAAGGTGCATCCTCTCCTGTTAATACAGCCTTAACTCCCGGTAGTGCCTTAGCAGCTGATACATCTATAGAAACAATTTTAGCTCTAGCATATGGTGAGTGTAATGCTTTTGCATATAACATGCCTGGAAACTCCATATCATGAACATAGTCTGCACTACCGGTTACCTTTTCCAATGCTTCCGACCTATCATATGATTTGCCGATATACTTTAAATGTTTTTTGTTCATGACATCAACTCCTCTCTTTCCCGTTTAGATGCAGATAAAATGGCATCAATAATAGCCTTATAACCGGTACAACGGCAATAATTACCTGCTATTGCTTCCTTTATCTCATCAACTGTTGGATTTGGATTTCTGTCTAAAAGATTTCTGGCAGACATTAGCATACCTGGAGTACAAAATCCACATTGAAGACCATCATCCTTTATGAATTCCTGCTGTAAAATGGACAGCTGCCCTTTTTTTGATAAGCCTTCAACTGTTGTAATATCTGCTCCTTGGGCTTCAACTGCCAGAATAAGACATGATGTTACTGTCCTTCCATTCATAATGATTGTACAAGCACCACATTCGCCTTCTCTACAGCCTTCTTTTGTTCCAAATAGCTTTAAATTAACTCTTAAAAAATCCAGTAATGTCATGCTAGGGTCTATCATATCATGTATTTTTTCTTTATTTACAACAACATCAAGATGTACTCGCATCATTTGTGAGTCAACATATTCAAAACAATTTTTATTTTCATTATGATTGCACATTATATTGCCTCCTTATCTATAAGCCTTAGCCATCCTCTTTTTGCTAGAACTCCGGTTATTAGATAACGATATTCAGGTGAAGACCGGATACTATTTCTTCTAGGATTAATATATCCCTTGATTTCCTCTTTAAGCCAATCTCCAAGCTCAGGAATAAGTTCTCTTTCAGCTATTTTCTCCTCTAATTCATATAAACGCATTGGAGTAGTTGATACAGCACCTATGGCTACTATTACTTTATTCTCATTGGTGAGTCTTAAGGCTATTGCTACATTGCATAAATCAGCACCTTTAATGCGAGCTTTTCTTAAGTAGACACTTCTGTCACCCAAATGAACATCGGGAACAAATATGCCAACCACCAGTTCATTTGGTTTTAAAACTGTTTTCTTAACTCCGGTAAAAAAATCACATAACTCAATTACTCTGGTTCTTTCATTTGAAGCAATATGAACCTTAGCATTATATGCTAATAATGGGGCTGCAAAATCCGCACCTGGTGAAGCATTACAAATATTCCCAACCATAGTAGCTCTGTTTCTAACCTGATAGGATGCTAAAACATCTGCAGCTTGACTTATTGCAGGAAATTTTTCACGTAATAAGTCATCCTCTGCTATTCTGTTTACTATTGTAGAAGCTCCTATAAAGTACCCCTTACCCGGTGTGTAAGAAAATTCCTTTAATTCAGGGATTTCTTTTATATCAATAATATGCTTGCAATTTTCTTTGTTTTTTTGTAATGATAACAATAAATCCGTACCACCTGCTAATATCTTTGTTTCTGGATTTTCATTTAGATATGCTAGTGCTTTTTCTAAATTTATTGTTTTGTAATAATCAAACTTGTCTAACATAGCTTACCTCCTAGTAGAATTACTAATAAGACAAAATATTTTACAAAATTGGGCTTTTTCTTATGGTTGTAGCCTGTTCAAATGAATATGCCACTTCAAATAATAATGATTCATCCCATTCCTTAGCTAGCATCTCTATTCCAACAGGAATTCCGATTGGTGCCGAATCTGTTTGTTTTGTAAAGCCAGCTGGCAAAACACAGGATGGGAACCCCGTAACAGCGCCAAGCACCCCATTTCTGTCTACTTGAGTTTCACCAATTTTTACAACAGTCCGCTTTTGATGGGGATAGACAATAGTATCCAAATCATATTCAGCCAAAACATTCATTAAAAAATTTCTAAGCCAATTTCTCTTGATGATTCTATTTTTATACTCTATGCTTTCTATATCAAGATTCTTTGCGATTTTAATATTATCCTTAATATCATCATGATACTTTCCAGATTCAATAATGTCTGATAGAGAGTGAACCTTAGACCGTGTACCAAGATCATTAAGATAATTATCCAAGTTGGTTTTAAAATCATACAGATGAACACTTATTTCCTTAAGTAATCTATCTGAATCTATATTCTCTTCAACAGGTACAATACATGCTCCGTTATTTCGCATGATTTCAATACTGTTATTTATAATCTCATTTACCTCTTTATGAACCCCATTTTTGCCAAAAAAGCTTTTTAGCACACCTATTCTTTTTCCTCTTAACCCATTTATATTTAAATAACTTGTATAACTTTCAGGTATCTTTCCTTTTGACCAGCCTGTAGTTGTATCATTTACATCATACCCTGCAATTACATCTAAAACCTTTGCAGTATCTTCAACTGTACGCATTATTAGTCCGGCTGTATCCTGTGTTAAGGAATATGGGATAATTCCATCTCTGCTTAGCAATCCCAATGTAGGTCTAAATCCAACCAAATTACAAGCTGATGCGGGAGAACGCACTGAGTTAATAGTATCTGTGCCAATTCCTATTATCCCGAAATTTGCTGCAATAGCAGCGCCTGTTCCGCCACTGGAGCCTCCTGGAGTTCGGGTTAAATCATATGGATTAAGTGTCTGTCCTAATATTGAACTTTTAGTTTCACCCCAAATTGCGAACTCATGAAGATTAGTTTTAGCTAAAATAATAGCACCTGATTCTTTAAGTTTTTTTACCAAAATCGAATCCTCTTTCGGAATGAAATCCTCTAAACTCTTAGAACCGGCAGTAGTTGGCATATCATAGGTATTTATATTATCCTTAAGGAGCACCGGAATCCCATGCAGCTTTCCTATAAAACCTTCATTTCTGTATCTTTTATCTAGATCATCAGAAATCTTCAAGACTTTTGGATTTATCCTTATTATTGAGTTTAATCTTGGTCCTTTTTTATCATATTCTTCAATCCTTGCAATATACATCTCAATTAATTGATGACAGGTCAATTCCCCTCTTTCCATAGCCTTATGTACAGATGAGATTGTTGCTTCCTGAAGCTGAAAATTATTATGATTTATATCCATATATATACCTGCCTACTACTTATGTAATCCGGACTGGAGACTAAGCTCCAGTCCAGGCTGAAATTATTTAATTAGAAACACCTTTTTCACCTATTGAAAGTAACAGATTTAAAACTATACCTGATATAGCAGCAGTTGCTATTGCCGGGAATGATGTACCGAACATAGGAATCATACCACCAGGGAATCCATAGGTTCCACCAAGTCCTACTACAAATATAACAGCCAAAACGGCAAGATTTTTGGATTTAAACATATCCACTTTCTTTTCTATTATAATAGCTATACCTTGAGCAGCTATAACACCAAATAAATATATAGATAATCCTCCAATTACACAGTTTGGTATTGAATAAATTACATTAATTAATGGAGTAAAGGAAGAAATTATCATTGTAATAATAGCTGCAGCAGCTAATACCGGAACAGAAAAGTTTCTGGAAATTGCCATAGCACTTATGTTTTCACCATAGTTAGTACCTGCTGGTCCACCAATCATTCCTGAAATAATATCTCCACATCCATCTCCAATTAAGTTAAGCCATAATTTACCTGCCAAGTCATATTGTTTTTTAGAATTTTTCTTTTTAGCTAAATCATTTACGTAAATATCCAATTGATAAATATGGGCAGTTGATTCAGGTACTGTTGCTATTGCAATTGGCATAATAGCAAATACTGCTGCTGCACTTGGTATTGGCAATGTAAAAATTGGTAGACTAAATATACTGTTTGATTGAATTGTAGTGAAGGAAATAAATGATATACCACTAATTCCTCCAATAATCATGGCTGCTATATATCCTGTTATTAGCCCAAACAATATAGGAAGCTGGCTTAAGGTACCTTTTTTTAGATATACTGAATATACAATTGTTGAAAACAACGTAATTAATGCGATTACCCATGCATAGTTCGATGCTGTAGGTATATTAATTTCCGCTACCCCTGCTGGGATAGTTCCTGCATTTCCCATGGCATTTGCAGCCAATGACAAACCAATAACCATTGAAATGGCCCCAGTAACAGTAGCAGGAAGAACCTTGTCTATTTTTTCCTTTCCGGCTTTTTTGATTACTAAACCGGCTGCTATGGATACAAAACCAGACATTACTATACCAAATTGTGCTATAGCAATCTTGTCATTATGTGAATATGCTGCAAATTGCTGTGCTGTCATTATTGAAGCAATTGCAGTAATATAGGAGAAACTTGAACCATAATACAATGGTATTTCTCTTCTTGTAATAAGAATGAAACCAAGAGTAGCCAGACCACTGGCAAAAATTGTTGTTGAAACGTGAAATCCAGTTATTAGCGCAACAAGTACTGTAGCCGGAAACATTACTACAATCTGCTGTAATGCAAAAAGGATCAGTTTAATAAATTGCGGTTTTTCATCAGGCAAATAACCGGTAATCTGAAGATTGTTTGCAGTGTTTAATTCTTGATTTGGCATGAAATTACCTCCCATTATTTTTTGGAAAATCCTGAAACAATTCTTAATTTCTAGCAAACATATTACGACAGTTTAATAATTGAATTATTATTTTATTGGTTGTTTTTTAGAAGTTCATGTATCTTTAGTGCTATTTGCAGATTAAGCATTTCATCATAGTCCTCAAAGTCAATACCGGTAATCTCCTTTATTCTCTGGATTCTATAGATGATAGTATTATAATGAGTAAACATTTCCTCAGAAACTTTCTTTAAGTTACCAGAATGCTTAAAGTAGCTTGATAAGGTTTCAATAAATTCTGTTCCCTTTTCAGTATCGTATTTTAATAGGTTGCTTAAAAGGTCAATGTATATCTTTTTAAGATCTGGCATTATTTCCTCAGAAGATAGAATACGAAATATTCCTAGATCATCAAAGAAAGCAACTTTCTTATGCTTATAGTTATTCAAGTATTCAAGTGTTCTATTAGCCTCATTATAGCTTCTATACAGCTCTCTAGGGTCAGGAATAATACTTCCAATGCCAATGGCTATATTTTTTATATTTTCAATCTTTGCATATCTTAGAATTTCATCACAGAAAACTTTAATGTCTTCCTTTACATAGCTATCATTTTTTACTTTTTCTACCCCATAGAGAATTATAATTTTATTGCTTTTATTTCCAATAATTATCTTAGGATAAATGTTTTCGTTTATTTTCTTAACAATACTTATAATCCTTTGTTCCATCTGATATAGATTATTTAATGATATAATCCCAACAGAATATTTGATAGAATCATCAAACTTAAAATATGAAGCCATTTCCAAGGCCTTTTTATATTTTTTATCATCGTTAGACAAAAGGTCTTCAATAAATTCAATTCTATATCTGCTATCGATTTCATAGGATAATATTTTCTTATAAATATCCAAAGCAACTATTGGTGTTGCAGCTTCAATAACTGTAAACTCTACAGGATTTAAAACTCGTTCATCTTGCCAAATATATATGCATCCATAATTTTTATCATTAGTCTTTATGGGTATATTGACCCTTTCTATTTGCATTTCACCAAAATAATCAATAGATTTTGTTCTAGAAATCTTATCTTCAAAGTCTTTGGCAATGGATTTAAGATTATTAGATTCTATTTCAATTATATTTTCTATAAATGTTCTATACTCCTCTTTACACATTATTATGTTATTTCCGAAGACATAATCATGTATTGCAAGGGATTTTCCCTCCAAGCTATCATACAATGCTTTCGCTATTTCCTTTAAGCCACCATTGCCTAGCATTATATCTATTAGTTCATTATGCATACACCCAATCCTAGTTAAAATACTGGTTTGATTATTTACTATTTCAGTAAGAACTCTGGTTATTATGGTAGAGAAAGATAAATCATAGGATATATCGATTAAAGGAAACTCTAATTCATTAGCAACATTTATTATTGATTCAGGGATTTCATTTATATATCTTTTTGTTTTAAATCCCATACCTGCCAAACCTTTTTGACTAAAATGGATTATTAAATCCTTAAACCCATCAAGGTTATCTTTCATTGAATATGCAGTTGTAAGTAATAATTCCCCTTCTTCAACCCAATTTAATATATCAGGTACTTCCATTACATTTACTTTTGTAATTAGATTACCTAATCCTCCACTTCCTGCTAATAATTTAGAATCCTTCATAATGTCAAGATTTAATAGCTCCTCGATTCGAATTCCTGATGATTTATACATGATCTCACCTCACTCACCACATACATAATATCAATCAGATGGCTCCCTCTTCTGCTAACTTCTCTATTGTCATATTATCCAGTCCAAGATGTTCCTTCAGTATTTCATAAGTATGCTGCCCCAATGTGGGTGAAGGTGTTCGAATTCTTCCGGGTGTTTCGCTTAGCTTTATTGGTATACCTGGCATCTTAAAGCTTCCTGCTGTAGGATGTTGAACTTCAACAATCATGTTTCTAGAAAGAACCTGAATATCTTCTACTACCTTATCGATGGTGTTAATTGGTCCATTGGGTATTCCTTCTTTATCAAAAATGTCTAGCCAATCTTTTGTTGTCTTTGCTAAAAAACAAGGTACAAGTAATTGCCTTAACTCATCGTAATTCTCATTTCTATCAAGATTATCCTTAAATCTTTTGTCATCAATTAGCTCATGACATCCTAAAGTATTACAAAGTTTCTTCCAAAGTGCGTTGTTGCCTGCAGCCACCATTATCTCACCATCTGATGTTTCAAATGCTTCAAATGGAACAATAGATGTGTGTCTATTTCCATAAGGTCTTGGAATTTTCCCTGTAACAAAATAGCGTGCAATAGCATTTTCCAGCATAGCTACTTGACAATCAAGCATAGCGACATCAACCATTTGACCCTTGCCGGTTGTATTTCTGCTTATTAATGCTGACAGTATTCCAATAACTGTAAACATACCTGCAGATATATCTCCAATAGATGACCCAACTCTTGTAGGCTTTCCGTTCTTTTCACCTGTAATGCTCATTATTCCTCCCATAGCTTGAACCACAGCGTCATATGCAGCTCTTTGGCTATAAGGTCCTGTATGTCCATATCCTGATGCAGCAGCATATATTAACTTAGGATTTAATGTAATAAGATAGTCGTAACCTAGTCCAAGCTTTTCCATGGTGCCCGGTCTGAAGTTCTCTACTAATACATCTGTTTCTTTAACTAGCTCTAAGAAGATTTTTTTTCCACTTTCATTTTTCAAATTTAATGTCATGCTTTTTTTATTTCTATTAATGCTCATAAAATAAGCACTTTCATTGTTTATGTATGGGCCAAAGCCCCTTGAGTCATCTCCGGTGTTAGGCATCTCAATTTTTATTACATCTGCACCCAAATCTGCCAGAAGCATGGTAGCATAAGGCCCGGCTAAAACTCTTGTAAGGTCAAGAACCTTAATATTATCTAAAGCAGATTTCATGGTATCCCCTTTCTTAAGTATCTACCCGTCATAAGGCGGGCAGATATTAATTATCCTTCAAATGCCACTATACGGCAGATTGATGATTCTCCACCTTGGAATTTCCATGGGAAGCATCCTACAATTGTACGTTTATTTGATAATAAGTCTATATCCCCACCAAGATTTTCAGCATGGATTATTTCATAAGGTTTAATAAATACTTGTAGATGCATAGCTTGATATACATCTGGCCAAGGGTAGATTTCATTTAAAGATTTTCCAAACTTTTCTTTCATGTATCTATCACATACTTCAGCTTCTCTAGGCTCCCAATCTCTTATTTTAGTATTCATGGGGTGGTCAGCTGAACCGCAGTCAACACCAATCCACTTAAGTTTCATTTCCTTAACCCAGTCTACAAACTCCATAGAAGGACCTGGATGTCTTAGCATATATCTTCTTTCATCAGCTTGTGGTTGATCCCAGCCATATTTATGATAGCCTGTATTTATTATAAGAATATCTCCTTTTTTAACTTCAACTCTATCCATAATGTCTTGTGGTGTATAAATGCCAAAGTCTTCAGCTATGTCTGAAATATCTGCTACAGCAGCAGGTCCCACCAATTTCTCAAGCTCAAGTGAAGCAATATCTCTTCCTGCAGTATCAAAGTGCAATGGACCATCAAGGTGCGTTCCAACGTGATTTGAAGTAGTGATTAATTGACCATTTGCTCCATTAGGTGCCAATCTCTTAAAGAATTTAATTTGAAGCGGTTCATAAGTTGGCCAAGGTGGTGTTAAATGACTTATGTTTTGTGTTAAATCAATAACTCTTAATTCTCCCCAATTTTCTAATAAATTCATTGCAAATCCTCCTTATTTTTATCTTTCATAAATTTATATTATTTTTATAACTCTCCTTCTTCCTCCAATACTTTCACAAATGCTTCCAATGCATCTTCAAAGCACTTCATTGGCGGACTTACCAGACCTGCTCCCACCTGTCCCACGCCAGGGTTTTTATGAGCTACTCCTGTGTTGATGATTGGTCTAATACCAGTTTCTATAACTTTTTGCATATCTATGCCTGTTGCAGTTCCACGGAAATCTAGAACCGGTATTTTGTAGACATTGTTTTCTCCTTCGGTTATTTCATACATTTGTTTTGAGTAGTTAATTGCATCCTGTGGAGCACCGCCTACAAATTGAACTATTGGAATTGCACATGCCATTGCAAAGCCGCCAATTCCCGCTGTTTCAGTAATACAGCTATCTCCTATATCAGGATTAGCGTCCTCCTTAGTAAATCCGGGGAAATATAATCCCTCTACTATTTCTGCAGGAGCTGTAAACCATCTGTCTCCAAGACCGGAAATCTTTATTCCAAAGTCTGTTCCATTTCTTGCCATAATATAGACTATGGTACTATACTTTATTCCTCCGGCAGGATCCATAGTGCATTTACATGCAGGCATAGTTAAGTTTAAAAATGTATGGTCATTGCTATTTAAAAAGTTTAGCACTTCCACCTTTTCAGCCTCAGAGAATTTTGTTTTAACAATAGCTGGAGCAAGCTGTCTAATTAAAAGTGATGTACCCGACTTATTTCTGTTATGACCCTCATCACCCATTTGAAGAACCTGAGCAATTAAGGTTTTTAGGTCTATTTCTCCTGTGATTTCTAATGCTTCCTTTATTACCGGATAAAGAACTCTCTCCATCCAATTTAGTCTATTAATTACTTCCTCAGAGAATGCACCCATTCTTAACACCTTTCCAAGACCTTCATTAAAGGTGCAATATGCATAGTTACCATATGTCTTATTCACTACTATCCATACAGGCATGGAATATGTTACAATACCTGCCATTGGTCCTACAGTATTATGGTGATGACATGAATCAAATGTAATTTCACCAGAAGCAGCAAGTACCCTTGCCTCCTCTTCATTAGATGCTAATCTTTCATAAATTAATCCACCAATTACAGCACCTTTTTGTGGCCCGCTCATTCTCTCCCAGCTAACAGGTGGACCTGAATGTAAAATAGTTTTCTTCGTCATTCCCGGAATTTCATCTCCTGCTATTCCTGCCCTTATTAAGGTAGGCTGAGCACTAAGTATTCTTTCTAAAACTTCTCTGTTAGCGTTTGAAATTTTCTCTGTAATCATGTGCATCACTCCTTTTTTATAAATTTATTTTAGCTTTGATAACAACGAGGAGAGCTTTTTATTGCCTCCCGCAACCGGTTTCCAATTTACATGTATTGTTTTAACATTTTGTTCTTTAAGATCCATGTAGAAGGATTCAAGACCCATATTTATTATCTTAAGCTCTTTATTAAAAAGTTCATTTACCTTACTCATTAAAATCACTCCAATTATTAATTTTATTTAGAATTAATTCTGTAAGCTTAACAGCTTGCGCATTTGAAGGCATTACTATAACTCCAGCCTCCTCAAGTCTTTTCTTTGATTCAGTATAGCCTTGAGGATCCTTGTCAGTACCACATATATAGCCAACGATGCATAGATACTTTTCTCTTTCCTCCATTTTATTTTTAGCTTCTATAATTGCAGGAAGCATTTCTCCTACTGGGTCTTTGTGGGAGCCATATCCAAGTACAAAATCCATTAAAACTACTGCAATTTCATCATCCTGTGCATCTTGTATCAGTCTTTCAACTCTGGCTGCAGGATCTATCATTGGATGTGGTTTACCTACAGTAAACTCATCATCCCCAAAATCTATACAGGTATTTTTGTAACTAATTTTTGCATCTTGTAGCTTAAATTCTGGTAGCAGGGGAATATTTGAATATATTTCAATCTCTTTATTAAGCAGCTTCATAGCTTCATCAGCAAGAGTTCCACCAGTGAAAAATCCTCTAAAATATTTTTGCCCTGGCGCGAACTTGTTAACTTCGCCTTCTATTATTTTATTTATTTTTTCTCTTGGAAAATCAAAGTCATTAAAATCCTTCACTTCTTCACTTCGGAGTAATGCTACAGCCTTTCTTGCAGCATCCTCCAATGAAGAGCAAGCATATGCCCCATAATTCTCAATAATGCCCTTGTCTCCCCCTATAAAATCAACTACTACAGGCTTGTTTGCTTTCTCTACAACCTTAAGTATCTTTTCAGCAACCTCAGGGTGCGGAGGCTTAGAAACTAATAATATTACCTTAGTTTCAGGATCATTAATAAGTGCATCCAATCCAAGCAACATCATTGAACCACCTATTTCCTTCTTTAAATCTCTGCCACCCGTTCCTATAACCTGGGATACCCCTTCTCCAAGCTTATGAATTTGCACAGTAACCTCTTGAGTTCCAGTTCCTGAGGCCCCAACTACTCCAATATGACCTTTTCTGATCACATTTGCAAAGGCGAGAGGCACATTATTTATAATAGCTGTACCGCAATCAGGCCCCATCATTAAAAGTTCTTTACTTGTTGCTAAATCCTTCAATTCCTTTTCTTCCTCAATTGTTACATTATCGCTAAAGAGCATAACATTAATATTGTTGTCTAAAGCTTTTCTAGCCTCTAGGGCTGCATATTTACCCGGGAGGGAAATCAATACTAAATTGGAATCTGGCTCATTATTTATAGCAAAATCTAAGGTTCTTGGCATGTAGTCGTCGCTTTCCCTGTGTTTTTTTTGGTTTAAAATTTCATAAACTTTAGTCATAACATCTTCAATTGCTATATTTTCATCTGCCAATACACTTACAAAGAAATCATTTGGCGTGATTTCCTGTATTTCCCCACTGCTTAACCTTAAGTTCATTGCCAGTTCCTTATTCAAATCAGTGCCCATTCCAACTAAGGCCTGCTTTATCCCTTGTTTTTTCTTAATCTCCTTGGAAATAATCATCAAAGTAACTGAATCGTAATATGTGTTTTTATTAATGCTGTATTTTACAATTTCCATGACATCCCCCCCTATTTGTTAAATAATAAAGTGCAACATGTATAAATGCCTGAAATAATGTCTGTTCCCGAGGAAAATCCAAAGTCAGCAACCTTTTTTAAATTTTCTATAAATTCTTCAGTGCTTGTTTTTGATACAATTGAGACTATTAGATTGCGAATATCTTCATTTACATAACCCTTTGCTGAATATTTCAACATTTCTTCACTGACTCTTGTTGTCCTTCCATCTATATCCTTTATTATTAAATTATTAAACCTTAAAGTTTCATCATTATTTCTATTAAAATAATGAGATAGATATATGTTCGAAACCATCAATCCACAAATAAAATCATCAATTGATGGAGTTAAGCCTTGTCCATAACCAATAATACTTTTAGTCATTTCTGTGATTGAATCTTCTTTCTGATTAAAAGCTTTTATAAATCTTAAAAATCTTTCATTGATGAAGTCAAATTCTGTATGGGTATTGATCATATTAAATAATTCAAACCCCTTGTATTGTTTGCTTAATGTGTTGAAGAGTGGTGAAAACAACTTTTTGCTATCTAGCAAGTATGTCTCCATGAAACTTAGTTTTTTAAAAATATTTTCTATTTTTTCATTTTTATATGAAAATACAGGACTTGGATCCCATATCTGTGCTTTATCAATAATTACCTTAATATTTAAATCTTCAACACATATAAACTCCTTTTGTAAGGAAATCTTCATGTTCCTAACTAATCCGTAATCTAAAAAAGATGTGACACTGTAAAGTCTTATTGCTTGTGGTCCCATTGGTTTTTCAATAGTTATTATAGTAATAAAATCATTATCATCAGTTAAAATGTTTAATGCGTTTTGAAATACTGAATGTACTGTTCCTGTAAGATTATTGTTAAGTTTTATTTTTAATTCTTTGCAAATGCTTTCAGCTATCATATACTTACCTCTTCAATAGTTGTCCTGTACTATTCTATTATTAAATTCTTATAAAATGCTCCAAAATAAAAAGACTTTTTTTGTTAATATGTACTAAAAAGCATTAGAAATATAAAAGCTGTTGCACTCATTTCGTAGTGCAACAGCTTATTACTTTATCAAAGAGATTATATGATATTATGTCTCTTACGATCCGTATTTATTTATAATTGATCACTAAACTATCCATTCACAATGTCTCCGCCATTTATATGAATTGTTTGACCTGTCATGTAAGAGGAGCTGTCACATGCTAAATATACATATGCTTCAGCAAGTTCAACCGGCTGCCCTGGTCTTTGCAATAGTGTGTTCTTTCCAAATGTATCAACCTTTAATTTATCAAAAGTTGATACTATTAATGGTGTCCATATTGGCCCAGGTGCCACTTGATTAACTCTTATTTTTTTATCAGCTAAGTTTTGAGATAAAGATCTGGTAAAAGCAGTAACAGCACCTTTAGTTGCTGAATAATCTACTAAATCTTTGCTTCCTTTGAAAGCAGTTACAGAACTCGTGTTAATTATTGTACTGCCTTCTTTCATATATGGCATAGCTGCTCTTGTTAAATAAAACAGTGGATATATATTTGTTCTAAATGTATCATCAAGTTGTTCATCGGTAATATTCTCGAAGTTTGTTTGAGGATGTTGAATTGCAGCATTGTTTACCAAAATATCTAACCCGCCAAATTGTTTAACAGTTTTTTCTATAACCTCCTTGCAAAAATTAGAATCTCTTAAATTTCCCTTTATAAGCAATGCAGTTCCCCCATAGCTTTCAATTATATCCTTCGTTTCATTTGCATCATCATCAGCTATATTATATACAATAGCAACAGAACAACCTTCCTTTGCATAAGCAACAGATATTGCTCTCCCTATACCGCTGTCTCCTCCTGTTATAATGGCTATTTTTCCTTTCAATCTGTTATATCCCTTGCAATTTATATCATCATATATTGGTTGTGGATACATATCGCTTTCTTTGCCAGGTTCCTGTTGAGTTTGACCTTTAATATCTTGCGATGTATACATTAAATTAGGATTCATATTACCTCCAAAAATTTTGATTTCTATTTATAATTATCTCCAAAACAATAAACTATAATGCACCTGAAAAAAATATAGGCAATAACCATTGCTATTGCCTATATTATATTTAATTATAGAATATTTATATTTCTGTCCCAATGTCTATGCATTGAAATATCATTTACAAATTTATTTATATGCATATTATTTTCATAAATTGTTACACCAGGTTGATTAATCATATTTGGATTCAATAAATTTTCTAAGCTTTTACAAACTAATATAGGCTTGTAATGCATATACGTTTCATTAATATATCTTTTTACATCTGTAATGTATTTGGTATCTAAATTTTCACCACCAATTACATAAATAGCATCCAAAAGAACCGGGTCTGTTGTAAGCATTGTATATTTTGGAATCTGCTCGTCTCCTCCTAATCCCTTAACAGGCAATAAAGTATTGCTAATTACTGCAGGCATTGTTTTAGCATTGTTTAATGCTTGCATTACTGCATTAAATTCTTCTGAAATGTATCCGTTACATATTATACATCCCACCTTTAATGTATCTGGTTTCATAATTGTGTTTGCTTGACTGAGGGCAGGAGAAGTCTTACTATAATTTGACGCTGTTGTAGTAGGTCTGTTAACACCTATAAAATCTGCCACTTCATTCATCAGTTCAGTATTTACATTTCCAAACATATCTACTACCTGTTGTTTTACTGAGATGTCTTTAACCTTAGAAAGCTCGAATTTAAATGCATCGGTAATATGCATTTTTTCTGTTTGACTCATGCTATTGTAA
>CAZJKK010000022.1:0-19413 GCA_964546605.1 uncultured Clostridia bacterium
TTATAATACTACAAAATAAGGATGTATTCAATAATTTATACATTAGTTTGCTAATCATGTGACAATTAAGAACCATCCATAATATCACAAAAATAATTTACATTGATTCATATAATTCATAGTGCTATAATTACATTTATTTCGAGGTAATTAATAATGATGATAAATGAATATATAAACTGCAGATTATGTCCAAGAGACTGCCGGGTTAACAGAACTAAAGGTATTAAAGGATACTGCAAAGAAACTAATGAGTTGGTGGTTGCAAGAGCTGCCCTTCATATGTGGGAAGAACCTTGCATTTCTGGGGAAAAAGGCTCAGGAACTGTATTTTTCAGCGGTTGCAACATGGGATGTGTATATTGTCAAAATTATAATATTGCACAAGGACGTGCAGGAAAAATTATATCTGTAGAAAGATTAGCAGAAATTTTTATTGAACTTCAAAATAAAAATGCACATAATATTAACCTTGTAACTCCAAGTCACTACATTCCTCATATAGTTGAGGCGGTGAAAAACAGCAAATTAAATGGCCTTTGCATTCCTATAGTATATAATACGGGAAGCTATGAAAAAACTGATTGTCTTAAAATGTTAGAAGGCATTGTTAATATATATTTGCCGGATTTAAAGTATATGGATGAGAGTATTGCAAAGAAATATTCTAATTGCACTGATTATTTTTATTATGCTTCTAGAGCAATCAAAGAAATGTTAAAACAGGTTGGCGAGCCTGAATTTGATGACGATGGAATTATGAGGAAAGGTGTAATTGTAAGGCATATGATGCTTCCCGGTTTCTTAGAGGATTCTAAAAGTATAATAAGATATCTTTATGAAACTTATGGTGATAAAATATTTATAAGCATTATGAATCAGTACACACCCTTGGAACATATTTCTAAATACCCTGAAATAAACCGAAAAATCACAAATGAAGAATATGAGGAGCTTGTAGATTATGCCGTAGGGCTAGGTGTTGAAAATGGATTTATACAAGAGGGTGATACTCAGCTTGAAAGCTTTATTCCTGAGTTTAATGGAGAAGGTGTATGATTGCCAAAAATGTTTGCTTATTAACCAGCCTCAAAACGTCCAGTGTCTTTTTCACAAAATATATTTTATGACATATATTAATAAGTAAATATATTGAGGAGGCGGTTATATGGCAATAAGGCCACCTATTTTACGCGCCGGTGATACTGTTGGAATAGTTACTCTTGGCAGTCCCAGAGATGAAGCAACTATACGAAACGGAATTCTATTTCTTGAAAACCTGGGGTTTAATGTTATTGTTGGGGATTATGTATTCTCATCTCAAGGAATTGTTGCAGCCACAGCACAGGAAAGAGCACAAGATTTAATGAACATGTTTGAAAACAGTCAAGTTCGAGCTATTATCCCTTCTAGAGGCGGAACTGGTGTAAAGGATATAATACCATATCTTGATTATAGAGTAATAACTGAAAATCCCAAAATATTAACAGGCTACAGTGACATAACAGTATTGTTAAATGTTTTGTACATATGGTCAAATCTTATTACATTTCACTCACTTTTGTTGTTGGATTTCAGGAGCACCACTCCTGCTTACAACTTCAATCAATTTTTCACAGCCACATCCACATTAACAGCTCCTAGAATTTTAGAAAATCCACCTGAAATGCCCCTTGTTAGCAGGGTTCCCGGCAATGTTACCGGCACCATAGTAGGAGGTAATCTTCAGTCTTTTGTAGATACATTGGGCACTCCTTACGAGGTAGATACAACGGGAAAGATTTTCTTTATTGAAGAAACACATGAATCCATAAGTAGAGTATACAGACTGTTGATGCATTTAATTCACGCAGGTAAGTTAAATGATTGTGCAGGTATTATTGTAGGCGAATGTTCTAATTGTCCTGATGCCTATGGACAAAATCTTGAAAACTTAGTAAACGAAGTATTAGTTCCATTAAATAAGCCTCTCATGACTAATCTTGCCTCGGGTCATGGCTATTATAAAATGGCAATTCCCATTGGTGCAATGGCTAATTTAAATACAATTGATAATACTCTTACAATTTTAGAGCCAACTGTAAGTTTATAACAAAATTCGAATTTGAGTATATAAAAAAACCGATTTATAATCGGCTTTTTTGTCATTCACAGGGCGAGCCCAAAGAATATCTAATTAATTTTAAATTATTTTATTAATGGTACTGCATTTGTTACAGCAGCCATAACAATGAATATTATAAATATTCCTGTTGCCCATTTAGCTGATTCTTTTTGCCATTCACCCATATCAAGACCTGTAAGGTTTAATAACAAGTAAATGAATGCAACAAGTGGACTTAATAAGTGGAATGCCTGACCTAACAATGATGCTGTTCCAAGTTCTAACGCTGTAAATCCGTATTGAGCACCGGCTTCTGCCAATACAGGCAATACACCGTAGTAGAATGCGTCGTTTGATAAGAAGAATGTACCAGGTGCAGACAATATAGCAACAATTAGACCCCAGAAACGCCCAAAGCTTGCAGGGATTAATTTAGTCATGCTTAATGCTAATGCATCTGACATTCCTGTTCCTGTAAATAATCCCATGAAAATACCTGCTCCTAAAACTAGGATAACAACTTGTAATGCATCTCCTGCATTATCTTGTATTCTGGCCTTTTGTTCGCTTAATTTTTTATAGTTTACAACAAGAGCAAGTGCAGTACCCATTAAGAATAAGAATACTGATGGGAATGTTCCTTTTACTAACATAAATACTATGGCTATTGTCATTATTGCATTAAATACAATGTACTTAGGTCTTCTTAATGCGAGAACTTCAGGATCTGTTATTTCTGTTAATTTATCAATATCTGCTTGAGACATCTTTTTAATTCCAAGTCTTTTTCTTTCTTTTAATCCAAGGTAGTAAGCAACACCTAACATGTAAATAACTGAAACAATCATTCCGGGAACTAGAGCTCTTAATATTTCCTGCTCACCTACAGTGTTTAAAACAGAAATAACACGAGCTGTAGGACCTCCCCATGGAAGAAGATTCATTATTGTATTCATCAATATTAACACAACACCTAAATTCATCAATTTCATGTCCAATTCTTTATATAAAGGAATAAATGCTGTACATACTATAAGAGTTGTTGTAGTTCCGTCTCCGTTTAATGAAACTGCCCCAGCTACTATGGCTGTTGCAACTAAAACTTTAACTGGGTCACCTTGTGCAAACTTAATCATTTTTTTGGTAACAGGATCAAATAATCCTGCATTTAACATAATTGAGAAATATAATATAGCAAATAAAAGCATTATTGCAGTAACAGATACCTTTTTAATTCCTGCTACAGTCCAATCTCCTATGATAAATATTTGATCTAATATAGTAGGATTTGCAATTTCTTTTAATTCTGTAACCTGTGCTGCATATAGTCCTAAAAATGAACCTATTAATGTAAATCCAATTGGTACTAATATCAACGCAGAAAATGGCGTTAATTTTTTCTTAATAATCAGTATCATAAATACTATTATCATTGACCATGATAAAACTGCTAACATAAAATGTCTCCTTTTTTCACTTAATTTTTACACGAGTATAATTCATGAAAATGTTATTGGCAAGCGTTTTTAAACAAAAAAACACAGGAAATACAATCCTTGTTTTCCTTAACTTCAAACTAAAAACATTCCCCATTTTTTAAGCTTTTTTTCGGACAGGCAAAAGAACATTAAAAATACACAGGGAAACGTTTAAAGTATAGTATAATACTAACTATTAAATATCAGATGAAGGTAAAAATATTCAAAATAAAATTAATAGAAAAGGATGTGTTAAAATGAGTAATTTTGAAATTAAAAAACAAGCATCAGCAGGAACATTAGAATCCTCAGATATTCTCATTATTATTGATAAAAATGACAATAAAGGAATTGAAATTGAATTACAAAGCGCAGTTGAAAAACAATATGGCAAAAGAATTCGTCAAGTAATAAAAGACACATTATCAGAAATGGGAATTATGGATGCTAAAATTGCTGCTACAGACAAAGGTGCTTTAGATTGTACTATTGTTGCAAGAACAGTGGCAGCAGTACACAGAAGCTCAGAAATCACTACAAATTATAATTGGGAGGAGATGGACTCATGGAACGTTTAAGAAGAACTATGATGTTTGTTCCTGCAAGCAATCCGGGAATGATGAGAGACGCAAGTATTTATGGAGCTGATTCCATAATGTTTGACTTGGAAGATTCTGTTTCATTAAAAGAAAAAGATACTTCACGCTTTTTATTATATAATGCATTAAAAACATTTGATTACGGTGATACAGAAACAGTTGTAAGAATTAATTCTCTTGACATGGGCGGCAAAGATGATATATATGCAACTGTTAGAGCAGGAATTCAGGTTATCCGACTTCCTAAAACCGAAAGTGCAGAAGATGTGCTAGATGCAGAAGCAGTTATTGAAGATGCTGAAAGAAAATGCGGAAGAGAAGTAGGAACAACAAAAATGATGGCAGCCATTGAAGGACCTCAAGGGGTTTTAAATGCATTGTCCATAGCAACTGCAAGCAAAAGATTAATAGGTATCGCATTAGGCTCTGAAGACTATGTGACAGCCATGAAAACAAGACGTTATGCAGACCGGGATTCAGAGGAAATTTTCTTTGCTCGTTCAATGATAGTTCATGCAGCAAGGGCAGCAGGAATAGCAGCACTTGATACAGTATTTTCTGATGTAGATGATGAAGAAACTTTAAGAAAGGAAACAGAATTTATTAAGCAAATAGGTTTTGACGGAAAATCTGTTATAAATCCAAGACAAATACCTGTTGTTAATTCAGTTTATACTCCTACTGAAAAAGAAATAAATAATGCAAAGAATGTTATATATGCTATAGAAGAAGCAGAATCAAGAGGTTCAGGCGTTATTGCTCTAAACGGCAAAATGATTGATAAGCCAATAGTTGAACGTGCCCAGAGAGTTTTAATGCTGGCAGAAAAAGCTGGTTTGTACAAGAAAGGAGAATAAAATGGCTAAGAATAAGGTAGGTATTGAAATACCAGATATATATGCAGAAAAATACGGTGTTTTTGAAGGACAATTCAGCAGAAGGCATTCTTATAAAAGAGCTTCCGGAGTTGTAGAAAAAGCTATTCAACCCGGCGAATCAAAAATGTTAAAGTCAATCTCCGAAGCAATTGACAAAACAGGTTTAAAGGATGGAATGACTGTCTCCTTCCATCATCACTTTAGAGAAGGTGATTATATTTTAAACATGGTAATGGAGGAAATAGCTAAAAAAGGAATTAAGAACTTAACGCTGGCATCAAGCTCTATAGCTAACATACATGCTCCTATCATAGACCACATAAAAAATGGCGTTATAACTAACATAACATCAAGCGGTTTAAGGGACAAGGTTGGGGCTGCTATTTCTGACGGTATTATGGAAAACCCCGTTATAATCAGATCTCATGGTGGTCGTGCAAGAGCAGTTGAATCAGGCGAGCTTCACATAGACGTTGCATTTTTGGGGGCTTCCTCTTCAGATTGTTACGGCAATGCTAACGGTTCGCATGGAAAGGCTCCTTGCGGCTCTATTGGATATGCAATGGTTGATGCTGAATTTGCTGACAAGGTTGTAATAATAACTGATACATTAATGCCATATCCAAACACTCCCATAAGCATTCCTCAAAATTATGTTGATTATGTTGTGGTTGTTGATTCAATTGGAGATCCAAAGGGAATTGCAAAGGGAGCAACAAGATATTCTAAAGATCCTAAGGAATTATTAATAGCTAAAAATGCATGCCATGTAATAACTCATTCCCCTTATTTTAAAGAAGGATTTTCATTTCAGGCAGGATCAGGCGGATCAACTTTGGCAGTTGCCCGTTATTTAGCTGAAGAAATGAAAAAGACTGGAATCCGTGCAGGCTATGCTCAAGGAGGACTTACAGGACATCTATGCGATATGATGGAAGAAGGCTTAATTGGAAAAATTATAGACACTCAATCCTTTGACACAGGTGCCATAGAGTCTATAAAGAAAAATGCTAATCATTATGAAATAAGCGCTTCATTTTATGCAAACCCCGGCAACAAAGGATCTGCTGTAAACAATTTGGATGTGGTTGTGTTATCTGCTCTTGAAATAGATACAGATTTCAATGTAAATGTATTGACAGGTTCTGATGGTATAATAAGAGGTGCTTCAGGTGGACACTCTGACACTGCTGCAGGAGCTAAGCTTGCTATTATTCTTGCTCCTTTGGTAAGGGGAAGAATACCTTGTGTTGCTGATAAAGTAACAACCATAGTAACTCCCGGGGAAAGCATTGACGTATTAGTTACTGAAATTGGTATTGCAGTAAATCCAAAGCGTACAGATTTATTAGAAAGCTATAAAAATCTTCCTGTTCCTATGTACACTATTGAAGAATTAAAAGAAAAAGCATATAAAGTTGTGGGCACACCCGACCCAATTGAATATGATGACAAGGTAGTTGCCCTAGTAGAGTATCGTGACGGAAGTATAATTGATGTTGTTAGAAAAGTAAAGTAATATAAAAATTTATAAAAAAGCTGCACAACTTAGCTAGTTGAGCAGCTTTTTTGCAAGTGAAATTTGCCACTTTGAATAAAATCTACTTAAATTAATGATTCAAGGAGGGCAAAATATACAGTTAGAGATAATAAGTCTGCGGAGCCTCCAGGACTAATGTTTCTGATTTTGAATATTTCATTTAAAGCTTCTATTTTTTCTTTATAGTTGTCTTTAAATATTGCATCATTTTCAACAAATTTTGATGCTTCACTTTTTACAAAACTTAGCGCTTCTTCTCCTCCTCTGTTTATTACATTGGAATCTGATGTATTCATCATTATATGAAATAAAACATCTAAAAGCTTTCTTTCTAAGCTAATATTTAATTTAGATGTATGTCTTAATCTGGGAAGTGCTAAATCAAAAACTGCAGGAAATCCTGCCTCAGCTTCCCCTCTTATGCCTGCAAAGCCTGTTTTTAAATATAATTTTTCACCATTTGTAAGATTTTCTTTTTCTTTTGCATGAATATGTTTAAAGTCATTTTCTACAAGACCTGCAGTCATACTCTTTGCTAAATTTGCTATATTTAATGAATCCATAGCGCTAAAAAATCTCAGGTCTTTTATACGGGACTTTTGAAAATAATAGCCGGTGGCAGCAAGTATAAGACCGAGAGAAAAATTAATTCCTTTGTGAGTATTTATATTTTTTGTTGCTTTAAACATTAGCTGTTCTGCTTGTTTACCTACACCTCTAATGTAGGAAAAAAGCCACTTTTCATCATGCTCACATGTTAAGCCTGCAAAGGCATAATTATAAAACGAATGAAACATGCTTGCAGAGCTATCTAAAAATGTAAATACATTCATGTCTTTATGTGATCCTTGATCAACTGAATCTACAAGCCCTGGCTTGGGGGTTAGCACCGCCTCGTACAATATGGACCTTTGAGCAATTTCTGCCAACTCTATACATAATTTAATAATATTCTCTTCCATTAACTCAACTCTTCTTGTTTTCTAATTTCTTCTACAATAAATTTTTTTGAATAATTTAAATGCTTATATATTAATTCAGTCAATTCATTTTCATCCTTGTCCCTTAAGCAATAATAAATTAACTTATGTTCATCTAAAGCTTTTTTTCGCCTGTTGCTGTCGTATAATGAGATATCTCTGAAACGCGCTAAGTAATCCCTAAGATTATCTATGATTACTTTAAGTCTGGGCATATTGGAATATTCATATATGAGATTGTTGAAATCACCAAACATTTTTATAACTGCTGATATATCGCCATTTTCTTCATGTTCTTCTGTTTTATCCAGCAAATCTTTCATATTTTTAAATTGTTCTGATGTCATGTTTTCCATTGCATTAGTAGCTGCCAATGTGTCTAAAGCAACCCTTAATTTAAATATTTCAACAGCATCATCCACTGTAACCCTTTTTATAACAAAGCCGCTTTTAGGCTTGTGCTCAATTAGACCTTCTGCTTGTATTCTGTACAAAGCCTCACGAATGGGCGTACGGCTTACATTAAGCTCCGCAGAATATTTTATTTCATTAATTCTTTCACCAACAGGTATTATTCCCTTAATAATGGCTGATCTTAGACCTGTATACACTATTTGATTCAGCGGCAAATCTTGGCTTAAATCTATTAGACTTATTACTTTTTTCATGTAGTCATCCATGGGATACCTCTTTGCTTTATTATTGTTGTTTAGTATTATTTCTATTTATGTATGGTATTATAATATATTTCAAATATAAAATAAAGTTCTTTTCAATATCATTGGTATCTTTAAAACTTCATTCCATTCATGAAATAATCCATAAAATCGGCACTTGATGACAGCTCAATATGCGTTGTTTTATCTATTAAATCTTCTGCTTTTTTTCTAAAGTTATTAAATAAAAGGTATAATTTTGCACCTGTTCCGGCACAGTTTCCAACTGATACCACCTTATCTTTTAATTCCATTGGTATAAGTCCCACAATTGCGGCACTTTCAATGTCCATATAATTTCCAAATCCACCACCCATATATACTTTATTAATATCTTCATAATTTAAATTCTTTTCTTTAAGCATAATCTGTATACCTGCATTTATGGCTGATTTGGCAAGTTGAACTTCTCTGACATCCTTTTGAGTGAATGTAATTGGCGTTCCCTCTTCTTTTTTAGCTATTATAAATTGCTTTATACCATCAATTTCTGTTAATCTGAACTTAAACCTTTGATCTAATTTTTGAATATACTCTAAATATTCGGTATCTTCTATATCATCTGTTTCATCGAAATCAATCATCTTGCCTGTCTTGTCAATAATATTAAATTCAAGCATTTGAGCAACACAGTCTAATACACCGGAACCGCATATTCCTATAGGCATTCCATGGTCAATTGTTTCATAGATTTTTTCTTTGGATAAATCAATTTTACTTATGGCTCCTTTTATGCCAGCCATACCGTATTTAATATTTGCCCCTTCAAAAGCAGGACCTGCCGCAGTAGCACATGTTATTACACAATCTTTATTTCCCAGAGCCATTTCACCGTTTGTGCCAATATCAAGAAGAAGTGAATATTTTTCAGAATCCATCATATTGCATGATAAAATACCTGTTGTAATATCGCTTCCCACATAGGATGAAATTCCAGGAGCTATGCTTAAAATACCATTTGTTATCAATCCTGCTTCTCTGGCTTTTATTGTTAATGGGCTGTTAAATGCAGGTATATATGGTGCTATGGCAATATTTTCGCATGGAAAGCCCAGGAACAAATGAATCATAGTAGTATTTCCCACAATGGAAATATCATAAATATTTTCAACAGCAATATTATTTTTATTACACAGTTTTTCAATCATGAGGTTAAGCTGAGAAACAACAGCATCCTTTAAAACTTTTAAACCTTCTTTGTTTTCAATTGTATAGTTAATTCTTGAAATTACATCAGCCCCGTAATTTTTTTGTGAATTCACTGCAGATTCTACATCTATTGTTTTTCCCGTATTCAAATTTAACAAATAAACTGCAATTGTAGTTGTTCCAATATCTGCAGCAATGCCGTAAAAATTATCGCTGGTATTTCCATTTTCTAATGCTATTAAATTATCTTCATATAAAACTGCAGTTGCATTAAAATCATAATTTCTTAAATTCTCACTTAAACATTGCATGTAATTTAAATTAATATTTAATTTACTCAATCCCAGAGAATTCTTAAGTCTTGTAAAATCATCTCTTTGATCTTCCAATGATGGTTTTTCCATGATGCAATGTATCTTTTTAACAACAGGATCTAATTTTGACTCACACAACAAATCATCATTTCCCTTGGTCATAACAACCATGAAATTATCCACATGAGTTATTTCTACTTCTAATTTTTCTTGTACATTTATCCTACAAGCCAGACGGTAGCCCATTTCAAGTTCGCTTATTGAAAAATGAACCTTATCTTGATGGCTTACTTCAACGTTCCCCTTTTTTACTATAACCCTGCATTTTCCGCAAGTACCCTTACCATTGCACGGGTTGTCAATAAAATAATTTTGCTTTTTTAATATGTCCAGGAGGTTTTCATCTTTTTGTACATCTATGATTTCCTTTGTGTCTTCAGATTGAATTGTCAGTGGAATTTTCCCGTCACTTCTGTATGCACAGTGCTTCATGCTGCATTCAATGCATATATGTTCATTTTTAGCTATACCAATATTTTCTCCAAAACCATAAACTTGAGCAAGAGACTTTGAAGGTATCATTAAAAATGAATCATTTAACTTAACCTCTGAAAATTCATCACCCATGCACTTGAAGATTTTAGCTTGCTCCTGTAATTCCCATCTTGCATCACCTGGAGACATTACTTGTGTTAAGCCTAAATTTGTATTTTTAATATCGTCAACAATTTTTTGCCAAAACACTTTATTAACATAACCTATAGCTTCAGTAGCAATGCTATCCATAATTAATGCTCTAAGATAGTCTCCTTCGTTAAATGCATTATCAATAACTTCATTGACCCCTGCTCCTAATGTAATTACAGCAGCTATAATTTTATTGCAGTTCATAAGCTTTTCAGAAATAAATTCTCCTTCAAAAGCAACTCCATTTTCGAGAATTATTTTATTATCTCTCTTCGATTTAATATTAAAATATTCATAATAAACAACTGGATTTAAATAATCTCCACATCCTGCAATTTCATACCTAATTCTTTTAAGTATTTCTTCACTTGGTACGTTATTTTTATTGTACCCTAAAAGTGATAATACTTTTGTCTCATCAATATTCCATTTTATTTCATTAAAAACATTCATTAATAATCAATCTCCAATAAGATATTTTCAATATTATATACTATTATTATAAATATTTCTTGTATTATTTTATTTAAATAGTTTAAATCAAAAAAGCGTATCTCATCAACATACGCTTTTAATTGAAACAACTATCTTATTTGCCCGTTTCCATATATAATATACTTTGTAGTTGTGAGTTCTTTTAATCCCATGGGACCTCTTGCATGAATTTTTTGCGTGCTTATACCTATTTCAGCACCAAATCCAAATTCAAATCCATCTGTAAATCTTGTAGAGGCATTCACATAAACAGCTGCTGCATCAACTTCATTTAAAAACTGCTGGGAATTTATGTATGAATCCGTAACTATTGCTTCCGAATGTCCTGTTCCATATTTATTAATGTGTTCAATCGCTTTCTTTATACTATCTACAACTTTTACAGATATTATATAATCAAGAAATTCTTCTTTATAATCTTCTTCTGTTGCTAAAATAACATCAGGACATAATTCTAAAGTTTGTTCACAGCCTCTTACTTCCACATTTTTTTCTTTCAATTTGTTTATTGCTTCTTTTAAAAATTTATCCTTTATATTCTTGTGGACAAGAAGGCTTTCACATGAATTGCAAACTGATACTCTTGATGTCTTGGCATTTAGCAAAATATTCATTGCCATATCAACATCTGCAAATTCATCTATATATACGTGGCAATTTCCTGTTCCTGTTTCTATTACAGGCACTGTTGCATTTTTTACGGCAGCTTTTATGAGATTTGCTCCACCCCTTGGTATCAAGACGCTTAAATAATCATTAAGCTTCATAAACTCTGTTGCTGTTTCTCTTGATGTATCTTCTATTAATTCAATGGCTCCTTCGCTAATGCCTGCTTCCTTTAATGAAATTTTCATAATTCTAACAAGCTCTATGTTGGAATTAATTGCATCCTTAGAACCCCTGAGCATTACGGCATTGGAGGTTTTAAGACATAAAGCTGCTGCATCAACAGTGACGTTGGGACGTGATTCATATATAATTCCAACTACTCCAAGAGGTACTCTTTTTTTTCCTATAACAAGTCCGTTTGGTCTTTTAACCATATTTAAAACTTCACCTATGGGATCTTCCAGCTCAGCAACTTGTTTAACTCCCTCTGCAATAGAACGGATTCTGGCTTCATTAAGCATGAGCCTGTCTACCATTGCTTCAGGCATATTATTGTTTCTGTAATTTTCTATGTCTATTTTATTTTTTTCAATTATTTCATTTGAATGTTTTACTAAATTTTCAGCTATTTTTTTCAAAGCGTTATTTTTTAACTCTGTTGAAATATTCATCAGTTCATAGGATGCATCTTTGGCTTTCTTACCTTTAATTATAAGTTCATTCATTTTATACCTTCTTTCCTTTAAATAATGTTCCCACTTGTTTTCCTTCTAATATATCATACAATAAATCAAGCTTTTGGCCATTTGTTATGACCATATCTATTCCTTTTTCTCCCGCTATTTTTGCAGCAGCTATTTTTGTAGCCATTCCTCCGGTACCCACAATGCTTCCAGCTTTTCCTGCTGCATTTTCTATTTTTTCGGTTATTTCTTCTATTACAGAAATTAGTTTAGCATCCGGTTTTTCACTTGGATTTCCATCATAAAATCCATCTATATCTGTTAATATAATAAGTATATCCGCATTTACCAATGTGGCAGTAATAGCCGAGAGGGTGTCATTGTCTCCATACACGAGCTCATCAACTGCAACAGTATCATTTTCATTTACTATGGGAATTACCCCATATGAAAACAATGTTTCAAATGTATTAATAATATTATTTCTTGTTGATCCTGTATCTGTAATATATTTTGTTAAAAGTATTTGTGAAACCTTTTGTCCATATTGGGAAAAAAGCTTGTCATATACAAACATAAGCTCGCATTGTCCAACAGAAGCCGCTGCCTGTCTTTCCTTTACTTCCTTTGGTCTTTCCTTCAAACCAAGCTTTGCAACTCCGGCAGTTATAGATCCGGAAGTAACAAGCACCACATCATAACCTTTATTTTTAATATCAGATAAAACCATAGCTAATTTATCCATAATTCTTAAATTCAAATTTCCTGTACTGTGAGTAAGTGTAGATGTACCTACTTTCACTACTATTCTTTTATTATTTTTTACTGCTGCTTCTTCTAATTCCATATATTCACCTATAAAAATAATGTTTTTAACATTGTATCATTATAACAAAAAAATGCAATGTTTTTCATTAATATCCACGGGAAGACATATCTTGGCATCTATAATTTTATTTATTAAAAAACCAATTTCTATTATAGAAATTGGTCCTAATGTCAAAACATTTGCTAATACTTATTGTTTAAATATTAAAACTACACAAGTTAATAATTTCATTCAAGCTATCAAAATCTACAAAATCAACTACTTGGTTGTAGGTTTCAATTAAGCCTTCTTTTGAATATCTGCTTTAATCATATTTCTTTTTTATTTTTTTCTTCCCACTGAAGAACAGTCTGTATTATATTGTTTGCTACTTCTTCTATTGAACCCTCATTGCAAATTTCAATATGACAATACTTTTTGTATAGGTGTATTCTTTCATTATAAAGCTTGTAAATTGCCTCAACTCCATCCTTTAATAAAGGTCTGGTTTTCATATTTACATCCTTTACTATGTTTTCAATGGGTCTGTTTATGAAAACTATAACAGAATTCTTTTTAAGAGCAACTATATTTTCCTCTCTTTTTACAATGCCTCCACCAGTTGAAATTATGCGTGAATCTAATTGTCCCAACAATTTTACATACTTGCTTTCCACATTTCTAAAATAATCTTCGCTAACAGCAAACATTTCTTTTATGGTTTTATTTTCATTTACTTCTATATAATTGTCCATATCTATGGCTTTTATATTTAATTTTTTAGAGAGAATTATGCCTAGTGTGCTTTTCCCACAGCCGGGCATTCCTATTAGCACTATATTTTTCATTTATTTAATAATTCCCCGTCTCTTTCCATTAATAAATCTAAGATAACTAAAGCAGCAGCCCCTTCAATAACAGGAAGAGCCCTTGGAACTATGCAAGGGTCATGGCGTCCTTTAATCTGCAATACAGCATTTTCCATTGACGCAATATTTACAGTATCTTGAGGAATAGATATAGACGGAGTAGGCTTTATTGCAGTAGTGAATAATATGGGCATACCGTTTGTAATTCCTCCTATTATTCCTCCGTTATTATTAGACTTTGCAGATACTTTTCCGTCTTTAATTATGTATTCATCATTTGCATGAGAACCTTTCATTTTTGAAATATTAAATCCTATGCCAAACTCAATACCCTTTACGGATGGTATAGAAAATATCATATGTGATAATCTTGATTCAACAGAATCAAAAAATGGCTGTCCATATCCCGGAGGTATATTGGTTATGATTGTTTCCACAGTTCCCCCCAAAGAATCTCCTTCATCCCTTGCTTTTAGGATTTCAGCTTTCATGAGATAGCCCTTTTTTTCTGAAAGCACCGGAATTTCCATATCATGTAAATAACTAAAATGATTGGGTTCATAATCATCATAATCATTTATAGCAATTTTATCATCTTCAATGTTATAAATGCTGCTTATATGGCTTGCTACATAAATCCCTTTATAATTTTCCAATATGCTCATTGCCAATGCTCCTGCAAATAACAAGGGAGCTGTTATCCTACCGGAAAAATGGCCGCCTCCTCTGTAATCGTTAAAGCCTTGGTACTTTACAAATGCAGGGTAATCGCTGTGACCAGGGCGCATTTTATCTTTTAGCTCACTGTAGTCTTTGGATTTTGTATCTTCATTATAAATAATTCCGCAAAGAGGTGCTCCAGTAGTTTTATTATTAAATATTCCGCTTAATATTTTAACCTTGTCCTTTTCACTTCGCGCTGTGGACAAATTACTTTTTCCCGGTGAACGGCGTTCCATTTGTTTTTCAATGTATTCCATATCAATATTAATTCCGAGAGGAAGATTATCTATTACAACACCTATGGCTTCACCATGTGATTCACCGAAAATACTTAATTTTAACTTATTACCCCAAATGGAGCTCATTCGTTTCACCTCCCAATGATATGTAGTCATTCCAAAAATCCGGATATGACTTGTTTACTGCTTCATAGCCCTCTAAAACAATTTCTTCTTTGCACCTTGTAGCAGCAATTGCAAGAGACATGGCTATACGATGGTCGTTCCAGCTGTTAACTTTTGCATTTCCTCTTAAGCTTTCCTTGCCTTTTATAACAAGTCCATCATTTAATTCTTTTATTTCTGCGCCAATTTTATTTAGCTCTGTGGAAATGGCCTTTAACCTATCTGATTCTTTAATTCTTAAACGTTCTGCATTAACTATACGAGTGGTTTTACCTTCTTGAAGTGACCCAAGCACTGTGATAATAGGTACCAAGTCTGGTATTTGTGAGGCATCTATTTTAATTTCATCATATACATTGTTATTATATTTTTCAATAATTTTCAGTATTTCTTTGTCTCCTTGAAGAGAATTTTCATTTAAGCCCAAACATTCAACTGAATTTCCTAGTGCTTCAGCTACCAGATAAAATGCAGCTTGGGAAAAATCCGTTTCAACTTTGTATGATGAAGAATTGTATTTATTGCTGCCATTAATTTTAAACTCTTTATAATTTTTGTTGTCAATGCTTATATTAAATGTCTTAAGCATTTGAAGAGTTAAATCTATGTATCCTACAGATTCCATATTGTCAATTATTATTATGGATGAGTCTTTATTCAAAAGAGGTAGTGCAAACAATAATCCCGATATAAATTGAGAGCTTACCTTCCCTGATACATTGTAAATTCCATCTTTCAATTTTCCACTAACATTTAGGGGCAATAGTTCATTGTTATTTTTATATGAAATTCCCTTTTCATTAAATATATTATAGAAAATATCCAGCGGCCTTTCAATCAGCTTTCCTCTTCCTTTAAATGTGCAGCTATCTGCAAGCATTAAACCTACAGGAATTAAAAATCTAAGAGTTGAGCCTGATTCCTTACAATCAATTTCAGCTTTGGAAATATTCCCCTTGCTGCCTCTTATATGAAGACAATATGTTTTATTATTATTTTCTATTATATCTATTTCAGCACCTAAATTTCTCATTCCATTTATGGTTGCATTTATATCATCAGATAAAATCACATTGTCTATTTTGCTTATGCCATCATCATTGCAAAGAGAAGCACATATGATAGCACGATGACTCAGGCTTTTAGAAGGAGGCGGTGTTATAATTCCACTTAAGGTTGATGGTTTAATTAAAATACTTTTCATATCTCTCCTAAAGAAATTTATTAATATTTTCTATTGGTACACTTTCAATAAAACTATATCCGATTTTTCTTAAAAGTATTAATTTTAATTTTCCCGAAATATTTTTTTTGTCCAGTAAAATTGTTTCTTTTACCGTGTTTATATCCAAATCAGGCCAGTTATAATCAATATGGAAATTCATCAGCATGTTTTTTATTTCTTCTGCAGTTCCTGAATCTGTAAAACCAAGCTCTTCGCTTTTCTTCGTTATGTAGTACATTCCAAGGGTCACTGATTCCCCATGACTATATTTATAATTAAAATATTTTTCAATAGCATGACCAAATGTATGCCCAAAATTTAGAAGCATTCTTTCCCCCTTGTCATGCTCATCTTTTTCAACTAATTCTTTTTTAATGTTGCAGCAGGTATATATTATATATTCTAAATTATCAAACAATTGCTCTTTAGTATTGATGGTTGATAGCAAACGAAATAATTCCTTATCTTTTATGCACGCATATTTTATGACTTCTCCCAGCCCGTCCTTAATATACTTATCAGGCAATAGGTTTAAACAATCTGGGTCAATTAAAACCCTTTTAGGCTGATAGAAGCTTCCAATGAGGTTTTTCCCTTTTTCAAGATTTATAGCAACCTTTCCCCCAACGCTTGAATCAACCTGAGCAAGCAGTGTTGTTGGAACCTGAATAAAATCAACACCTCTTAAATATGTGGATGCAGCAAAGCCTGCCAAATCTCCAACTACTCCTCCACCAAGAGCAATTACCAAGTCGCTTCTTGTAAGATTAAAGTCTACCAGCTGCTCATACACTGTTTTCAATGTCTCCAATGACTTGCTCTCTTCACCGGGATTTACCACAATGTATTGAAAATCATACTCATATTCTAATAAGGACTCCCTTACAAGAACTCCATAAATTTTAAATACATTTTCATCTGTAACAATGGCTATTTTTTTGTTTTTATATATATTTTTAATATATTTGCCCAAATTTTTCAAAAGCCCATTTTCTATGACAATATCATAGCCCTTTGAGCCCAAATCTACATTTATAATATTCATTTTTATCATCTCATTTCTCTGCTATATTTTTTAAGATGTCCTCATAACGTTTGGTAGCCAACTCGCTTAGCTGTCCTTTTTAACAAAAATTTAGCTTTACCTGCTTGAGAACAACTCTTTCATTAATAATTTGATTGTTTACCATCCTGCTTCCCGGAACTCTTTAAGCTTCTAAAAATCTTTAATGCCTCCGCAATATTACCATATGAAAATAAGTATATTCTATTAATATCATTGTATATATTCATTCGATAAAATACAATAAAAAACATGAGAATTTTAACTCTCATGTATGTTTAAACTAAAATTTCATTTATAGGTACCCTTTTTATCTACAACTAAGTACTCGTTATTTAAGCATTTGATTGTTTTGGAAAAAATCATCCCAAGGATCATTTTCTACAATTCTTAAAAGAGCATCCTTCATAGTTATTTCATCCGGAGCAACTTTATAAAGCTCTTCCCATGATATGGGCATGGACACCTTGGCACCTTTTCTTGCTCTTAATGAGTAAGGTGCAATGCTTGTGGCTCCTCTTACATTTCTAATCCAGTCAATAAAAATCCTGTTTTTACGATTTGCTTTTCTCACATTGCTTGTATAACGGTCTGGCCACTTATATTCCATTACCTCAGCAACCTTTCTGGCAAAATCATGAAATGTATCCCATGTTGCAACAGGCTTTAAAGGAACAACCACATGATATCCCTTGCCTCCGCTGGTTTTAAGATATGATTTCAATGAAAGTTCATCAAGAATACTTTTAACATCTAATACGCCCTTACGAACTCTTTCTAAATCCATTCCTTCATCAGGGTCTAGGTCAAAAACCATCATATTGGGCTTTTCTAGTTCATATACAATGCTTCCCCATGTATGAAATTCCAATGTGCCCAATTGAGCTTCAGAAATTAGCCCTTTTTTATCTTCTATATAAAAGTATTCTTCCCCATCTTTTTGAAGGTCTTGAGCAGGTATTGTAACTACTCCCTTGCTACCCGGTCCTGTATGCTTTTTATAAAAACACACCCCTGATACACCTTTGGGGCACCGAACAATGCTTAGAATCCTGTGCTTCACATAGGGCAGCATAATCTCTGAAACCTTTTCGTAATACTTAACAACATCTCCTTTAGTAATTTCAGGGTCATTAAATATTACCTTATCAGGATTAGAAATTTTTATCCCTTCAACAATTAGTTCGCTTGCTTTTGCATTTACATTAAAATGTTTATCATCTTCATTTTCGTTAGACTTAAGTCTTTCATCATTCTCATTTAAAATGGATTTCATATATTTATCATTAGGTTTTTCTCTTTTTATATCTTTAGGATTCTTGTCCTTTCTAAGTCCCTTAAAGCTTGCCTGCCTTAACTGATTTTCTTTTGTCCATTCTGCGAATTTAATTTCGGCTGACAACTCTGGTTTAAGCCATGTAATTTTTTCATTTGCTCTTGTCTTAGGTTCTAACTTAAAAGGAGATTCCATAATTTTTAAATTTTCAAATTCTTGCTCAAGTACTTTTATGCTTTTTTCACTAAATCCGGTACCTGCACGTCCTGCATATATCAAATCCTCACCCTCGTAAACACCAAGAAGAAGTGAGCTTAGCCCTGTAGTTCTTTTTTCTGAAAGTGTATACCCTCCTATTACAAACTCCTGTCTTTTATCACATTTAAGTTTTATCCAGTCACCATTTCTTGTTCCGCTATAAATTGACTTGGCCTTTTTTCCTATTATACCTTCCATATCTGACCCACAGGCAACAGCAAAGCTTTCATTACCATGTCCTTGCACATGGTGGCTATAGTAAAGATTGCTGGGAGCATCTTGCATTATATCTTCAAGTTTTTCCTTCCTGACAGTTAAAGGGTATCCTCTAAAATCCTCACCATCCAGAGCCAAAAGATCAAAAATTATGTATGTTAACTTTTTATTCTTAGCATCATTTAAATAGTTTTGTAAAGCTTGAAAATCAGTCTTGCCTGATTCGTCTGTTATTACTAATTCTCCGTCTAAGACCATAGCTCTTCCCTTAGCCCACTCAATAAGAGCTGATGAAATTTCATAAAAACGCTTTGAATAATCATTGTTATTCCTAGTCAT